>CAXTQJ010000269.1:0-3277 GCA_964246245.1 uncultured Sphingomonadaceae bacterium
CCATGATCGTACCGTTACGGATGAGTCTTTCCGAGCAGCGTCACTTCCCCAAGCAGCGCAACGTGTTCCCCGCCGTCCGCGTCCCTCATCCCAAGGATGGTTCCTTGTTCGGCTGTCTCCGCTTGCACAACTACGACGGGTATTCGCATTCCATTCGCATCGGTAAGGTACGCGAATTGCGGGATGACGATGGCGGCAGGTCGTCCAGTACTAACTCCGCCGGAGTTGGTCGCAAACACGGCGTCGCCTCGCTCAACGTCGGCTGGGACAGCTATGTGACCAACTATAAAGCCCGACGCCGGCAGCGTGGGCCAGCGTTCAGCAGCCATACCTGCAGTCCCTGTCGAAAAGGCGAGCAATATACCTGAGCAATATCTGAGCAGTGGTTTCATGCGTCTCCTCACACCAGCGCCTTCGCCTCTTCGCCGGCCTCGCCGACCGTCTCGCCGGCATGCAGCACCATCTCCGTATGCGCCGCGCCCGACGGGATCATCGGGAAGCAGTTGGCCAGCTTCGACACGCGGCAGTCGACCATGACCGGGCCGTCGTGGGCGAGCATCGCGGCGATACCGGCGTCGAGGTCGTCGACGGCGTCGATGCGCAGGCCCTTCCAGCCGTACGCCTCGGCCAGCTTGACGAAGTCGGGCAGGGCTTCCGAATAGCTCTCGCTGTACCGCCCGCCGTGGTTGAGTTCCTGCCACTGGCGGACCATGCCCATATATTCGTTGTTGAGGATGAACACCTTGACCGGTAGGCGGTACTGGCTCGCGGTGCCGAGTTCCTGGATGTTCATCTGGATCGACGCTTCGCCGGCGATGTCGATGACCAAGGCCTTCGGATTGCCGAGCTGCGCGCCGATCGCGGCGGGGAGGCCGTAGCCCATCGTGCCGAGGCCGCCGCTCGTCAGCCACTTGTTCGGCCCCTCGAAGCCGAAGTGCTGCGCCGCCCACATCTGGTGTTGCCCGACCTCGGTGGTGATGATCGGGTTCCGCGCGTGGGTCGCTTCCCACAGCCGCCGGACCGCGTGCTGGGGGAGGATGTCGCGGCCGGCTTGCGCGAAGCCGAGGCAGTCGCGCGCGCGCCAGCCGGCGATCCGTTCCCACCACGGCTTCAGGTTCGCCGCGCGGTGGCCGCGGCTTTTCCACACCTTGATCATGTCCTCGAGGACATGGCCGACGTCGCCGACGATGCCGAGATCGACGCGGACCGTCTTGTTGATCGACGAGCGGTCGATGTCGACGTGGATCTTGCGGCTGCCCGGCGAGAAGGCGTCGAGCCGCCCGGTGACGCGGTCGTCGAAGCGCGCGCCGAGGCACAGCATCAGGTCGGCCCCGTGCATCGCGAGGTTGGCCTCGTAGGTGCCGTGCATCCCGAGCATCCCGAGGAACGCCGGCGACGACGCGGGAAAGGTCCCGAGGCCCATCAGCGTCGACGTCACCGGGGCGCCGGTCAGCCGCTGGAGTTCGCGGAGGAGGACGCTGGCGCCCGGTCCAGAATTGATCACGCCGCCGCCGGTGTAGAGGATCGGCCGCTCGGCGGCGGCGAGCATCTCGACCGCCGCCTCGATCGCGGTCAGGTCGCCCTTGACCTGCGGCTGGTAGGTCTTGTGGCGGATCGCGCCGGGCCGGACGTAGCGGACCTTCGCAACCTGGACGTCCTTGGGCAGGTCGACGACGACTGGGCCGGGGCGACCCGACGTCGCGACGTGGAACGCCTCGTGGATCGTCTCGGCAAGACGGGCCGCGTCCTTGACGAGGTAGTTGTGCTTCGAACAGTGGCGGGTGATGCCGATGGTGTCGCATTCCTGGAAGGCGTCGCTGCCGATCAGGTGGGTCGGGACCTGACCGGTCAGGACGATGAGCGGGATCGAATCGAGCATCGCGTCGGCGATGCCAGTGACGGCGTTGGTCGCGCCGGGGCCGCTGGTGACGAGGACGACGCCGGGCTTGCCGGTCGACCGGGCATAGCCCTCGGCGGCGTGGACCGCGCCGGCCTCGTGGCGGACGAGGATATGGCGGATGCGCGGCCGGCCGGAGCTTTCCTGGGCGAACAGCGCGTCGTAGAGCGGCAGGACCGCGCCGCCGGGATAGCCGAAGACGACCTCGACGCCGAGGTCCGTCAGCGCGCGGACGACGGCTTCGGCACCGTTGGACGAAGGGATTGAACTCACGGCTGACACGCTCCGCTATCGGCGAGCGTGCGCTGCTACCGACGGAAAGTTACGTTGTCAACGGCGAAAGCGCAATAAGATTTCGCGTTCGCGACCGGTTGTCGACGGACTGCGGTACCGATCACGCCGAAGCCGATCACCATCAGCGTCCACGCCGCCGGCTCGGGGACCGCCCCGGCGGCGAGCGGGACGCCGATCAAGCCGTCGACGTAGCGAGCCAGCGCGGCATGGACGGGCGCGGTCGGATGATCGCCGTCGAAGCTGACGAACTGCGTGCAGTGCGGATGGGCGGGGGTCGGCGACGGCGGCGGCGCGGTCACCCCCGGTGTGCTGCCGGTCTCGACGCAGGCATCAGCGATGTTGGTGTCGATGTTGGCCGGCAGGCCGAACGCGGCGGGATGGGCGACCAGCTCGCCGAAGAACGTGAAGTAATCGATCTGCTGCAGCGTCGTGCCGTCGACGAACGACACGCCCTGCAGCGCCGCCTGGAGCGCCGTCTCGAGGTGGACGCCCGCGGTGTTGGGGATCGGCACCCCGCCGATGAGGAAATGGCGCGCGCCGGCAGCGTGGAGCGCGGTGATCGCGGTGACGTAGGCGCTGGTGAAAGCGGTCGTGTACGTGTTGGCGAACGCCGCCGCTGCGGCCGGGCTCGGCGCCGCCGCGACCCCGGCGGCGAGCGCGCTGGCGTCGTTGCCGCCGAAGTTGAGGACGTAGAGCGCGTTCGGGTCGATCGCCTTGCCGCTGCCCCCGTATAGGGCGAGCTGGGCGGTCAGGCCAGGCACGGTGAAGCCGAGCAGCGACCGGTTACCCGCCGCGAGGGCACCACCGACCGCGGCGTTGTCGCCGCCGACGAAGAAGGGGACGGTGTAGTTCGTCGTCGAGTGCGCCGAATGTTCGGTGAGCCGCGCGTTGACGAGATCGGTGAACACCGGCCCGTTCGAGAAGCGGCCGTCGAAATAGCCGTAGCCCGGCTGCGCGGTCAGCCCGCCGGTGGCGAGGTAGGCGTTGCCCGCGTCGACCAGCGAATCGCCGAAGACGACCAGGTGGTCGTAGGTCGCGGCCGCCACCGGCGGGTCGTTCGCGTGGTGGGGCCGGCGCCGGGCGACG
>CAXTQJ010000270.1:0-3266 GCA_964246245.1 uncultured Sphingomonadaceae bacterium
CATCCTGCTGACCGGCACGCCCGCGGGCGTGGGGGTCGGCCGCAAGCCGCGGGTGTTCCTACATCCCGGGGACCGGGTCGACGTGTCGATCGACGGGATCGGCACGCTGACGACCCACTTCGCCTGACGGCTTCGGCCCGCGCCGTCGCCCGTCCCGCCCAGACCGAAAGGCACCGACATGCCGCTGTTGTTCGTGACCACCCGCGAGGGCGAGACGATGCGCCTGAAGACGCAGACCGATCCCGATCTCGCCGTCATGGACGCGATCCGCGACGGCGGCATCGACGAGATCATGGCGCTGTGCGGCGGCACGTGCGCGTGCGCGACCTGTCACGTCTATGTGGAAGGGGCGTTCCTGGCCCGGCTGCCGCCAATCGGCGAGGACGAGAACGCGCTGCTGGACGGTTCCGGCCGGCGGCGCCCCGAGTCCCGCCTTTCCTGCCAGCTCCCCCTGGCCTCGGTGCCCGAGGGCCTGCGGGTCACGATCGCGCCGGAGGAGTGACGACCCCCGGCTGATCGGGCGCGCCGGGGCCGGGGCCGGCCCCGCTACGGCGTGTCCGATCCGAAAAAGGCCGACCGCAGCGCGTACAGCCGGTCGGTCATGTCGTGGCGCTGCATCGTGAACCCCGGGGGGAAGGTCAGCGGCTCGCGGATCGCGCCGGACTCCAGGTCGCCGAGGATCAGCGTCCGGTGCGCGACCTTCCACGCGCCGTCGCGCTTCTCGAACCGGTCCACGTAGCGCGAGCTGCCGAACTTGCGTACGCCGTGGCTGCCCGCCGGCGCTTCCCCGGACGCGGCGTCGAACCGCTGGACGACCAGGCAGTAGCTCTCCACGAGCGCGGCGTCCGCCGAACCGAACTCGATCAGGATGTTAGACAGGAAGTGCATCGAATGGTCCTGTTCCGCGTGGACGCGGGCCAGGAAGTCGACGAACGCGTCGGCGCCGCCGGAGAAGAAGCCGTGCTCGTCGATCGCGTCGCGGTGGTAGGTCGCGCGCGCCTCCGCCCAGTCCTGCCGGTCCACCGCGCGGATGAAGCGCTTGAGCGTGTCCTCGATCTCGGTCCGGGCCGCCAGTTCCTGGACGAAGTCGGTGAAGTGCGGGCTAGGCATCGCTAGGTCTCCTGGGTGGCCGGTGCGTGATGCGGGGGAGGAGTGACCCGTTCTCGGGCGGATGTCGCCGACTTTCGCCAGTGGCGCCGGCTGGAGTGCAGAAGGCGGTGCCTCCGATCCGCCGTCACGCGTCGTCGAGGACGGGAGTTGTCTCAGCGGACCGCGCCGCGTCCGCGTCCGCCTCGCGGAAGTGACGCAGCGCGCTCTCGTGCCGCCGCCGCGCGAGCGCGACGTTGTCGAGCTTGACGTGGCCGAACCCCTTGATCATCTGCGGCACCTGGGCGAGCGCGACGGCGGCCGCGTGGTTGGCCGGGGTGAGCGCAGGGAGCAGCTCGCCGTCGAGCTGTTGCACGAACTCCTCGATCAGTTCGCGCTCCAGACGCCGCTCCGCGGTATAGCCGAACACGTCCAAGGGCGTGCCGCGCAGCCGGCGCAGCTGCGCCAGGACGCGGAACGCGGGATGCATCCACGGCCCGAAGCGGGACTTGCGCGGCCGGCCGCCATGGCGGTCGCGCCTCGCCAGCAGCGGCGGCGCGAGATGGTAGGCGACCGTGTACGGTCCCTCGAACCGCTCGGCGATCCGTTCCCGGAACCCCGTTTGCGTGTGCAGCCGGGCGACCTCGTACTCGTCCTTGTACGCCATCAGCCGGAACAGCGATTGCGCGACCGCGCGCCGCAGGTCCGTCCTACCCGGGGCCACCCGCTCCTCGGCCGCGGCCGCCCGCTGCACGATCTCCCGATACCGGCCGGCGTAGCGTGCGTCCTGATAGGCCTGAAGGAAGGCGGCCCGGCGCTCCACCGCCTCCTCGACGCTCTCGGACAGGCGGTGCCCGGCAGGGGGCTCGCCCTGCGCGGCCTGCTGGACCGAACGGAGGTCGACCGCCGCGCGCCGGCCCCAGGCGAAGGCCGAGCGGTTGAGCGGCACCGCGACGCCGTTGAGCGCGATCGCCCGGTCCAGCGCGTCCAGCGAGACGGGCAGCAGCCCGCGCTGCCAGGCGAAGCCCATCAGGAACAGGTTGGCCCCGACCGCGTCGCCCACCAGCGCCGTCGCGAGCGCGGTCGCGTCGACGAAGGTGGCGCATCCGGGCGGCACCGCGGCTTCCACCGCGCGCTTGAGCGGGGACATGGGCACCGCGAAGCCGGGGTCGCGCGTGAACAGGCCGGTGACGGTCTCGTGGTCGTTGGCGATCACCCGGCCGTGCGCGGCGGAGGCGCGGCCGAGATTGTCGGGCATCGCGCCGACGACCAGGTCGCAGGCGAGCAGGAGGTCGGCCGTGCCCGCCCCGACCTTGGCCGCCGAAATCGTGCCGCTTCCGAACCGTGCCAGCTGGACGTGGCTGACGACCGCGCCGCCCTTCTGCGCGAGGCCGGTCATGTCCATCACCCGGACGTCGAGCCCGTCCATGTGCGCCGCCATGCCGATCAGCGCGCCGATGGTGACGACGCCGGTGCCGCCGATGCCGGTGACCACGGCCGAGAACGGCCGGTCGAGCGCGGGCAGGTCGGGAAGCGGCAGGTCGGCGGCGTCGGCGGCGGCGAGCGCGGGCTTGCGAAGCCGGCCGCCCTCGACGGTGACGAAGCTGGGGCAGAAGCCCTCGATGCAGGACAGGTCCTTGTTGCAGGTCGAGAGGTCGACGGCGCGCTTGCGGCCGAACTCCGTCTCCACCGGCACCACCGCGAGGCAGTTGGACGCGCGCGAGCAGTCTCCGCAGCCCTCGCAGACGAGGTCGTTGATGACCACCGCGACCGCCGGGTCCGCTGCCTTGCCGCGCTTTCGCAGCCGCCGCAGCTCTGTGGCGCAGGCCTGGTCGAAGATCAGCACGGTCACGCCGGGCACGTCGCGCAGCTCGCGCTGCACCGCGTCCAGCTCGTCGCGCGGCCGCACCGCCGTTCCCGCCGGCAGCGTGGCGACCGGGTGGCGTGACGGATCGTCGGACACGACCACGACGCGCGCGACGCCCTCGGCCGCAGCCTGGGCGGCAATCCGGCCGACCGTCAGCTCGCCGTCCACAGGCTGGCCGCCGGTCATCGCCACCGCGCCGTTGAACAGCACCTTGAAGGTGATGTTGACCCCCGCCGCGACCGCCGCGCGGACGGCGAGCGAGCCCGAATGGAAATAGGTGCCGTCACCGATGTTGTGGAACATGTGGCCGGTG
>CAXTQJ010000271.1:0-314 GCA_964246245.1 uncultured Sphingomonadaceae bacterium
CCGCCGCCGCCCCGATCAGCAGCTCGAACGCGTCGCCCGTCGCGAGCACGTCGACCGGTACCCGCGCGCCGTCCAGCTCGACCACCCACGCGCTGCCGAACACCGCGCCGTGGCCGCTCAGCTGGCCGTCGATCAGCTGATCGCGCTCGACCTCGACCGCGTTGATCACGGCGGCGGCGGCGATCAGCGCGGTCGTCCCCGCGCCCGACGCCGGGCTGCCGTGGAACCCGTGCGGATACTCCTCGGCGATGAATGCCGTCGTCACCGCCGCGCCGGCGCGGAAGCGCGGATGCGCCATGACCGCGCCGAGGAAG
>CAXTQJ010000271.1:324-1590 GCA_964246245.1 uncultured Sphingomonadaceae bacterium
CGCGGCGATGGCGTCGGCCCGCGTCGCGCCGTGGGTGATCAGCTTGGCGATCATCGGGTCGTAGAAGACGCTGATCTAGCTCCCCTCGACGACGCCGGTGTCGACCCGCACGCCGGGCGTGTCGGGCGCGCGGTACGTCCGCAGCCGCCCGATCGACGGCAGGAAGCCGCGTACGGGTCCTCGGCATAGACCCGCGTCTCGATCGCGTGGCCGTCGAGCCGCACGTCGGCCTGGCCGAAGCCGAGCGGCTCGCCCGCCGCGACGCGGATCATCGCCTCGACGAGGTCGACGCCGGTGATCGCCTCGGTCACCGGATGCTCGACCTGAAGCCGCGTGTTCATCTCGAGGAAGTAGAAGCCGCGGTCGGCCCCGGCGATGAACTCGACCGTCCCCGCGCTGAAGTAGCCGACGTTCCGCGCCAGCGCGACCGCCTGCTCGCCCATCGCGCGGCGCATCTCGGACGTCACGAACGGCGACGGGGCCTCTTCGACGACCTTCTGGTGGCGACGCTGGATCGAGCAGTCGCGCTCGTTCAGATAGACGATGTTGCCGTGCCGGTCGCCCAAGACCTGGATCTCGATGTGGCGCGGCTGCTCGATGAACTTCTCGATGAAGACGCGGTCGTCGCCGAAGCTCGCCTGCCCCTCGCGGCGCACCGCGTCGAAGCCGTCGCGAACGTCGGCCTCGCTCCACGCCAGCCGCATCCCCTTGCCGCCGCCGCCGGCCGACGCCTTCATCATCACCGGATAGCCGACGTCGCCGGCGATGCGGACGGCGTGCGCGGTGTCGTCGATCTCGCCGACGAAGCCGGGGACGACGCTGACCCCGGCGGCCCTGGCGAGCTTCTTCGATTCGATCTTGTCGCCCATCGCCGCGATCGCGCTCGCCGGCGGCCCGATGAAGGCGATGCCCTTCGCCGCGAGCGCCTCGGCGAACCACGCGCGCTCCGACAGGAAGCCGTAGCCCGGATGGACCGCCTCCGCCCCCGTCGCGACGCACGCGTCGACGATCCGGTCGCCGAGGAGATAGCTCTCGCTCGCCGGGGCCGGCCCCAGCCGCACCGCCTCGTCGGCCATGCTCACGTGGAGCGCCCCCGCGTCGGCGTCGGAATAGACCGCGACGGTCGCGATCCCCATCGCCTTCGCGCTACGGATGACACGGCACGCGATCTCGCCGCGGTTGGCGATGAGGATTTTCGAGAACATGGCGCGGCGCGGCCCCCGGTGACCAAAAAGTTGCGCAGCGACTTCTAGGTTACCGGGGGAC
>CAXTQJ010000271.1:1600-3230 GCA_964246245.1 uncultured Sphingomonadaceae bacterium
GGACTCGCGCAAGCCCGGCCGGCGGGGCGGCCGAGTCTACCCACCGAACCCATCCGACGCAGGCTTCGCCGCGGCCGCTACTTCTTTCCCTTGTGCCCGTCGCCCTTGTCGCCGTGCCCGGGCTTCGCCGTCGCCTTGGCCTCCTTGCGGTCGTCCTGCGACAGCGACCGGTGTTCCTCGACGCTGGTCTTGAAGGTGCCGTCGTCGTTCCGCGTCACGTACCGCTTGTCGCCGTTCGGGGCGATCGCTTCACGCTTGGTCGACATGGCCGGTCTCCTGATCGTGACGTGGCGGTAACGACCGGGATTCAGGCTATGTTCCGCCGTTGCGGCCGCCGCCGGAAGCGTTACGGTGCGCCGCGATGACGGTCGACGATCTGCTCAAGAAGTGGCTGGGCACCGCCGGCGGCGCGGCACGCGCCAATTACGTCATGTTCCTGACCGACTTCTGCCGTGCGCTCGGCCTGCCCGAGCCGGCGCCGGCGGTCGGCGGCGTCCTGGCCGAATATCAGTTCGAGGCCCCGGTCCGGTCGGCGGCGGCGCTCGGCGGCAAGGGGACGGGGCGGATCGACCTCTATCGCCGCGGCAGCTTCGTCCTCGAAGCCAAGCAGAGCCAGTTGAAGCCCGGCGAGACCGCGCCGCCCGACCCCGCCACGCCGCCGCCCGAGCCGATCCGCGACCTGCTCGGCTTCGTCGTTGGCCACGCCGCGCCGGGCCGGCCGGCCCCGCGCTACGACCGGCTGATGGCCGACGCGCGCATCCAGGCCGAACGCTATGCCCTCGCGCTCCCCGCCGACCACCGGACGCCGCCGTTCCTCGTCGTCGCCGACGTCGGCCGCGCGTTCGAGCTCTACTTCGACTGGGCCGGCAACGGGCGCGGCTACAGCTTCTTTCCCGACCAGCGGTCGTACCGCGTCGCGCTCGACGACCTGCGCGACCCGAAGGTCGCCGCGCGGTTCCGCGCCGTCTGGCTCGATCCGGCGAGCATCGACCCGCGGCTGCAGGCGGTCGCGGTCACCCGCGACATCGCCGCCCGCCTCGCCCGCGTCGCCGCCAAGCTCGAGGACGATCAGAAAAGGAAGGGCGGCGGCCCGGCCGAGACCGCGCTCGGCATCGAATCGACGTCGCTGTTCCTCATGCGGCTGCTGTTCTGCATGTTCGCCGAGGACGTGAAGCTGCTCGAGCCCGACAGCTTCAAGAAGTTCCTCGACCGCGCCGCCGGCAGCTCGGATCGCTACTGGCGGACCGGGCTGGAGACGCTGTGGCGGGCGATGAACGATCCGGCCCCCGACAGCTTCTGGTCCGAAGGCGACGCGCTCGTCCGCTACTTCAACGGCAACCTGTTCGCCGCGGCGCAGATCTACAACCTGCCCGACGAATACAAGAACGAGTTGCGCGTCGCCGCCGACAAGGACTGGCGCGCGGTCGAGCCGGCGATCTTCGGCACCCTCCTCGAACAGGTCCTGACGCCGGCCGACCGGGCCAGGCTCGGCGCGCACTATACCCCGCGCGCCTATGTCGAGCGGCTGGTCGAGGCGACGATCATGGACGTCCTGCGGCCCGAGTGGCAGGCGATCCGCGACGCCGTCCCCGCCCCTTCAGGGGAGGGGCGAGCGACGCGCGAAGCGCGG
>CAXTQJ010000272.1:0-3228 GCA_964246245.1 uncultured Sphingomonadaceae bacterium
CTCTCGCCCCTCCCCTGAAGGGGAGGGGTAACAAGTGGCCCCTCCCCTTCGCCGTCCTCCTCGCCACCCAGATCGTCTGGGGGGCGCTCACGGCGGGCCTGCGCGCCGGCCACGCCGCCGCCACGTGGCCGCTGATGGGGACGGCGCTCGTCCCGCCGCTGGCCAGCCTCGTCGCCGACCCCGTCTCGGTCCAGTTCGTCCACCGGACGCTGGCCTACCTCGTCGCCGGCACCGCGCTGGCGATCGCGATCGCCAGCTACCGCGCCGGCGCCGGACGGCGCGCGGTCGCGATGGGCGGGCTCGTCGTCGTGCAGTTCGTCCTCGGCGTGCTGACCGTCGTGACCCATGTGCCCGTCGCGCTCGCCGCCGCCCACCAGGCGTGCGCCGCGCTCCTCGTCGCAGCGACGGTCTGGACCGCGCACCGGGCCCGCCAGCGCCAGCGGTAGCCCGATACCACCGGCCAAATGGCGGTTTTCGCTTGCCTACAGCGACCGTTTCGCCGATACGCGCCGCGAACCCGCAATCGGACACCCCTCATGCTTTCGCGAATGACGGCGTCGGTCAAGCCGGCCGACGTGGACAAGAAATGGCTGCTGATCGACGCCGACGGCCTCGTCGTCGGACGGCTCGCGTCGCTGATTGCCAACCGCCTGCGCGGCAAGCACAAGGCGAGCTTTACCCCGCACGTCGACTGCGGCGACAACATCATCGTGATCAACGCCGAGAAGGTCCGCTTCACTGGCAACAAGGCGAAGAAGAAGGTCTACTACCGCCACACCGGCTATATCGGCGGGATCAAGGAAGTGACCGCCGACAAGGTCCTCGACGGCCGCTTCCCCGAGCGCGTCCTCGAGAAGGCGGTCGAGCGGATGGTCCCGCGCGGCCCCCTCGGCCGGCGACAGATGGCCAACCTGCGCATCTTCAAGGGCCCCGACCACCCGCACGCGGCACAGTCGCCGGAGGTGCTCGACATCGCCGCGATGAACCCGAAGAACACCATCGGCCGCGTCGGCTCGACCGCCGCCACCGGTACCACCACCGCCACGACGGGTGAAGCATGATCGACGACAACCGCCAGTCGCTCGCCGATCTCGGCGCGCTGCAGACCGAAGCCGGGGTGACCCGCGAGCACGACGGCGTCTCGGCCGCGCCGCTGCGCGAGCAGCAGATCGACGCGCAGGGCCGCGCCTATGCCACCGGCAAGCGCAAGAACGCCATCGCGCGGGTGTGGATCAAGCCGGGATCGGGCAAGATCGTCGTCAACGGCCGCGACCAGACCGAGTATTTCGCCCGGCCGACGCTGCGTCTCGTCATCAATCAGCCGTTCGACGTCGCCGAGCGCCGCGACCAGTACGACGTGATCGCCACCGTCAAGGGCGGCGGCCTGTCGGGCCAGGCCGGCGCGGTCAAGCACGGGATTTCGCAGGCGCTGACCCGCTTCGAGCCGGCGCTCCGCCCGGTCGTCAAGCACGCCGGCTTCCTGACGCGCGACCCCCGCGTGGTCGAGCGGAAGAAGTACGGCAAGGCGAAGGCGCGCAAGAGCTTCCAGTTCTCGAAGCGCTGACGCGGCGAAGCTAACGCGGCAGACGCCCTTCGCGTTTGCCGCGTTAGCGCCGACTCGCGGCAAGCCGGCTGGCGGGGCGGCGGCGCCTCCCTCCGCCGCACCCGTCCGACGGCGCGGCTTTGCCGCGACGCCTCCCTTCCTCTCCCGTCCCCTCGGCGACGATCGGCAAGCGATCAGCCACGACTCGATCCTCGTCGCTTGCCAAGAGGAACACGCGGCTCCTTCAACCGCATGGTGGCGGGGCGTTCGAGCGCGACGCCGCAGCCATTCGATCGACCGCCCTCCGTCACGGCTGCGCCGTGCCACCTCCCCGCGGAGCAGAGAGGACTCGCGGACGGCGGTCGGGCCACAAAACGCTGTCCTACAGCACCCCGTCCGGGCTATCCTCGGTTAGTCGCGCGACTCGGGCGGCGGGCTCTTTCTCATCGCTGGTCCTGATTGCCACCGCGCCGACGGGCAGGCGCGGCATGTTTTGCGCACCCCGAGCCCCACCCCCGGCGCTTGGTGCCGGTCGCCGACTTCGCCCGCCAATACGGAAGACGACTTCGCCCATAGGTGTGAGCTTAGTGAGCTTCGCACCTGCGCACCCGACGCGCGACGCGAAAAACAAAAAGCGTTTCACGAGCGTGGCCGAGTGAAGAATGCGAAGTTACGCCGCGATTCGCTGCCGCTTGGTCAGCTTCTTGACGATCATGTCGCGCTTCAGCTTCGACAGGTGGTCGTAGAACAGGATGCCGTCGAGGTGGTCCATCTCGTGTTGGAGGCAGGTGGCGAGGAGGCCGTCCATCTCCTCCTCGCGCTCGCGACCATCGTAGTCGAGCCACCGCACGCCGACGCGGAGCGGGCGGACGACGTCGCCGAACAGCTCGGGGACCGACAGGCAGCCCTCGTTGTACGCGCCCACCTCGTCCGATGCCCAGACGATCTCGGGATTGACGAAGAAGCGCGGCTCGCGGACCTCGACCGGCTCGGCTCCCTCGTCGGCCGGCGCGTCGTCGGCCGGAGCGGCGCGGCGCTGGAGGTCGATGACCAGCACCCGCTTCGCCACCCCGACCTGGATCGCCGCCAGCCCGATGCCCGGCGCGGCGTACATCGTCGCGAGCATGTCGTCCATCAGCCGGCGGAGGCCGTCGTCGACCGCGGCGACGGGCGCGGAGATGCGGCGCAGCGAGGAATCCGGGGCCTCGATGATCGGGAGGATGGTCATCGAATGGATGTAGGTTTTCAGCCGCAGAGGGTCAATGAACGGCAATCCTCCCGCCGCCGCTGGTCCTCCCCGCAAGCGGGGAGGATCAGGCGCGGGCGGTCCGGCTCACGCCACCGGCCGCCGCGCGCGCAGCGCCTGGGCGAGCGTCCCCTCGTCGAGATAGTCGAGCTCGCCGCCGACCGGCATCCCGTGGGCGAGTTGGGTCACCCGCACCGGCAGGCCGGCGAGGCGGTCGGCGACGTAATGCATCGTCGTCTGCCCCTCGAGCGTGACGTTCATCGCCAGCACCACCTCGGCGATGCCCCCCGCAGCGACCCGGCCGATGAGCGCGTCGATGCTGAGGTCCTCGGGCCGGACCCCGTCGAGCGCCGACAGCCGGCCGCCGAGCACATGGTAGCGCCCCGGGAACAGCCGCGCGCGGTCGAGCGCCCACAGGTCGGCGACCGTTTCCACCACC
>CAXTQJ010000273.1:0-3216 GCA_964246245.1 uncultured Sphingomonadaceae bacterium
CTCCCACCCGTCGGGGGCGTCACGGACGAGAACGACGGTCGCGGCGGGGATGGCGGGGGAGGACATGATCGGGACTTACCCGGATGAGCCGGCGGACGCCACGTCGATCCTCCCCGCTCGCGGGGCGGGGAGGATCGTTACCGCCGTCCGCTCACCCGCAGCAGCTTGCCCGGGTCGTCGTCGGTGACGATCCACACCGCCCCGTCGGGGCCTTCGACCGCGTCGCGGATACGTTCGTGGCGATCGGTTAGCAGGCGCTCCTCGCCGACGACGCGGCCGCCGCGGACGACGAGGCGGACGAGCGCGGTCGACGCGAGCCCGCCGACCAGGAAGTCGCCCTTCCATTCCGGAAACATTTTGCCCGAATAGATGGCGAGTGACGCCGGCGCGATCACCGGGTCCCAGTAATAGACCGGCTGCTCCATGCCCGGCGCGGCGGTGATGCCGCGCCCGACGGGCTTGCCCGAATATTCCTCGCCGTAGCCGATCGTCGGCCAGCCATAGTCGTGGCCGCGCTCGATCCGGTTGAGCTCGTCGCCGCCGCGCGGGCCCATCTCGACCTCCCACAGCGCGCCCGCCGGGTCGAAGGCGAGCCCCAGGATGTTGCGGTGGCCGCTGGTCCAGATTTCCGGCCGCTCGCCGGCGCGACGCGGATCGTCGGCCGCCGGGCTGCCGTCGGCGTTGAGATGGACGATCTTGCCGAGATCGCTGCCGAGGTCCTGCGCCTGCACCCGGCCGGGGAGGATGGCGCGCTCGCCGAGGCCAAGGAACAGCGTCCCGTCGCGCGCGAACACGAGGCGGCCACCATTGTGATAGCTCGACGCGAGCGGCGGCTGGACGCGGAAGATCACCTGCACGTCGTCGAGCCGCGGCGCGGGGCCGTCGACCAGCGTCCCCCGCGCGAGGGCGAGCGCATTGGTGCCGCCGCGGCGCGGCTCGCTGTACGTCCAGTAGACGTGGGCGTCGGTCGCGAAACCCGGCGACAGCGCGAGGCCGAGCAGCCCGCTCTGCCCGTCGAAGTTGACCGCCGGCACTCCCGCGACCGGCGGCGACACCTTCCCCGCCGTGGTCACGATCCGCATCGTCCCCGGCTTCTCGGTGACCAGCATCCGCCCATCGGGCAGGAACGCGATCGCCCAGGGATAGCGCAGGCTGGTCGCGACCTCGGTGACGGTCAGCGGCGTGCGGGTATGCACTTCCTCTGCCCGGTGCTGCCCGGCGAAAGCTGGCTTGTACGTCGGATTGTTCGGCGGATCGGTCGCGACCGGCGCGGCGGCGACGGGGGCGGCGAGAAGGATAGCGAGGAGCAGGCGCATCGAAGCTTTCCGGTAACGGCGTTGTGATAACGCACGAGCGGCCGAGACGCACCGCTGGCCGGCGACCGGCGGCTTCGCGGTCGTTGCGCGGCTCGCGCAATCCGCCGTATCATTGCTGCGCCGGCGTGTACGCGGCGCAGCAGCGACCAACGTGAAGGGGACGCCGATGCTGGCGATGATCTGGCTGCGGCGGTGGCCAGCGGCGCGCCGCGGGCGGCCGACGAGAGGGGCTGAGCTTCGGCGTTCATGTATTCGGTATCGGGGGACGGCGGCTTCGGCCGGATGCTGATCGAGATCGTCGTCGATCGTGACGGCAAGCCCGTTGTCTGCCGCATCGCGAAGGGGGATGCCGGTCCGACTTTCGCGAGCCGGGCGTGCGGCGTCGCGATGCGCACGCGCTACGTCCCCGCGCATGATGAGAGCGCCGAGCCCGTCGCGGGGGTATTGAATTACGGCGGCGACGAGGCGGCGATGGCGACGGCGCGGATCGATGCGGTCCTCACCGTCGACCGCATCCCGCCCGGTGTCCGCGCGCGTTCCGCGTCGCCACCATCGCCTTCGCCGCGACGCAACCGGTGTCGCACTGAAAGTCGGCGGGCGTCAGCCGGCTTCCCGCTCGGCGGTCGACCAAGGCGCAAGAATCGTCCAGCCGAAAATGGCGTAGAGCGCGCGACCATCGGCCGTCGCGGTCAGGACTTGCCGCGCGTCGGCCGGACGGTGGGGGGCGCGGGCGCGACGGGGCGCGACGACGGCGCGGTCGGCGGTCGTGACCGCGGCCGCCAGCGCCGCGCCGTCGGTGGTCACCGCGACGGCGTAGCCCCGCGGCAGCGGCGCGGCAGGAGCGGGCATCGCGCTGTCGCACGCCATGAACCACGCCTGCGGGTGCCCGCGCCAGCCGGGCGGCAGCGCGGCAAGGAGGTCGGCGAGCGGGGCGCACGCCTTGATCAGGATGGCGGGCGGTCGATCGTCGCCGCCAGCGCCGCGACCGCGGGCGTCAGTTCGGCGAAGATGTATCGCCGCTCCTCGGCCGGCAGCCCAGCGTCGACGCGGACCGCCTCGCCGTCGACGACCGGCGGGGGCAGACGCCGCGACAGCGACCGCGCCGCCGACCAGCGGCGGATCAGGTCGCGGTCGACGCTAGTTGCCGGCACCGCTCCCGCCCTTATCCGTCCGGTACCGTCCGAACCACGCGAGGATCGCGGCGTTCTCCGCGGTCAACTGCGACGGCCGCTCCGCCAGCCCGTGGTGGCTCGCGCCGGGGACCTGGATCAGGCCGGTGGAAACGCCGCGGATTTGCAAGGCGTCGTAGAACTGCTCGGCTTCGCTGCCCGGCGTGCGGTGGTCCTCCTCGCCGACGACGACGAGCGTCGGCGTCGTCACGTGGCCGACGAGCGACAGCGGCGAGTGTTTCCACAGCAGGTCGGGGTTCTCCCACGGCTGCGCGCCGAACCAATACTTGAGCATGTCGGTATAGCCGTCGGTGGTCAGGCCCTCCGACGCCCAGTTGATCACCGGCTTCTGCGTCACTGCCGCCTTGAAGCGGCCGGTCTTGCCGACGATCCACGCGGTCAGCAGCCCGCCGCCCGACCCGCCGGTGACGAACAGGTTGTCGGCGTCGGCGACCCCGCGCGCGACCGCGTCGTCGACGACGCTCATCAGGTCGTCGTAGTCGTGGCTCGGATAGTCCTTCCAGATCTTGTTGGCGAAGTCGGCCCCCTGGCTCGTCGACCCGCGCGGGTTGGCGTAGACGACGACGTAGCCGGCCGACGCATAGAGCTGGTCGTCGCTCGACCACACCGGCGCATAGGCGGCGTAAGGACCGCCGTGGATTTCTAGGATCAGCGGATATTTCCGACCGGCGACGAAGGTCGGCGGGAGCATCTGCCAGTAGTCGATCGCG
>CAXTQJ010000274.1:0-2386 GCA_964246245.1 uncultured Sphingomonadaceae bacterium
GCCCCGCAGCCGCCGTTCAAGTAGCCGCCCCCGCCGCTTGACCCGCCGCCGCCGCGATACTTGAAGGCGTCGCCGGCATCGGTGTTGCCGAGTTCCTTCG
The DNA here is from genome assembly GCA_964246245.1 of uncultured Sphingomonadaceae bacterium. GTDB lineage: Bacteria > Pseudomonadota > Alphaproteobacteria > Sphingomonadales > Sphingomonadaceae > Polymorphobacter_B. Next base: position 101 of record CAXTQJ010000274.1, read on the forward strand.
CCTTCTTCGGGTTGCCGTGGCCGTAGACGCGTTCGGCAAGGCCGACGGGATTGTGGAGCAGCCCGGAGACTTCCGCCGCGGTGATCGCGGCCGAATGGTTGCCGACGCCGAACACCTGGAGCAGCCGCGCCGGCGTCGAATAGCTGAGGTTCTCGAACAGCACCTGGCCGCAGCCGGTCTCGGTCAGCACCTGCGCGAGGAACCCCGCGATGCGCATCGGGCCGGTGATGGCGAACCGGGCGATGGTCGCGTCGCTGAGCTTGAGCCCCGACGTGTAGTTGTCCTTCGCATGCGGCGCGACGTCGGCGAAGATCGCAGCGATGGTCGCGGTCGCCATCGGGCGCCTACGCGTCCTCGAACTGCCGCATCCGCGGCCGGGCGACGAGCACGTGCGGCTGGAGGCAGTCGGGTAGCGGCTTCGGTCGCGGCGTCGGCGGCGGTCGCCGATCGTCGTCGCCGCCGCGTCGGCCGCGGCGCAGCGCGACGATCTCGTAGACCGCCATCGCCATCGGTGCGCCAAAGCTGAGCGCGCCGCTCAGGATGACGAAGGTCGCCGAGGTCATCGCTGCCGCTCCGCCGAGTCGCCTGGCGCGAGGCTAATCCGCCGCCGCGTCGCGGTTACGCCCCCGCGTCTGGGTGGCGGCAGGAAACCGGTCCCGTAGTCGGCGAACGCCGCCGGGTCCTGCAGCATCGCGAAGTGACTGAGGCCGGGCAGGATGATCAGCCTGGCCCCCGGAATCGACCGCGCGAGATAGGCGGTATGGGCCGGCTCGATCGCCTCGTCGTGGTCGCCGTCGACGATCGCGACCGGCACCGCGATCCGGGCGAGATCGGCGGCGGTGTAGTTCGGCTCGACCGCCCACATGTGCTCGATCGAGGCGCGGAAGGCGGGGTAGCCGCCCGGCGTCGGGGAGATGGCGTCGTACTCGCCCTGACCGCGCGCGGCAAAGCGGCTGAAGACCGGCGTCTGCATCGTATCGGGCTTGACCCCGCTCGGGTCCATGTTGGCGGCGAAAGCGAAGACCCGGGCGACGTGCTCGGGGTGCTTCATGGCCATGACCAGACCGACGATCGCGCCGTCGCTCCACCCGACGATCGCGGCCCGGTGCACGTCGAGCGCGTCCATCACCGCGACGACGTCGGAGGCCATCAGCTCGTAGGTATAGGGCCGCGCGTCGCGGGTGCTCCGGCCGTGGCCGCGGCTGTCGATGACGATGACGCGGTGCGTCGGGCTCAGCGCCGCGACCTGGTTCGACCAATAATTGCCGTTCGCCAGGCCGCCGTGGAGCAGGACGACCGGCGGTCCGCTGCCGAAGGTCGCGTACCAAAGTCGCGCACCGTCGTGGGTCACGCGGCCGGTCGACGCGGGCGACGGCAGCGGCGGTGGTACCGGCAGCGTCCGCCATAACTCGGCCGCCGCCGCCGGCAGCGCCACCAGCGCGACCAGCGCAGCGAGGAGCAGCCGGCGGATCACGCCATCAGCCCGTCGAGCGTCGCATGGAAGCGCGCGATGCCCTGCTCGAGGCCGCCTAGCAGGACGTGGTCGACCGCGCCCGACGCCAGCCCCTGCTGGCCGAGCGCGGCGGCGCGGAAATCCTCGCCGGCGAAGACGCCGCCGTCGAGCAGGTCCCACGACCGCTGCCAGTGCGCCTCGGCCTTCGGCGTCAGCGGGGCTGCGGGGATCAGCATGAAATCCTCGACCCATGTTTCGCCGACCGCGCGCGGCATCAGGGTCATGACGTTGATATAGTCGGGCGAGGCGACGATCACCGTGCCGGGGAGCAGCTGGTAGGCGAAGGTGACCGTGCGGCGGAGCGCGGTCCAGTCGCTCCAGTCGACGCCGTCGAGTTTCTCGGCGCGGCCGACCGCCGAGCGTGCGTGCGGGCCGATCGTGTCGCCGGTGGTGACGCCGTCCTGGAACATGCCGCCGATCGTCGCCGCATGGAGGCGCTGGACGTGGTAGCTTTCGAGGAAGGCGTCCATGATCAGCTTCCAGTTCGCTGCGACGACGTGGGTGCGGCGGCGGTAAAGGTGCTGATCGGCGAAGCCGAGTGCGTCGAAGTCGGCGGCGAGCGGGCCGGCGGCCAGGCTGAAATCATAGGCGTGGTCGCGGTCGAGCCCGACCCAGACCAGTCCGCCCGCCTCGCGGCTGGGCAGTTCGACGAGACCGCGCGCAGTCTTGTCGAGCCCGGCGAAGGTCTCGGGCCGCGGCACGCCGGTCAGCCGGCCGTCGAGGGCGTAGCTCCACGCGTGGTACGGGCAGATCAGGCGCGGCGTCCCCGCTAC
>CAXTQJ010000274.1:2396-3204 GCA_964246245.1 uncultured Sphingomonadaceae bacterium
CAGACGTTCAGGAACACCCGGAGCGTCCCGCGCGCGTCGCGGGCGAGGAGCAGCGGCACGCCGAAGCCGTCGTGGGTGACGCTCTCGCCCCTGGCCAGCAGCGCCGACGGCGCGACGACCACCGGCAGGCGACGCAGCGCGACCTGCTCGGCGGCGAAATGCGCCGGATCGGTGTAGACGGCAGTCGGAACGCGCGCCGTCACCGTCGGCGCGGGTTGCCCGACCGCGGCGGGAATCGCGGCGGCGAGGGCGAGCTGCCCGGCGGTCGGCGTGCGGAACGGGACGTGGAGGTCCATGCGCGCGAATTACGCCGATACGCGGATCATTGCGAGGCCCGTGCCGCCTCGATCGGCACGACGTCGACGACCGTGTCGCCGCGGACGAAGACGTAATCGCTATAGCGGTCGACCGTCGGATCGCAGTGGGGCACGGCGAAGTCGATCCGCTTGCCGAGCGCGACGGCAACGCCGTCGGCCGGTCGGGCGACGCCGCCGTGCTCGTCGCCGAACCAGAAATACGCGCTCGCCGCGAAGCGCGGGGTGACGGCGCGCGGCACCGGACCGTCGGTGGCGAAGGCCTTCAGGCCGGCGTCGACGGTGATCCATGCCGGGTGGTTGGCGCTGATCACGCTCGCCGCGACGAACAGGCTGGTGGCGAAGGCGCCGTCGGGATCGCCGCCGAGCGCCGCAGCGTAATCGACATCCATGAAGACGTAGCTGCCGGGCTGGACCTCGGTCAGGACGCCGTCGTCGACGTCGGCGGCGAAGCTGCCGGTGCCCTCGCCGGTGATCCACGGCACGACGTGGCC
>CAXTQJ010000275.1:0-3187 GCA_964246245.1 uncultured Sphingomonadaceae bacterium
CCGCCACCCTTGTCGCCGCCGCCCTTGGCATCATCCTTGCCGCCGTCCTGACCCGACTTATGCTGCTGCGGATCGTCGCGGACAACGACGAGCGCGGTCGCCTTACCCTTGGGGTCGCGCTGGATGCCGGTGATCGGCGCGAGGATGACGTCGACCGCCGTCTCCTGGCTCAGCCGCGCGCGGACGAACATGCCGGGGAGGAGGACGCCCTGCCGGTTGGAGAAAAGCGCGCGCAGCGTGACCGTGCCGGTCGCCGGGTCGACGACCGCCTCGGCGAACTCGACGTGGCCCTTCGCGGCATAGTCCTGGCCGTTGCCGAACTCGACCGCGACCGTCGCCGACGACGCGACGCGCCCCTCGCTCGCCAGCGTGCGGCGCAGATCGAGGAGGTCGGTGGACGACTGCTGGATGTCGACGAAGATCGGATCGAGGCGCTGGATCGTCGTCAGCGCCGTCGTCTGGCCGACGGTGACGAGGCCACCGGTGGTGACCAGCGACCGCCCGACCCGGCCGGTGATCGGCGCGGGAATATCGGTGAAGCCGAGGTTGATCTCGGCCGCGCGGACCGCGGCGCGGTTCTGCGCTACCGCGGCGGCGGCCTGGTCGGCGGTCGCCTTGGCGTCGGTATAGTCCTGTTTCGCCACCGCCTGGATGTCGGCGAGCGGCTTGTAGCGCTCGGCCTTGATCCGCGTCGCGACCGCATTGGCCTCCGCGCTGGCGAGGTTCGCCTTCGCCTGCGCCAGCGCCGCGCGGTATTGCGCCGGATCGATCTTGTAGAGCACCTGCCCCTTATGGACGATAGACCCTTCGACGAAGGTCCGCGCGAGGATCAGCCCGGCGACCTGCGGCCGGACGTCGGACGTCTCGAACGCGTTGGTCCGGCCGGTCAGTTCGATGAACAGCGGCACTGTCGCGGTCTGGAGCACGACATAGCCGGCTTCGGGGGCCGGCCGCGGCTTCTCGTCCTTCTTCTTGCAGCCGGCGGCCGCGAGCGCCGCCGCGAGGCAGGCGGTCGTCGCGAGGCGGGAAGGCATGCGGTTCATCGGGCGGGGCGGCTCCACGGGCGCGGTCGTACGGCACGCCCCCCAAGCGCCGGAAACGCCGCGTAAACGCTTTAGTCGCACGGCGTCAATCATGGCGCACGCCGTCACCGCCGCGTCACAATCGTCGCCGTATACTCGCGGCCGAACCGGAGGCCCGATGCCGATGACCTTGCTCGCACGTCTCGCCGCCGCCGTGACCGCGATCCTTGCCCTATCCGCCGCAGTTGCCGCGCCGGCCGCGCCGGTGTTGATGATCTCGATCGACGGGTTACGGCCGGCCGACGTGATCGACGCGAGCCGCGGCTTCGCCGCCCCCAACCTCCGCGCACTGATGGCTGCGGGGACTTATGCGACCGGGGTCCGGAACGCGCTGCCGACGGTCACCTATCCCAACCATACGACGCTGATCACCGGGGTCTGGCCGGCGAAGCACGGCATCGCCAACAACACGACCTTCGATCCCAAGAGCCAGAATTCGGGCGGCTGGTACTGGTACACGAGCGACATCAAGGTGCCGACGCTGTGGGACGCGGTTCACGCCGCCGGCGGCCGGGTCGCGTCGATCGGCTGGCCGGTCAGTGTCGGGGCCACCGCGATCGACGACAACTGGCCCGAATACTGGCGCGCGCGCATCCCCGAGGATCTGAAGCTCGTCCGCGCACTATCGACTCCGGGGCTGCTTGCGCGAATCGAAGCCAAGAGCGGCGCCAACCCCGACCTGATGTTCGGCGAGGACGCGTCGGCCGACGACGCCAAGGTTGCCGAGGCGGCGGCGGTCTATGCGCTCGACCGGCCGCGCTTCTTCACCCTCCACCTGTCGAGCCTCGACCATTTCGAGCACGAGGCGGGACCGGGATCGGACAAGGCGAAGGCGACGCTGGCGCAGATCGACGCCGCCGTCGGCCGCCTTGTCGCCGCCGCGCGCGCCGCCGAGCCTGATCTCGTCGTCGTCGTCGTCTCCGATCACGGCTTCGCCGCCGTCGAGCATTCGGTCGACATCGAACGCGCCTTCGTCGACGCCGGGCTGATCACCCTCGACCCGCGGACGCACAAGGTGACGGCGTGGGACGCGGCCCTGTGGGGCGGGGCGTCGGCCGCGGTGGTGCTTGCGCATCCCGAGAATGCCGCGGTCACGGCTAAGGTCGCGGCGCTGCTCGCCAAGCTCGCCGCCGATTCCACGCTCGGCATCGACCGGATCGCCGACGCGGCCGAGGTCGCGCGCCTCGGCGGAACGGGGCAGGCGAGCTTCTGGATCGACTTCAAGCCCGGCTTCGCGATGGGCCACGGTGACGCGATGGTATCGCCGTCGTCGCAGAAGGGGACGCACGGCTATTTCCCGACGCATCGCGAGATGCGCGCCGCCTTCTTCGCCGCCGGTCCCGGCGTACCCCGGCGCGGCGCGATCGGCGAGATCGACATGCGCGACATCGCGCCGACGGTGGCGAAACTGCTCGGCGTCGGCTTGCCGACCGCGGACGGCACGGCGCTGTTCTAGATCGTCGCGCTCCGTTCAGCGGCGCAGCGAAGCCAGATACGCGGCGACCGCGTCGGCGTCGGCCGGGGCGAGGCGATACGGGGGCATCGGCGGGCGCGGAGCCTGGCCGTCGGGATAGGCGCCGGTCGCGAGTAGCGTCGCCAGTTCGGCCGCATTCCGCCCCGCCGGCAGACCGGCGATGGCCGGCGCGTAATGGGCGAAGTTCGGGTTGCCCGGCGGCCCGCCGGCGAACGGAGCCCCGGTCAGCGCCTTGGCTTCGATCGGTGCGCCGCTCGGCCCCTTGGGCGTATGGCAATCGCCGCACAACATGACCCGCGTGACGAGGTATTCGCCGCGAGCGAGATCGGGGGTCGCGCCGGACAGGCTTGCGGCGACGACGGCGGCCAGTATCGAGAACGTCATGGTCGCTCTCCTTCGCAGGCTATTTCATCGGCACGATTCGCCCCGCGGTCATCACGAAGCTAACGCTCAGCACCGCCTTCGGGTCGCGCTGCGGATCGCCGTCGACCGCGATCAGGTCGGCCGCCTTGCCGGGGTCGAGCGTTCCGGTGATCTGACCGACGCCGAGCAGCTCGGCCCCGCCCTTGGTCGCGGCGACGACCGCGCGGCGAAAGCGATGAAGGCGCACGGGACGTGGCTGGTCCCGACG
>CAXTQJ010000276.1:0-402 GCA_964246245.1 uncultured Sphingomonadaceae bacterium
CCCGCCCTCCCGCTCGGCGTTCGCCGCGCTCACATGGGGGGAGGGAAAAAGTAGGAGAGAGGCTCAGCCCCGCACCGGCCACCCCGCGAACAGCCCGCGCAGCGCGGCGACGAAGGCGAGCGGCTGGTCGACCATGAGGTGGTGCTCGGCGTCGGGGATGGCGAAGGCGGGCGATCCGGGGGGCAGGAGCGCCCGCATCGCCGCGACCCGGTCGGGGGGCATCAGGATCGACCGCTCGCCCCAGACCAGCGCCACCGGACAACGCGGATCGCCCAGCAGATCCAGGGTGTTCTCGATCGTGAACCGCCCCCACAGGAAAGGATCGAAGCGCCATGTCCAGCCCGCCGGCGTCTCGATCAGCGACTCGCGCGCGATGCTGTCGGCGATGAACGGATGGGCGCA
>CAXTQJ010000276.1:439-2408 GCA_964246245.1 uncultured Sphingomonadaceae bacterium
GTCGAGACCCTCCCCGAGCGGCCCCGCCGCCGCCATCATCGGGAAGCCGCCGAAGCTGTGGCCGACGACCTTGGGCGGGCCGGCGGCGGCGAGCCCGGTCGCGGCAATCACCGCGGCGACCTCGGCGACGAAGGTGGCGACGGTGTAGTCGGGGCGGTGGTCCGACCCGCCCATCCCGCTCCACGAGAGGGCGGCGACGCGGTGGTCGCGGGCGAAGAACGGCGCGATGAAGCGCCACCAGCCGGCATGGGCCCCGTTGCCATGGAGGAGCAGCAGCCCGGGCGCCCCGCGCTCGCCCCACGTCAGGACCTCGATCGCCGCCCCGGCGACGGTGACGGTCGACCGCCCCGGGACATCGGCGACCGCGGCGGCGAACCAGTCAGGGGCGGGCGGGACCGCGCCGGCGAAGGCGGCGAGCGGAGCGGAGATGGCGTCGGCGGCGTCGCGCATCGCAATCCCGTCGCCGACGTTGACGTATGCGTCAACCGGTTTCGGTCAGCGGTACTCGGCCTCGTCCCACCACGGGTAGAAGTCGGGCATCCCGTCGGCGACCGAGTCGGGGAAGACGGCGGGCCGCTTCTCGATGAACGAGGTGACGCCTTCCCTGGCATCGCCCGAGCGGCCGCGGCTCCAGATCGCCCGGCTGTCGACGCGGTGGGCGTCCATCGGCGACGCGCTCCCGAGCATCCGCCACAGCATCTGCCGGGTCAGCGCGACCGAGACCGGGGCGGTGTGGTCGGCGATCTCGCGGGCGAGCGCGGTCGCCTCGGCAAGCAGGCGGTCGGCCGGCACGACACGGCTGACGAGGCGGCCGGCGAGCGCCTCGGCGGCATCGAACACCCGGCCGGAGAAGCACCATTCGAGCGCCTGGGCGATGCCGACGATCCGCGGCAGGAACCAGCTCGACGCCGCTTCCGGCACGATGCCGCGGCGGGCGAAGACGAAGCCGGCGCGGGCGATGTCGGCCATGATCCGGACGTCCATCGCCAGCGTCATGGTGATGCCGATGCCGACCGCGGGACCGTTGATCGCGGCGATCACCGGCTTGAGCGACCGGAAGATGCGCAGCGTCACCCGGCCGCCGCCGTCGCGGACCGCCTCGTGGGCATAGTCGGTTGTCCCGTCGGTCCGCACCGGCGACGCCCCCCGTGGCGCGTCGGGCCGATTGTCGTAGTCGAAGGTCGCCGCACCGGCGCTGAGGTCGGCGCCGGCGCAGAAGGCACGGCCGTCGCCGGTGACGATCACCGCGCGGACGGCGTCATCGCCGTCGGTCGCGTCGAACGCGGCGATCAGTTCGGCCATCATGGTGCCGGTAAAGGCGTTGAGCTTCTCCGGGCGGCTGAGCGTGATGGTCGCGATGCCGTCGGCGACGGCGAGGCGGATCTGGGTGAAGGGGGTCATCGGTTTTTCCTTCCACATCCCCTCCCCGTCGGGGGAGGAGAAAGGTCACACCGCCTCGACGATCGTCACGTTGGCCAGCCCGCCGCCCTCGCACATCGTCTGCAGCCCCCAGCGCTTGCCGCGCGCCCGGAGGGCATGGACCAGCGTCGTCATCAGCTTCGTCCCCGACGCGCCGAGCGGGTGGCCGAGCGCGATCGCGCCGCCGTTGACGTTGAGCCGGCCGGGATCGCCGCCGATCGCCTTGAGCCACGCCAGCGGCACCGACGCGAAAGCCTCGTTGACTTCGAACAGGTCGATCTCGTCGATGTCCATCCCCGCGCGCTGGAGTGCCCGCCGCGTCGCGCCGATCGGAGCCTCGAGCATGATCACCGGATCCTCGCCGACGACCGTCATGTGGTGGATCCGCGCGAGCGGGGCGAGGCCCAGCGCCTTAAGCCCGCGATCGTTGACCACCATCACCCCCGACGCCCCGTCGGCGATCTGGGACGCCGTCGCCGCGGTCAGCCGACCGCCCTCGGAGATCAGCTTGACGCCCTTGACCGCGTCGAGCGTCGCGTCGAAGCGGATG
>CAXTQJ010000276.1:2418-3172 GCA_964246245.1 uncultured Sphingomonadaceae bacterium
CGACCGCCGCGAGTGCCGGGGAGTCGAGCCCGGGGCCGTCGGGCAGCGTCACCGCGACGGGCACGATCTCGGCGTCGAACGCTCCCGCCTTCGCCGCCGCGGCCGCCTTCTGCTGGCTGGCGAAGCCGAAGGCGTCGAGGTCGTCCTTCGACAGATCGTGCTTCGCCGCGAGCATCTCGGCCCCGGTGAACTGGCTGAACTGGACGCCGGGGTAGCGTGCCTTCATCCCCTGCCCGCCGAACGGCGACCCCATGTTCGCCTCCTGCGCGAGCTTGCCGGCGGTGCCCATCGGGACGCGGCTCATCGACTCGACCCCGGCGGCGATGACGACGTCCATCTGGCCGCTCATCACCGTCGCGGCGGCGAAGTGGAGCGCCTGCTGGCTGCTGCCGCACTGACGGTCGACGCTGGTGCCGGGCACGCTCTCGGGCAGCTTCGACGACAGCACGGCGTTGCGCGCGACGTTGCCCGACTGCTGCGCGAACTGGCTGACGCAGCCCATGATCACGTCCTCGACGAGCGCCGGGTCGGCTCCCGCGCGGTCGACCAGCGCGTCGAGGACCTGCCCCGCGAGGTCGGCGGGATGCCATCCGGTCAGGCGGCCGCCGCGGCGACCTCCGGCGGTGCGCGCGGCAGCGACGATATAGGCGGCTTCCATCGTGTCTCTCCCCAGAGGCGGCGGCGATCTTGCCCCGGACTGGACGCGCTGGCCACCCCCCGGCATAGCGTCGGGCGACAAGGAACCGCCGATGAC
>CAXTQJ010000277.1:0-3169 GCA_964246245.1 uncultured Sphingomonadaceae bacterium
GGTGTGGCCGTTCATGGTCTACGGCTTCCTCAGCGGCAGCGTGCAGGCGGCGACGGGACAGGCGCTCGGCTTCCTCGTCATCGATACGGTCGGCGGCGCACCGGCGGCGGCGGCGAAGTCGGTCGGCGCGGTGCTGATGGTTGGCGCGGGGGCGACGCTCCTCGCGCAGTGGGGGCTGATCCGGATGCTCGACCTGTCGGCATCGGCGCTGATGCGGTGGGGCGCGGCAATGGCGGCGCTCGGCCTCGCCGGCATTGCCTTCGCCCATGATTTCTACGGCATCCTGGCCGCCTTCGCGCTGACCAGCCTCGGCTACGGCTTCGCCCGGCCGGGGTTCGTCGCCGGCGCGTCGCTGATGGTCGGCGAAGACGAGCAGGGCGCGGTCGCGGGTGCGGTGACCGCGGTCAACGGGAGCTGCTTCATCGTCGCGCCGACGATCGGCATCGGGCTGTACGAGATGGGCGGAGCCTACCCCTACCTGCTCGGCGCGGTCGTCCAGGTCGCGCTGCTCGGCTACGCGCTGCTAAACGGCGTCCTGCGCCGCGAGGTCGGCGCCGCACCCGCCGATTAGCGCTGGATCATGGCGCACCGATGCGCGTAAACCACGGCAAAACAAGCCGATGTTCTGGGGACGATGATGACCGACGCACCCGCGACCGCCTGGCCGGCGATGTCGATCGCGCAGGCCCACGCCATGCTGACCGCGCCGGGACAGCTGCTGGAAATGGAGACGCGCGACATCCGCGGGCGACCGACGCGGGTATGGAAGAACATCCCGCCGACGCTGCGCGATGTCTTTCTCGCCGGCCGCGCGCACGGCGACCGCGTCTTCCTCGTCCACGAGGATCAGCGGGTGACCTTCGAGGCGTTCGCCCGCGCCACCGCGAAACTCGCCGCCCAGCTCGTTGCCGACGGCGTGGCGAAGGGGGACCGTGTCGCGGTGGTCATGCGCAACATTCCCGAATGGCCGGTCGCCTTCTTCGCCGCGCAGCTATGCGGCGCGATCGTCACGCCGCTCAACGCATGGTGGACGGGGGCCGAACTCGAATACGGCTTGGCCGACAGCGGGACGAAGGTCCTGCTGGTCGACGCGGAGCGCCTCGCCCGGCTGACCGAGCATCTGCCGAACTGTCCGGACCTGACCCACATCTATGTCACCCGCGCGACCGAGGAGCCGCTCGGCCCGCTGACCCGTCGGCTGGAGGACGTGATCGGCCCGCCCGAGACGTGGGCCGACCTGCCCGACACGCCGCTGCCCGCGGTCGCGCTCGATCCCGAGGACGACGCGACGATCTTCTATACCAGCGGGACGACGGGCAAGCCCAAGGGCGCGCTCGGCACCCATCGCAACATCGTCTCGAACATCGCCGCGAGCGCGTGCTCGGCGGCGCGGACCTACCTGCGCCGCGGCGAGATGCCCCCCGTCCCCGACCCGGCGGGGCCGCAGAAAGGGAGTTTGCTGTCGGTCCCCTTCTTCCATGCCACCGGGTGCCACGCCATCCTGTCGCCGTCGTTGTTCGCCGGGGCGAAGCTGGTCATGATGCGCAAGTGGGACGCCGAAGGCGCGATGGCGCTGATCGAGCGCGAGAGGCTGACGAGCTGCGGCGGCGTGCCGACGATCGCGTGGCAGATCCTCGAACACCCCAACCGCGCCAAGTACGACCTGTCGAGCCTCGAGAGCGTCGCCTACGGCGGCGCGCCGTCGGCCCCCGAGCTGGTCCGCCAGATCAAGGCGCAGTTCAAGGGCGCGGCGGCGGGCAACGGCTGGGGCATGACCGAAACGAGCGCCACGTTCACCCACCACATGGGCGAGGACTACCAGCACCGTCCCGACAGCGCCGGCCCGCCGGTCCCCGTGTGCGACGCCAAGATCGCCGGCGCCGACGGCGTGGCGCTCCCCCCGGGCAGCGTCGGCGAGCTGTGGGGCTACGGCCCGAACGTGGTCAAGGAATACTGGCGCAAGCCCGAGGCGAGCGCGGCGACCTTCATCGACGGCTGGGTCCGCACCGGCGACATCGCGCGGATCGACGAAGAGGGCTTCGTCTTCATCATCGACCGCGCCAAGGACATGCTGATCCGCGGCGGCGAGAACATCTACTGCGTCGAGGTCGAGAACGCACTCTACGACCATCCCGCGGTGATGGACGCAGCGATCGTCGCGCGGCACCACCACAGTCTCGGCGAAGAACCCGCCGCGGTCGTGACGCTCAAGCCGGGTGCGCACGCCACGGCCGACGAGCTGCGCGCCGCCGTCGCGGCCAAGCTCGCGGCGTTCAAGGTGCCGGTCGAGGTCCGCTTCTGGGATGGGCCTCTTCCGCGCAACGCCAACGGCAAGATCGTCAAGTCCGACCTCCGTAAGCTGTTCGCCGAACCCCCCGCCGCGGCAGCAGCAGACCAACGCGCCGCCGCGTGACGGAACCGGCGTCGGCGGCTATCGTTTCACTGGTGTAAGTAAATTTAGGAGCACGGGCGATGGGTCGAGGCTGTATCTTGTGGGCGGTCGGTGTGCCGATTCCGGTGATTATTCTGCTTTATCTGTTTCACGTGATCTGACGCCGGCCACCGCCGCGACGCGGATCACCGCGACGCCCCGGCGGCGAAATGCGCCTCGATCGCATGGGCGATCGCCGCGCCGATGCGCTTCTCGCCGTCGTTGGACAGCAGCAGCGTGGCGTCGTCGGGGTTCGACAGGTAGCCGGTCTCGATCAGCACCGCCGGCACGTCGGCGGCCTTGAGCACGAGGAAGCCGGCGAAGTGATGGAACTCGCCGCGAAAACCGATCGCGTCGCCTAGCGATTTGGCCAGCGTCTCGGCGAACGCGACCGACACGTTCATCGTTGCCCGCTGGGTCAGGTCGATCAGAATATCGCCGACCTCGGGCGCGACCGAGACGTCGATCCCGGGGATGCCGCCGGCGCGGTTCTCGCGCGCCGCAAGCCGCGCCGCGACGGTGTCCGACGCCGTCTCCGACAGGGTGTAGACGCTCGCCCCGCGCGCGCCCGCGTTGGGGGCCGAATCGGCGTGGACCGAGACGAACAGGTCGGCCTTCTCGCGCCGGGCGATCGCGACGCGGTCGTTCAACGGGATGAACGTGTCGTCGTCGCGGGTCAGCTTGACCCGGACCTGCCCGTCGCGGCGGAGGTCGGCGGCGGCGGCATGGGCGATGGCG
>CAXTQJ010000278.1:0-3167 GCA_964246245.1 uncultured Sphingomonadaceae bacterium
TGTAGCGACGCGCAATGATGTACGCCCAGACGCGCAACAGATGGGCCGTTTCGACGCACATTACGTGAGACGGACAGGCACGTTTGACGCACGATCGATGAGACACAGCGCACGCTCGGTGAGACGGACGCACAATAGTCGGGCTATGGCGCAGGGTGGCCGTGATCAGGTCGGCAAGCCAGCGGCACGCATCTCGTCCATGAGCTCGCGGGAGCGCGCCGGCTCTAGGTCGCCGCGCAGCAGGCGGCGGATCTCGGCTGGCTTGGCATCGAACTGCTCGACCAGGTTGCGGATGTCGTAGCCGTTCCGGGTCAGGCGGGGCTCCAGGTCGTCGATCTGCAGCGACAGCACGGCCTCGGCCACGGTCTCGTCGACCGGCTTGGCGCCGACCTCGAACCCGGCCTCGAATGCCCGCACCAGGTGCTGGCTGATTTGCAGCGGGGTCTTCAGCTTGGCCGCCAAGCGGGTCGCGGCCGCGTCGGTGATGACGTCCTCCGGCGTGACGCCCTCCTCCAGACTGCTCCTGAGCACCCAGTCCACGTAGTCGCGCTGGTGGTCGCGCAGGCCGCCGAACTCGAACACGGTGGTGCGGTCGCCGATCTCCTCCATCTGCGGCCGCCGCAGATCGTTCTTCAGCTTCGGGTGGCCGACCAGCACGACGGAAAGCTGGCCGCCGCCCTCGACCACGACCTCGGTCAGTCGCTTCAGGGCGACCAGGGTCTTCGGGTGCAGGTCGTGGGCGTCGTCGATGAACAGCGCGACCGGCTTCTTGGCGCGTCGGAACAGCTCCTGCAGGTCGCGCTCGCGCCGCTCGCTCTGGCTGGAGATCGTCACCGTCTTCTCCGGCGTCAGGTCGTAGAACAGCGCCGAGATCAGCAGCGGCACGGTGATCTTGGCCTTCTCGACCGACAGCGACCGCGACACGATGACCCGGCCTTCCCGCTCGAGGTCGGCACGGAGGCGCCGCGACAGGATCGTCTTGCCCGATCCGATGACGGCGGTCAGCGCGATCAGGCGGCCGCCCATGATCGCGGCCCGGATGTCACGTGACACCTGTGCATGGTGCTCGGTTTCGTAGAAGCCAGCGTCGACCGGCGGCCGGGCGAGGCGGTAGTAGCGCATGACCTCGGTCAGCATCCGACGCCTCCCTTGCGGCCCTGCGGAAAGCGGTCGCGCACCGCGGCAATCAGCTCGGGCCGTGACAGCGTGCGAGCCACGAGCGCGTCGATGAACCCGCGGTCGTCGTCCGACAGCATGCCGAGCGGCAGCCTGATCTCGTCGGCGATCGCGCGCTTGGCCGCCAGCGGCGTCGGGAAGTTCAGCTCCTGGAACGGATCGGGATCGCGGAACGGACGCATAGACACATGCTCTGCGGCCGTCGATACGGTTCCGATCAGCACGACGTCGTCTTCCCCCGAGAGGGCGGAGCGTGGCAGCACGAGCTGCTGAGCCAGGTCGCCAACCCGGTCGGCGCGGACCTCGCGCCGGCTCTTGCGGTGCCGGCGATAGCGGTGCAGCGAGACCGGGCCACCGACCGGATGAAAGGGCCCGAACCGCTCCTCGCCATGCTCGACCCAGAGCTCCTGGTCGAACAGCCCCCACCAGACCACCACCGTCTCGCCGGCAAGCTCGGAGTCGATCTCGTAGGCGACGCCCGCTACCGTCAGCCGGCAGTCGATGCCGACTCGACGTCCTCGCCGTAGACGCAGCGATACTCCTGCCAGGCGACGCCCGAGCGGTCATCCACGACGCTGAACAGCATCAGGGTCGGTGCGCCGGCCCGGTCGGGGTCGACCCAGGACGGCGTCGCCAGCTGCTTGAGGTCGGACGGGCTCATGTCGAAGTGCCACAGCGCGTTCGACCGCTCGGCCTGGAACCGCACCGCCGGCGGCTGGCGCGTCATGCGGTCGCGGTCGTAGCCGAGGCGGCGCATGTGCCGGTTGATCGTGGAGGCGGTCAGCCGACCCGGCGGCAGCCTCTGTAGGCCGTCGGGCGTCTCGACGCCGTGCCCGACGAGGAGCTGCAGAATGCGGACGGTCGAGAGGTGGCGGCCCTTGCGGTTGGTGGTGCGGACCTTCATGGCGGCGATGATCTCGCACCAGCGTTCGATCTCGGTCGCCGGCATAACACGCGAGGTGCCGCGGTCGCCGCGCTGCGTATCGCGAGGTCGGCGCTCGCCGCGGAGCAGCCGGTACAACGTCGCCCGGCTAACGCCGTAGAGCTCGGCGGTCGAGGACAGCAGCGGCCCGCGCTGCGGATGTCGGGCTGGAAGTGCGGCCAGCCGGCGGCGGAGCATCGCGAGCGCCTCGATCGGCACAGCGACGCCCGCCGTCATCATGGGCTCCCAAGAGCCCGGTAGACCGACGCCCGCCCGATGCCAAGCTGGCGGGCGATCGCGGTTGGTCCCAGGCCATCCTGCTCGCGCAGTCGCTTGATCTCGACCGTATCGATATTGGGTTTGCGGCCGCGGTAGACGCCACGCGCCTTGGCCAGGGCAATGCCTTCCAGCTGACGCTCGCGGCGCAGGTTGGTCTCAAACTCGGCGAACACCCCCAGCATGTCCAGGAACGCCTTGCCTGCCGCCGTGCTGGTGTCTACCGGCTGTTCAGTCGCTCGCAACGTCACGCCGCGGCCTTTCAGCTCGTGCACGATGTCCTGCAGGTCCTTCATCGAGCGGGCCAGACGGTCGATGCGGGTGATGACCAGGGTGTCGCCTGACTGCACGAAGTCGAGCAGCACCTGCAGCTCGGTCCGGCCATCGCGCCGGCTGCCGCTGGCCTTCTCGGCGCGGATCACCCCGCAGCCAGCCGCCCGCAGGGCCTGCCGCTGCGCGGTCAGGTCCTGGTCCAGCGTGGACACGCGGGCATAGCCGTAGGCGGCCATCTTGTTCCGGAAAGGTCTAGACCTCGGAACGGTATCGTTCCAGAATGCCAAAGGCAACCCTATTGAGACGGGGAAAGTGTCTCAGGCTGACGCTTCGCTGGGGTATACTCAAATGAGGCTTCGCCTTGTAGTTTTCGGTTTAGTCGCATTGATGGCCGGGCTCCTACCTCCGGCTGCGCAGGCCGATAGTTCCGTGCCTCCCGAGTTGGTCGCACAGGCTCAACAGGGTAACGCTGAAGCGCAGTTCGAGCTCGGCCAAAGATATCGCGGTGGCCGAGGAGTTC
>CAXTQJ010000279.1:0-2953 GCA_964246245.1 uncultured Sphingomonadaceae bacterium
CGCGCCGGCGCCGACGTGCTCCGCGACGGGGGCAACGCAGTCGATGCGGCGCTGTGGGATTTGGTTGCCAAGGCCAGCGGCGAGCCGGTATGGCGGACGCTCGGCCTGCCGCATCCGCGGCCACTGCTCACCGCCTTCACCCTCAGTGTCGGTGACCCCGACGCGATGCACGCCGCCGCCGTCGCCGTGCGCGGACGCGAGCTGCTCAAGGTCAAGCTGGCGGGCGAGGGCGACGGGTCCGCCGACCTCGCCCGCGTCGCCGCCGTCCGCCGCGGCGCGCCCGACGCGCGGCTGATCGTCGACGCCAACGAGGCGTGGGGGCGACTTGACGTCGAGCGACTGGCGGCGGCGCTGGGCGACCTGCGCGTCGAGCTGATCGAGCAGCCGATCCCGGCCGGCGAGGACCACCTTCTCGACCATATCCGCAGCGCGGTGCCGCTGTGCGCCGACGAAAGCGTCCACGACCGCGCCAGTCTTGACGCGGTCGTCGGCCGCTACCGCTTCGTCAACGTCAAGCTCGACAAGGCCGGCGGGCTGACCGAGGCGCACGCGCTGGTCCACGCCGCCCGCGCGCGCGGTCTCGGCGTGATGACCGGCTGCATGTTGGGGTCGTCGCTGGCGATCGCGCCGGCGTTCATGGTCGCGGTGCAGGGCGAGTATGCCGACCTCGACGCGCCGCTGCTGGTCGCGGATCGTGCGGACGGGCTGCGCTTCGACGGCTCGGACGTTTGGCCGCCCGAGCGAACCTTGTGGGGGTAACGATCGCGACGCCCACCGGTCAAGCGATCACTGGCGGAGTCGGAGGGATTCGAACCCTCGGTACCGGTTACCCAGTACGGCAGTTTAGCAAACTGCTGGTTTCAGCCGCTCACCCACGACTCCGGAGTGGTGGGCTATAGCCAGCGTCGGCGAGCGTCGCAACCTACCGGCCGACGCTGGTGTAGGCGAAACCGCGCCGTGCCATCTCGTCGGGGCGGTAGACGTTCCTCAGGTCGACAACGACCGGCTTCACCATCGCCGCGGCGACGCGGTCCATGTCGAGGCCGCGGAACGCCTCCCATTCTGTCATCAGCACGGCGACGTCGGCCCCGGCGACGGCGGCGTAGGCGTCGGCGGCGTAATCGACGTCGGCGAGCACGAGCTTGGCCTGCTCGGTCCCCTCGGGATCGAAGGCACGGACGATCGCGCCGCCGTCCTGCAGCGCCTGGACGACGGCGATCGCGGGCGAATCGCGCATGTCGTCGGTGTTCGGCTTGAACGTCAGGCCGAGGACGGCGACCGTCTTGCCGCGGACCGACCCGCCGGCGGCGGCGACGACCTTCTTCGCCATCGCGCGCTTGCGCTGGTCGTTGACCGCCGCCACCGTCTCGACGATCCGCACCGGGGTGCCGAAGTCCTGCGCCGTCTTGATGAGGGCGAGGGTGTCCTTGGGGAAGCACGATCCGCCGTAGCCGGGGCCGGCGTGGAGGAATTTCGATCCGATGCGATTGTCGCTGCCGATGCCGCGCGCGACGTCCTGGACGTTCGCCCCGACCGCCTCGCACAAGTCGGCGATCTCGTTGATGAAGGTGATCTTGGTGGCGAGGAAGGCGTTCGCGGCATATTTGATCAGCTCGGCGGTGCGGCGCGCGGTGAACAGCAGCGGCGACGCGTTGATGAACAGCGGGCGGTAGATCTCGCTCATCACATCGCGCGCGGCGGCGTCCTCGGTGCCGACGACGATGCGGTCGGGGAACTTGAAGTCGCGGATCGCGGCGCCCTCGCGGAGGAACTCGGGGTTCGACACGACGGCGAAGGCCGCGTCCGGGTTCGCCTCGCAGAGGATGCGCTCGACCTCGTCGCCGGTGCCGACGGGGACGGTCGACTTGGTGACGACGACGGTCGCGCCGGTGCACGCGGCGGCGATGTCGCGCGCGGCGGCGAAGACGTAGCTGAGGTCGGCGTGGCCGTCGCCGCGGCGCGACGGGGTGCCGACGGCGATGAACACCGCCTCGGCGGCGGCGACCCCGACGGCGAGGTTGGTGGTGAAGGTCAAGCGCCCGGCGCGGGCGTTGTTGGTCACCAGCTCGGCGAGGCCGGGTTCGTAGATCGGCATGATCCCGGCGTGCAGGCGCTCTATCTTGCCGGCATCGAGGTCGACGCAGACGACGTCGTGACCGAAATCGGCGAAGCACGCTCCCGAGACGAGGCCGACATAGCCCGAGCCGATCATGGCGATGCGCATAAGTGACGGCCGCTCCTGTTGCTGCGCTGCGGTAGCAGCGGCGACGGGTGTTGGGAAGGATCGGGGGGAAGAACGGCGGCGCAGTGGACTTCCTGCGGCGGTGGCGGCACAACCGCGGCGGGGCGACGGCGGCGGAGGGACCTATGCGCCGAGCGATCATGTTCGGGGTCGTGCTGACGATGCCGCTCGCGGCGGCGGCGCAGGACGCGCCGACGCGGTCGCCCGAGGCTCCGATTCCCGGGCCGGAGCCTTCGGCGTCGGCGCGGGCGAACGAGGCCACGGCGCCCGGCGACGCCACCTACCAGCAGAAGGACGTCGTCGCCGCGGCCGAGGCCTTCTTCGGCACGGGGGCGGAGGATGCCGCGCGGCTGGTCGAGAAATCGTTCCGCGACCTCGGCGAGCCGAACGGCTACATCATCGGCCGCGAAGTGTCGGGGGCGTTCTTCCTCGGCCTGCGCTACGGCGGCGGCACGCTCTATTCGAAGATCGAGGGCGACATGCCGGTCCACTGGACCGGGCCGTCGCTCGGGCTCGACGTCGGCGGCGACGGCAGCCGGGTGTTCACGCTCGTCTACCACCTCGACGACACCGCCGACCTGTTCCGCCGCTATCCCGCCGGCGAGGGCAAGGTCTATGTCGTCGGCGGCTTCACCGCGACGTACAACCAGCGCGACCGCGTCATCCTCGTGCCGATCAAGCTCGGCGTCGGCCTGCGGCTGGGGATCAACG
>CAXTQJ010000279.1:2963-3166 GCA_964246245.1 uncultured Sphingomonadaceae bacterium
ACTACACCCGCGAAGGCCGCATCGCGCCGTTTTGACGATGGCGGTGGACCGCCGGCGGCGGATGATTGCGGCTGATCCTCCCCGCTTGCGGGGAGGTGGCGCGTAGCGCCGGAGGGAGGTGCGATCGCGTGGCCGAACCCTCCCGATCGCCGCCCCCTCCGTCACGGCTGCGCCGTGCCACCTCCCCGCGAGCGGGGAGGATC
>CAXTQJ010000280.1:0-3164 GCA_964246245.1 uncultured Sphingomonadaceae bacterium
ATCTCGGGCAACAGCCTCGTCGGCGTGATGATCGCCGGCGGCGGCGCGACCGGGGCAACCGCGTCGACCAGCGGCCCGAGGTCGGCCTGCCACCGCGCGACGTCGGCGGCGAAGGCGGGATCGCGGCGCAGGCGCAGCTCGGCCGCGCGCAGCGCCGGACCGTCGAGCGCGCCGAGGGCGAAATCCATCGCCAGCGCCGCATCGTCGGGCAGGTCGTCGGGAAGCAGAGCGTCGGTCATGCCGCCAGCTCCCCACGCATCCGGATCAGCCCGCGCCGGACCCAGCTCTTCAGTGTCCCGACCGGAATGCCCTCGCGTTCGGCGAGCGTCTCGTAGGTCAGACCTTCGTAATAGGCGCTGCGGATGATCGCCGCGTGGCGGGGATCGAGCCGGTCGAGCGCGGCCCCGACCCGCCTGGCGTCGTTCGCCGAATCGATCAACGCGTCGGCCGCGGGCGACGGCTCGACGACCTCGGCGGCGGCGTCGAGCGTCGTCGTCGGGCGGCTGCCGCGCGACCGCAGGCGGTCGATCGCGCGATTGCGCGCGATCGTCGCCAGCCACGTGATCGGGCTGGCGCGCGACGCGTCGAACTCCGCCGCCTTCCGCCACACGGTGATGTAGACTTCCTGCAACACGTCTTCGGCTTCACTCCGTTCGACCAAGATACGGAGGATGACACCGAATAGCTTCGCCGACGTCGCGTCATAAAGATGCTTAAGCGCGGCGCGGTCGCCGGCCCCGATCGCGGCGAGATGCCGCGTGACCTGCTCGGCCCCGCTCATGCCGTCCGCACCTGCATCCGGATCGGGCCGTCGGCGCGACCGTGGACGAACTGGTCGACATAGTCGTTGCCGGAGGCGTCGATCATCGCGCGCGGACCCTGCCACACGATGCGGCCGGCATAAAGCATCGCGATGCGATCGGCGATCTTCTTCGCGCTGACCATGTCGTGCGTGATCGTCAGCGCCGTGATCCGGAGATCGCGGACGAGGCTGACGATCAGGTCGTTGATCACGTCGGCCATGATCGGGTCGAGCCCGGTCGTCGGCTCGTCGAAGAACAGGATCTCGGGCCGCGATGCGATCGCGCGGGCTAGCGCGACGCGCTTCTGCATCCCCCCCGACAGCTCGGATGGCCGCAGGTCGGCGACGTCGCTGCCGAGCCCGACGCGGGCGAGGTTGTCGATCGCCGCCGCCTTCAGCTTCCGCGCGCCGTCGCGCCGCGGCAGGGCGAAGGCGACGTTGCGCCACACGGGGAGCGAATCGAACAGCGCGCCGCCTTGGAACAGCATCCCGAACTTCGCCTGGTGCGCGGCCAGCGCGCTGCCGGAGAGGCCGGTGACCTCGACGCCGTCGACGACGATGCTGCCGCTGTCGGTGCGCAGCAGGCCGAGGATCGACTTGATCAGGACCGACTTGCCCGTCCCCGAGCCGCCGATGACGACGGCCGACTCGCCCGCCGCAACGTCGAGGTCGACGCCGGCCAGCACCACCTTCGGCCCGAAGCGCTTGTGGAGATCACGGACGACGATCTTCATTTGCCGCCGAACACGATGACGGTGATGATCAGGTTCGACAGCAGGATGAGGATGAACGCGCTGACGACGGCGTTGGTCGTCGCCTTGCCGACGCCCTCGGCCCCGCCGCTCGAGCGGAAGCCGTGGTAGCAGCCCATCAGCGCGACGATGAAGCCGAACACCGCCGCCTTGACCAGCGACGAGACGACGTCGTCGGTCTTGAGGAACGACACCGTCCGATCGAGGTAGTTCGCCGCGTTGAACCCCAACCGCGTCGTCGCCAGCGCGAACCCGCCGAGGACGCCGATGACGTTCGACACGATGACGAGGAACGGCATGGCAAGCGTCGCGGCAAGGATGCGCGGCGCGATCAGGTAGCGGAATGGATCGGTACGCAGCGTCGTCAATGCGTCGATCTGCTCGGTGACGCGCATCGTGCCCAGTTCGGCCGCCATCGCACTGCTGACGCGGCCGGCGACCATCAGCCCGCCGAGCACCGGACCGAGCTCGCGCACAATGGCGATGACCGTGACCGCCGGCACCGTCGCCGCAGCGTTGAACCGGCTGCCGCCGATGTAGATCTGCTGCGCCAACGCCGCGCCGGTGAACAGCGCGGTCAGCCCGACGACGGGGAGCGAGAAATAGCCGATGACGATCAGCTGCTCGACCAGCCGCGCCGGATAGTAAGGCGGCAGCGCGGCGCGGGCGAGCGCGCGCCCGGCGAACAGCACCACCCGGCCGATCGACGCGAGCGCGCCGAGGACGAACCGGCCGATCGCGGCGAGGACGCCGATACCATCGTGAAGGACGCCACTCATCGCTGCCGCCGCGAATAGCGGTCGCCGAGGCCGGTCAGCAACTCATATTCGGAGCGGCCGGTTACCGCCGCCGCAGCGGCGAGGTCGAAGTCGATGCCGACCCAGTCGCCCTCGCGGGCATCGGCCATGGCGACGTCGGCGGCGATCAGGTCCATCGACACCCGCCCGACGACGGGACAGCGGACACCGCCGGCGACGACCGTGCCGCCCGGCCCGAGGGCGCAGGCGAAGCCGTCGGCGTAGCCGAGGTTGACGACGGCGATCCGGCTCGGCCGCTGCGTCTGCCACGTCGCGCCGTAGCCGACGGCGTCGCCGGGACCGAGGTCGCGGACCTGGACGACGCGAGCTTCGAGCAACGCGACCGGCCGGCTGCCGCGTCCGCCGTAAAGCGCTATCCCCGGGCGGGTCAGATCGAAGGCGTAGTCGGCCCCCAGCGCGACACCGGCCGAGTTGGCGAAGCTCGCGCGGCGGTGCGGAACCGCCGCGACGACGGTGCGAAACGCGGCGAGCTGGGCGGCGTTCGCCGGGTGGTGCGGCGTCTCGGCGCAGGCGAGATGGCTGTGGAGCGTGTCGATCGCGACATCGTCGAGGAGGCCCGACACGGCTTCGACCGGGGTCAGGCCGAGGCGGTTGATGCCGGTGTCGACCATCACGTCGCACGGCCCGCCGCCGGCGTCGCGCGTGGTGACGGTCCCGTCGGTCGCGAAGCTCGTGCCGGGCGCAGTGAAGGCCAAGGGCACGCTGACGGTGGCCGCCGACGCCAGCTACGCGCCGGATGAGTTCATCGGACCCAACGGCAAGACCGTCGTCGGTATGGACGCGGATCTGTCA
>CAXTQJ010000281.1:0-3158 GCA_964246245.1 uncultured Sphingomonadaceae bacterium
CCCCACCGCAATCTTCGTTAACGCCGCGCACCACGCCCGCCGCCCGATGCGGCCCATCGAAAGCGGCCCGATTTCCATCATGCCAGTCGCCGCCCCACCCACACCACGCGGCCGATGACCGCGACGCCGCTCGGATCGCAGTCGTCCCAGCTCGGATAAGCGTCGTTGTCGCTGCGGATGGTCAGGCGCTTGGTCGACGGGTTGACGCTCAACCGCTTGACCAGCAGGGCGTCGTCGGTGCGAAGGACGTAGATGCCGTCGCGCAGGCGCTCGCGGTCGTCGGTGTCGACGAGGATGTTGTCGCCGTCGGCCAGCGTCGGCAGCATCGAATCGCCTTCGACCTGGATGACCGACAGCGCCTCGGGCCGGCCGCTGGCGACGCTGCGCACCCATGTCGACTGGAACGCGAGCGTCGCCAATGGGCTTTCGGCGCCGGGCTCGAGGCCATTGCCCGCCGATGCACCGATGTCGAGCTGGGGGATCAGGACATAGTCGCCACTCATCGCACGGTCGGGCCGCGCCATCACCGCCCGGCCAGCGCGGTCCTCAGGGCCGCCGAGCAGGCGCTCGGCGATGCCATAGTGGACGGCCAGCTTGTGACGGTCGTCCTCGCTCAGACGGCGTGGCACCCCGCGCTTGACGAACTGCTGGACGTAGGTCGGGTTGCGCCCGAGCAGCCGCGACAGCGACGCATAGTCGTCGCCGCGTTCGATGATCAGCGCATCGAGGCGCTGGCGGATCGTCACGCTATCCATCTTACCCTCACGCTATCATTTCTTAACGTCATCTAAACATCGTTTTTTACCTAGACAAGTAGGAATTCACTTTCCATCGTGATTGCCGAAGAGCGAATCGGGAGGGCGGGAACCATGTCGTCACTGTTGTTCGAGGTCGAACGTTGCCTGCGTCGTCGACGGATTTCGCCGTCGCGTTTCGGCCGCGATTTCGCCGGCGACCCGCGCTTCGTGTTCGATCTGCGCCGTGGCCGCGAGCCCCGACCGCGAACCGCCGCACGGGTCCTCGCTTTCATTGCGGCGGCGGCACCGTCCGAGGCAAGGCGATGACGCCGCGCCTCACCGTGAACCAGGGGCGCATCGTCAGGGCGCTTGCTTTATACCTATCGACAGATAGTAAGAGTTTGATGAAGGATTTTCCCGACGATGCGCTCGTCGTCGAATCGATCACGTCGCGCCCGTGGTCGAGCCTGACCTTCGCCGGGGACCGGCATCATGTCGTCGTGCGCCTCCCCCGGCAAATCAATGCCGATTCGCATGTCGGCCTAACGATCGACGGAACCGACCTCGTCGTCGCCGGCGCGATCGTCGCGGTCGAGCAGGCGGCGTGGCGTACGACGACGGACGGCATCCGGCTGACGCTCCAGCTCCTCGCCATCACCGCTCCACCCGCCGGTTGACGGCGCATGTCATCGCATTCGTCGGCGGACGTTGCGATCGGTACGATGGTCGCAGCACCGGAACCGGGATCGGCAACGTAACGTTCGGTTGCCATGCTCACTTATGGCGATGCGGATGCGGCCGGGATCACCCGGCGACGGCGCGGTAAACACTGGCATTATTTCGCCGCCAACGGCCGGCGGATCGCCGATCCCGTCGAGATCGCCCGCCTCAACGCGCTCGGCGTACCGCCGGCCTATGAGCGCGTCTGGTTCAGTGCCGACGCCGCCGCCCACCTTCAGGCGATCGGCTTCGATGCCATGGGACGGAAGCAGTATCGCTATCACGCCGACTTTCGCGCCGCGCGCGATGCCGATAAATACGACCGTTGCGCGTCGTTCGGCACGGCGTTGCCCAATCTGCGCGCGGTCGTCGAAGGCGACATCGCCGCGCGTGGGCTGGGTCGCGACAAGGTGCTTGCGGCGGTCGTCCGGCTGCTCGATTCGGGACACGTCCGCGTCGGCAACGACTGCTATGCGAGCGCCAACGAGAGCTACGGCGCGACGACGCTGTTGAACGACCACAGCGAGGTCCGCGGCAGCCGGGTCAAGCTCGAATATCGCGGCAAGTCGGGCAGGATGCAGCGCGTCGTCATCGCCGACGCCAGTCTCGCGCGGATCGTCCGCCGCTGCCACGACCTGCCCGGTCAGGCGCTGTTCCAGTACCTCGACGACCATAATGCGCCGCATCGGATCGGCTCGGCCGACGTCAACGCCTATATCAAGGCGGCGATGGGCGACGATTTCTCGGCCAAGCATTTCCGCACGTGGGGGGCGAGCGTCATCGCCTTCGAGACGATCCGCGCCGGAGCGACGACGTTGAAGGAAATGCTCGTCCCGGTAGCCGCCGCGCTCGGCAACACACCGGCGATCAGCCGGAAGAGCTATGTCCATCCGGCCCTGATCGGCGTGGTCAACGACGGCCGGGCCGGTGACCTGGTGGCGACGAGACTCCCCCGCCCGACCCGGTACCTGACGGCGGCCGAGCGGGGGCTGATCGACTTCCTGCTTACTTCAGCTTGATGTCGACGCCGCCGCCGTTGGCGCTGAGTTGAAGCCCCTTCGAGTTGGTGTCGATCTCGAGAACGACGTCGCCCTTTTTCAACTTGAGCGCGCCCGATCCCTTCACTGCCGTAGCGCTGGCCTCGGCCTTGACGTAGGTGCCGGGGAAGTCCTTGAACGACTTCAGATTATAGACCGTGCCGAAGCCCTTGACGTGGCTGCCACCGATCGTGCCGATATTGATTCCGCCGATCTTGAACGGGTAGCTTTTGCCTTCAAAGTGAAGGACGCCGCCACCGGTCGACCCGCCGACGAGGAAGCCGAACTGGGCTTCGTCGATCGTGATCGTGCCCGACCGGACCATCGGGTCGGCAGCCAGCACCGGCGTGGCGAGGGCAGCGGCAGCAAACGCAACGGCGGCGATGGTGGTGAAGTTCATCATCCTGGTCTCCTGTTGAACGATGCCGGGCCAACGCCGACCCTGCCGAATGGATGCAACAGGAGCGGAATGATTGCGCGCCGCGGCGGTTCATTGCCGCGCCCCGTGCTCGGCAGGGGGCTCGACTGAACCGACGAGCGCATGGCGTGCCTGGCGCAGGGACTTAGCCAAGCCCCGCATCGAGTGCGGGGCGAGGCACGGGGGCCCTCCTTTCCCTCCCCCAACGGCGCACTACGCCGTAGAGCGGGTAGGGCGGGGGCACAT
>CAXTQJ010000282.1:0-2659 GCA_964246245.1 uncultured Sphingomonadaceae bacterium
CCGACCGAGTGGGGGGGTTCGGCGGCGGTCAAGGGCCCCGGGGGCACCCACCACGGCACCGGCGGGGCGGCGTTCGTGGCCGGGGTGGGGGTTGCGGGCGGCCAGGTCGTCGCCGACTGGCCGGGGCTGCGGCCGGGCCAGCTCTACGAGGCGCGCGACCTCCGGCCGACGACCGACCTGCGGAGCGTCATGCTCGGCGCGGCGGCGGGGGCGTTCGGCGCCGATCCGGCGATGCTGTCGCCGCGACTGTTCGCCGGAGCGGGCGTGCGGCCGACGGAAGGGCTGGTGCGGACGTGATTCCTACCCCAACAGAACAGGAATGTTCGACTCCGGTGACTTAGTGAGCTAGGACACTGCCTTCGCTCGTCCAGCAAAGGTCGCCCATGCTCCGCACAGCGCTCCTCGCCGCCACCGTCCTCGCGGCCGTCCCCGCCGTCGCCCAGACCGCGCCGCCGCCCGTGGCAGACGCGTCGTCGCCGCACGCCCGGCTGGTCGCGCTGTTCGCCGCGAGCGACGAGGCGAGCCTTCGGCGCAATCCGCTCCAGGCGCTGTTCCGCGGCGACCTCCGCTACGCCGACCAGTTCGGCGACTTCATCACCGACGACTACAACGCGGCCGAGAAGGCGGCCGGCGAGGCCGACCTCGCCGCACTGAAGGCGATTCCGCGCACGCAGCTGAATACCGACGACAGGATCAGCTACGACGTGTTCAAGTATCAGACCGAGATCGGCCTGCGCGGGTATGAACCGAACCTGCTCGCCGCGACGATCGTCCGCCCGATCGATCACTTCAACGGCTTCCAAGTCTTCATTCCCGACGTCAGCTCGGGCGAGGGCGCGGCCCCGTTCAAGACGGTCAAGGACTATGAGGACAACCTGAAGCGCCTCGACGGCTATGCCACCTATCTCGACCGCACGATCGACCGGATGAAGCAGGGGCTGGCGGCGAACGTCACCAACCCGCGCCTCGTCATGGTCAACGTCGTCGGCCAGCTCGACGCGCTGCTGCCGGCCAAGGTCGAGGACAGCGTCTTCGACAAGCCGGTGACCAAGTTCCCCGCCGCCATCGCCGCCGCCGACCGGGCGCGCCTGACCGCCGCCTATGCCGCCTTCATCCGCGACCGGCTCGACCCGGCGCAGACGCGGCTGCGCGACTTCATCCGCGACGTCTACGTGCCGAAGGCGCGGACGACGGTCGGCCTCGGCGACATGCCCGGCGGCAAGGCGCTCTATCGCTACCTCGTCGAGGCGACGACGACGACGACGATGACGCCCGAGGCGATCCACGCGCTCGGTCTGAGCGAAGTCGACCGCATCCACGGCGAGATGGCCAAGGTCGAGCGCCAGGTCGGCTTCAAGGGGTCGCTGCAGGACTTCGCCCAGTTTCTCCGCACCGATCCGCGCTTCGCCCCGGCGACCCCGGCGGCGATGCGCGACGACTTCCTCGCGATCGACAAGCGCGTCGGCGACGTCGTCGGCAAGGATTTCGCGACGGTGCCGAAGTCGCCGCTCGAGATCAGGCCGGTGCCGCCGTACAAGGAAAAGACCGACGCCGCCGGCAGCTATCAGCAGGGGACGCCCGACGGCTCGCGGCCGGGGGTGTTCTACTATAATTCGTACGACCTGCCGTCGCGCTACACGTGGGGGTACGAGACGCTGTTCCTCCACGAGGGGCGTCCCGGCCACCACTTCCAGATCAGCCTCGCGCAGGAGAACACCGACCTGCCGGCGTTCCAGCGATTCGGCGGCAACACGGCGTACGTCGAGGGCTGGGCGCTCTATTCGGAAAGCCTCGGCTACGAGCTCGGCTTCTACACCGATCCGTACCAGAATTACGGCCACCTCAACGACGAGATCCTGCGCGCGATGCGGCTCGTCGTCGACACCGGCATCCACAACGAGGGGTGGAGCCGCGACAAGGCGATCGCCTACATGCTCGACAATTCGGCGATGGGAAAGACCGACGCCACGGCCGAGGTCGAGCGCTACATCGCGATCCCGAGCCAGGCGCTCGCGTACAAGGTCGGGCAGCTGACCATCCGCCGGCTGCGGACCAAGGCCGAGCACGAGCTCGGGCCGAAGTTCGACGTCCGCGCCTTCCACGCGCAGGTGCTGATGAGCGGGGCGCTGCCGATGGGGGTGCTCGAGACGAAGATCGACGACTGGATCGCGGCGACGAAGCGGGCCTGACCCCTTCCCCTTCAGGGGAGGGACGAGAGACGGCGCAGCCGGCCCGGGGGCGGGGAGCCGCGAAGGCCGCGGCCACTCGTTCGCTCCCCCGGCCGCGTCCACTCGGCCAACCCTACCCCCGGGATGGCAGCCCCGCCGCGGAAGGCGTAAGGCGCGGGAAGGAGACCTGATCATGATCACCCGCCGTTCGACCCTCGCCGCCGTCGCCGCCGCCGCATTGCTCGCCGTCCCCGCCGCCGCCGACCTGATGGCCCCGGCCGCGCCGGTGTTCGTTCGTGGCACGATCGTCACGGCCGATCCGGCGCTGCTGACCGTCAAGGCCGGCACCGGCGCGACGGTCGCCGTCGTTCTCGCCCCCGGAACGAGGGTCGCGGCGGTCAGCAAGATCGGTCTCGACGCGATCCAGCCGAACAGCTTCATCGGCACCGCCGCCAAGCCGGGCAAGGGCGGCGTCCTCGAGGCGACCGAGG
>CAXTQJ010000282.1:2681-3151 GCA_964246245.1 uncultured Sphingomonadaceae bacterium
CGAATCGATGCGCGGTCTCGGCGAGGGCCACCGGCCGTGGGACCAGGGGCCGACGTCGACGATGACCAACGGCAACGTCGCCCGCGTCGGCACGATCAAGCACCACGCCGGGCGCACCCTGACGGTCGACTACAAGGGCGGGACGCAGGAGATCGTCGTGCCGGCGAACGTGCCGATCGTCGCCTTCGCCGAGGGGACGCCGGCGCAGCTCGTCCCCGGCGCCCACGTCTTCGCGGTGACGACGAAGACCGCCGAAGGCAAGCTGGCGACCGACCGGGTCGCGGTGGGGGTAGGCGGCGTCGTTCCGCCGATGTGACTCCTTCCCTCCTTGGAGGGGCCGGGGACAGACCGGCAAAACGATCCTCCCCGCCCCGCGGGAGGTGGCAGCCGCAGGCTGGCGGGGGCGGTCGGGCGACGGCGAAGCATCCGATCGCCGCCCGCAAGCGGAAGCGGTCACCCGATCCGATCGC
>CAXTQJ010000283.1:0-3150 GCA_964246245.1 uncultured Sphingomonadaceae bacterium
CGCTATCTACCGCGCCGTGACCCGGGCCGGCCCAGCATGATCGTCGTCGCCGTCGTCGGCGCGCTGCTGATCACCGTCGCGGTGGCCGGCATCGCCTACCAGTGCGCGTCGGCGATCGCCGTCGTGCGGACGCTGGGGACGCCGGCGACGACCGTCCCCGATCCCGCGCCGGCGGTGACGCTGCTCAAGCCGCTCCACGGCCTCGAGCCGCGCCTTGCGGCGAACCTCGGCGGCTTCGTCGCGCAGGACTATCCGGGTGCGCAGCAGGTCGTCTTCGGAGTCAGCAACGCCGACGACGCCGCGCTGGCGACCGTCGCGACAGTGCGCGCGGCGCATCCGGCGGCCGACATCGAGACGATCGTCGACGGCATCCGCCACGGCAGCAACGCCAAGGTGTCGAACCTCGTCAACATGATGGGCGCGGCCGCGCACGACGTCCTCGTCGTCAGCGATTCGGACATCGCGGTCGGCCCCGACTACCTCGGCCGCGTCGTCGCCGCGCTGGCGTTGCCCGGGGTCGGCGCGGTGACGTGCCTCTACCACGGTCGTGGCGACGCGGGGACGTGGTCGAAGCTCGCCGCGCAAGGCATCAGCTACGGCTTCCTGCCGTCGGTCGTCGTCGGGCTGCGCCTCGGCCTCGCCGAGCCGTGCATGGGCTCGACCATCGCGCTGACGCGGGCGACGCTCGAGGCGATCGGCGGATTCGCCGCCTTCGCCGACATCCTCGCCGACGACCACGCGATCGGCGTCGCGGTGCGTGTGCCAGGCCTCCACGTCGCGGTCCCCGCCTTCACCGTGGTCCACGGCTGCGTCGAGCCGAGCCTGCCGGCGTTGCTCCGTCACGAGACGCGGTGGAACGTCACCATCCGCCGGCTCGATCCGTGGGGCTATGCCGGCAACGGCTTCGCCAACCCCCTGCCCTTCGCGCTTGCCGCGACCGCTTTCCATCCCGCCGCGTGGCCGCTGGTCCCCGTCGCGCTCCTCGCCCGCCTTGCCGTCGCGGCGGCGGTCGACCGCACGACGCGGACGCACCCCGGCCCGTGGTGGTGGCTCCCGGCGCGCGACCTCGTCACCTTCGGCCTGTTCATCGCGGGCTTTTTGGTGCAGTCGGTCGATTGGCGCGGATCGCGGCTTCGAGTCGCCCGCGATGGCAGCATCAGTAACCGAGGCGGCAATGCGTAGTCTGTTCCTGCAAGCCCCGTCGTTCGACGGCTATGACGGCGGCGCCGGCGCGCGCTACCAGATGAAGCGCGAGGTCAAATCGTTCTGGTACCCGACATGGCTCGCACAGCCGGCCGCGCTGGTCGAGGGGTCGCGGCTGATCGACGCCCCGGCTCACGACCTGTCGTGGGACGACATCAAGCACGAGGTCGACGACAAGGACCTCGTCGTCCTCCACACCTCGACGCCGAGCTTCAATCAGGACATCCGCACCGCGGCGCTGATCAAGGAGCGCAACCCAGCGGCGCTGATCGGCCTGATCGGGGCGAAGGTCGCGGTCGAGAGCGAGGCGTCGCTCGCCGCGTCGACCGCGGTCGACTTCGTCTGCCGAAACGAATTCGACTTCACCATCAAGGACATCGCCGACGGTATGCCGCTCGCCGAGGTCGCCGGCATCAGTTGGCGGAATGCCGCCGGCGAGATCGTCCACAACCCCGACCGTGCGGTGCTGACCGACATGGACCAGCTGCCGTGGGTCACGCCGATCTACCAGCGCGACCTCGACCACCGGAAGTATTTCGGCGGCTACCTGCTCCACCCGTACATCAGCTTCTATACCGGGCGCGGGTGCAAGAGCCGGTGCACCTTCTGCCTGTGGCCGCAGACCGTCGGCGGGCACAACTACCGCGTCCGCTCGATCGAGAACGTCGTCGAGGAAGTCAAATACACGATGAAGACGTGGCCCGACGTCAAGGAAATCTTCTTCGACGACGACACGCTGACCGACAACGCGCCGCGCGTCGAGGCGCTCGCCCGCGAGCTCGGCAAGCTCGGCGTGACGTGGAGCTGCAACGCCAAGGCCAACGTCCCGCGCAAGACGCTCGAGGTGATGAAGGCCGGCGGCCTGCGCCTCCTCCTCGTCGGCTACGAGAGCGGCAACCAGCAGATCCTGATCAACATCAAGAAGGGTCTGCGGACCGAGGTCGCGCGCCAGTTCACCAAGGACTGCCACGACCTCGGCATCGTCATCCACGGCACCTTCATCCTCGGCCTGCCCGGCGAGACCGAGGCGACGATCGAGGAGACGATCAACTACGCCAAGGAGATCGACCCGCACACCATCCAAGTCAGCCTCGCCGCGCCGTATCCCGGCACCTTCCTCTACCAGCAGGCGACGGCGAACGGCTGGTTCGACAACCAGAACGACCTGCTGACCGACGGCGGCAACCAGATCGCCCAGCTCAGCTACCCGCACCTGCCGGCGAGCGTGATCTTCGACAAGGTCGAGGATTTCTACAAGCGCTTCTACTTTCGCCCGTCGAAGATCGGCTCGATCGTGTGGGAGATGGTGCGCGACTGGGACATGATGAAGCGCCGCCTGCGCGAGGGCGTCGAGTTCTTCGACTTCCTGCGGCGGCGCAAGGAAGCCGTGTAGCGGTGCCGGCGCGCTTCGTCCCGATCGTCCTGCTGATCGGCTCGAACCTGTTCATGACGACGGCTTGGTCTGGCCACCTTCGCTTCAAGGACGGGTTCGCCGCGCTCTACCTCGGCCAGCCGCTCGGTTGGAACCAGGGCATCGGCTCTGCCCTGATCGCGGCCGGGGCGTTCCTCGTGTTCCGGTCGTGACGACGCGGCCTCCCCGCCCCGGCAGGGGAGAGGCGAGAGACGGCGAAGCCGGCCCGGGGGTGGGGAACCAGCGAGGCCGCGGCCACTCGCACCGCCCCACTCCGGGGCCGCGGCGTTGCCGCGTCGCTCGCCCCTCCCCTGACGGGGAGGGGCAGCCATGCCGCCGCCGCCATCTCGGCCGTCCCGTCGCTGCTGCCGTCGTCCACCACGATCACCCGGAAGTCGCCGGGGTAATCCTGCGCCGCGAGGCTGGCGACGGCGCGGCCGATCACCGGCGCCTCGTCACGCGCGGGGATGACCCCGACCACCGCCGGCCACGCCGCGGGCCCCGGCACCAAGTCGTCCTCGCCCACGCCGGCGCGC
>CAXTQJ010000284.1:0-3120 GCA_964246245.1 uncultured Sphingomonadaceae bacterium
GCGGCAGGTGCCGCCGGTCGCGCCGGCGGCGATCGACCGCGTCGGCGGCGACGTCGTCAAGCCGTCGGGGCAGCTCGAACGCGTCCGCGGCCGGCTGACCAACAAGTGCATCGAGGCGAAGGACGACGGCGCGACGATCCGCCTCGTCATCGCCGCGTGCCCGGGATTGCCGCCGGGGATGTTCGACAAGGGCGCTGCCGACGTCGCGTCGGCCTACGGGCCATTGATCGCCGACGCGGGCAACGCGCTCAAGCCCGAGCCGGGGCAGATCGCCATCGTCGCGCACACCGACAGCGACCCGATCAAGGGTGCGCTCGCGGCGACGTATGCCGACAACCTCGAGTTGAGCCAGGCGCGCGCGGCGTCGGTCCAGGCGCTGCTGGTGCCGAGCTTAGGCGCGGCGCGGCTGTCGGCGCAGGGGCGCGGCGACCGCGAGCCGGTCGACCGCGGCGATAGCGCGGAAGCCAAGGCGAAGAACCGTCGCGTCGAACTCGTCCTGCCGCGGAGCGAATGAGATGGCCGCCGTGAAACGCTTCTTCACCAACTGGTGGGTCCTCGCGGTGCTGGCGACGCTGCTCGTCACGCTCGTCGTCTTCTTCCTGTGCGGACCGCTGGTTGGGGCGCTGCTGCCGGTCCGGTGGTGGGCGATCCTGTTCGTCTGGCTCGTCTTCGCCGGTGTCGCGGGATGGCGCTGGTGGCGGAGGCGCCGTGCCGAGCGCGCCTTGACCGCGGCGATGGCCGGGCCGGCCGACGTCGAGGGCGAGGCGATCGCGGGCAAGATGAAGGCGGCGCTCGACCGCGCCAAGGCGGGGGGGAAGGGGTCGCTCTACGCGTCGCCGTGGTACGTCATCATCGGGCCGCCGGGCGCGGGCAAGACGACGCTGATCCAGAAGTCGGGACTGCGCCTGCTCAACGACGAGGCGGCGGCCGGCGTCGGGGGCACGCGCAACTGCGACTGGTGGTTCGCCGACGAGGCTGTGCTGATCGATACCGCCGGGCGCTACACCAGCCAGGATTCCAGCGCCGACGCCGACGCCAAGGGGTGGACCAGTTTCCTCGCTTCGCTCCGGAAGGCGCGGCCGATGCAGCCGCTCAATGGCGTCTTCGTCGCGATGGGCCTCGACGAGATCGCGCGGGTCTCGGCCGAGGGGCTCGACCAGCACATCGTCACCATCCGCCGGCGCATCGCCGAACTCGGCCGCGACCTCGGCCTCGAACTGCCGGTCTACGTCCTGTTCACCAAGGCCGACCTCGTCGCCGGCTTCGTCGAGTTCTTCGACGACCTGTCGGTCGAGGGGCGGCGGTCGGTCGTCGGCCACACCTTGCCGCTCGACGCCGTCCGGCCGAGCGTCGGCGAGCTCGCCGGCGGCTACGACGACGTCGTCCAGGCGCTCGCCGACCGCTTGCCGGCGCGCCTCCAGGCGGAGACCGATCCGGTCCGGCGCGGCGCGGCGCTGACCTTCCCGGCGCGCTTCATCGACCTCCGCGCGCGCATCGTCCGCCTGCTCGACGGCGTCTTCGGCGCGGGCGCGGCGCAGGCCGGCGTGACCGCGGGCGGCAACGGGGCAAGGCTGCGCGGTTTCTACTTCACCAGCGGCGTCCAGCAGGGAACGCCCTTCGACCGCCTGCTCGGGGACTTGGGCGGGACGCTCGGCACCGGCACGCGCGCGCGGCCATCGAGCCCCCGCGCCTTTTTCGTCAACAAGCTGCTGACCGACGTCGTCGTCGCCGAGGCCGGGCTGGCCGGGCCGAACGCGGCGCGGCGGCGGCGCGACCGCACCCTCAAGCTCGGCGCAGCGATCGCCGGCGGCCTGCTCGCGCTGCTGCTTCTCGTCGCGCTGATCT
Source organism: uncultured Sphingomonadaceae bacterium (assembly GCA_964246245.1). Taxonomy (GTDB): domain Bacteria; phylum Pseudomonadota; class Alphaproteobacteria; order Sphingomonadales; family Sphingomonadaceae; genus Polymorphobacter_B. The sequence continues at coordinate 1,846 of CAXTQJ010000284.1, forward strand.
GGAGCTACCTCGCCAACTCGCGCGGGCAGGACGCGACGCTCGCGACCGCGACCACGCTCGCGGGGAACAGTTCGGGGCTCGACGCGGGCAACAAGGTGTCGCTCGGCGCGTCGCCGGCCGAGCCGCTAGACCTGCTCGACGCGCTCCGCGACAAGCTGCCGTACGGCCCGACCGCCGCCGCCCACAAGCCGCTCGGCGAGCGGTTCGGCCTTTACCGGACGAGCCTCGCCGACGAGTCGGGCCGCGCCTATTACGACGCGCTCCAGCGCTACCTGCTGCCGCGGCTGATCACCACCGCCGAAGGCGCGCTGACCGCGGCGGGGAGCGATCCGGTCGCGGTCTACGAGCCGCTCAAGGTCTACCTGATGCTCGGCAACCGCGCGGGAGCGAAGCGCGACGACGCCTATATCCTGCGCTGGCTCGAGGACGACCTCGCGGCGCGGTCGCTGCCTGGCGAGGAGAATGCGCCGACCCGCGCGCGGATCATCGGCCACGCCAGGGCGCTGCTCGCCGACACCGGCAGCTTCGGCCGCCAGCTGACCGGACCGCTGCTCGACGCGAGCCTCGTCGAGCGTGGCCAAGCGACGATGGCGGCGATGTCGCCGGCCGAACGGGCGCTCGCGCTGATGAAGCAGCAGGTGACCGGCGACGACTGGAAGCTGGTCGGCGACGGTATCCTCAGCGGCGAGGCGGCGGCGTTCGCCAATCCCGGCGAACTCGCGGCGATCAAGGTGCCCTACCTGTTCACCAAGAAGGGGTTCATCGCCGGCTTCATCCCCAACGTCGCCGGCATCGGCAAGGCGCTCGACGCCGACCGCTGGATGCTGGGCAACAGCGCGGCGGCGAAGTCGGCGCTCGACACCGCCGAACTTGGCCAGCTCTACGCCGCCGAATACACCAAGCGGTGGACGGCGGTGCTCGCGGCGCCGCAGCCGGGCGACTATGCGCGCGATCCGATGGCGCTCGCCCGCCTCGCCAACCCGGCGGCGTCGCCCTTGAAGAAGCTGACCGATGCGATCGTCGCCAACACGACGAACCTGCTGCCGAAGATCAAGGCTCCGGCGCTGCCCGGCGGCGCGCTCGGCAAGCTCGCCGGCGACCTTGCCGGCAAGGAGGCGAAGGGCTCGGCCTCGCAGATCGCGGCAACGACGATCGAGGGCAATTTCACCGGCATGAAGGAATATACTGCCGGCGAATCCGCCCCGCTCAAGCAACTTCTCGGCGCGCTCGGCAAGTACCAGCTGGCGCTGGCGCAGGCCAAGGTCGCCGGCGAGC
>CAXTQJ010000285.1:0-1840 GCA_964246245.1 uncultured Sphingomonadaceae bacterium
GCCCAGCCCACCGCCGGCGTGTGCGGCCCGCCCATCGTCTCGATCAGTCCGTCATACCGCCCCCCGCCGATCACGGTGCCCTGCGCGCCGAGGTGGTCGGTGACGAACTCGAACGCGGTGTGGCGGTAGTAGTCGAAGCCGCGGACGAGCGCGTCGTTGCGCGCGAACGCCACGCCCGCCGCCTGCAGCCCCTTCTGCACCGCGTCGAAATAGCGTCCCGCTTCGGCGGTCAGGTGGCGGTCGATGCGCGGGGCGTCGGCGACGAGCGCGCGGTCGCCGTCGGCCTTGCTGTCGAGGATGCGCAGCGGGTTCTTCGCCAGCCGTTCGCGACTCTCCGCGGACAACGCCGCGGCGTGTTCGCTGAAGTGGTCGACCAGCGCCGCGCGCCATGCGCTCCGGCTGTCGGCGTCGCCGAGCGTGTTGAGCTGGAGGACCACCTTGTCGCTCAGCCCCAGCTCGGCGAGGAGCTGCGCGGCGAGCGCGATGACCTCGACGTCGGCGGCCGGCTCGGCCGCGCCGATGACTTCGGCGTCGAGCTGGTGGAACTGGCGGAAACGCCCCTTCTGCGGGCGCTCGTAACGGAACAGCGGGCCCCAGGCGGCCAGCTTCAGGGGCGCGTGCTGCTGCCAGCCGTTGGCGATGTAGGCGCGGGCGATGCCGGCGGTGAACTCGGGGCGCAGCGTCAGCGATTCGCCGCCGCGGTCCTCGAACGAGTACATCTCCTTGGCGACGACGTCGGTCGTCTCGCCGAGCGTTCGCGCGAAGACCGACGTGAACTCGAACACCGGCACGTCGACCCGGCGGAAGCCGTAGAGCTTGCGGACCCGGTTGAACGTCTCGACGACATGGTCGAAGCGCAGGATCGCGTCGCCGAACAGGTCCTGCGTGCCCCGCACGCGCTGCACTTTGTCTGCCATGGCGGCGGGATAGGGGATGCGGCGGCGACGGTCCAGCCGAGGCGCGGGGAGCGAGTCGCTGTCGCCGGGCAAGAGCTGTTGTTTCAATGGCTTGGCCCGCTTCGCGGCGTTCGTCGGCGTGAACTTCGTGGCGTTGTTCATCGTCGCCGGCGCGTCAGCCGAGCGCCTTCAACCCGACGATGCAGCCGATCAGCCCGGTCAGCAGCGCGAGGCGCGGCCAGTCGGCCGGCTCGTGGTACGCCGCGATGCCGAGCAGTGCCGTGCCGGTCGCGCCGATGCCGGCCCAGACGGCGTAGGCTGTGCCGAGCGGCAGGCTGCGCGCGGCGAGCGCGAGGCAGCCCATGCTGACGCTGATCGCGACGAGGAAGGCGAGCGTCCACGGCACGTTGCGGAAGCCGTCGACGTAGCGCAGCGAGGTGGTGAAACCCATCTCGCCGAGGCCGCCGACGACGAGGAGCAGCCATGGGTTCATCCCGCCGCCGGCGCGTCGGCCGCCAGCGCGGCCAGCGCGTCGCCGTCGAGGCGGTAGACGGTCCACTCGTCCATCGCCCGCGCGCCGAGCGAGCGGTAGAAGCCCTGCGCCGGCGTGTTCCAGTCGAGCACCGACCACTCGACCCGGGCACAGCCGCGTTCGACCGCGATCGCCGCGAGCCGGGCGAGCAGCGCCCGTCCCAGCCCGCTCCCACGCGCCGCGGGCGTGACGTAGAGGTCTTCGAGGTAGACGCCGTTCCGCCCCGACCATGTCGAATAGTTGGTGAAGTAGAGCGCGACGCCGGCCACCGCGCCGGTCCCATCCGCCACCGCGACGATCGCCTCCGCCGACGGTGTCGCGCCGAACAGCGTGGCGAGGAGGCTCGCCTCGGTCGCGTGGACCGCATCGGGCTCGCGCTCGTAGGCGGCGAGGTCGCGGATCAGCCCGAGGA
>CAXTQJ010000285.1:1850-3111 GCA_964246245.1 uncultured Sphingomonadaceae bacterium
AACGTCGGCCGCCGTCGCCGGACGGATCGTCACTCCGCCGCCCGCAGCGCCTCGGGCGGAGGCAGGTCGTCGTCGTCGAAGATGACCTGATCGTCGCCGTCGTAGTCCGCCGGCCACCGGCCCTCGCGGATCATCGCCAGCAACTCAAGCCGCGCCGCCTCTCGCATAGCGGGTGTCCCGATGATGGTATCGTCGTCGTTCGTCTCCACTAGCCTGCCTCGCGCTGATGAACCGTCGTCGCTGCTCGCGCCATGTGTACGTCACCGACAGCAGCCTGTCGCCGGCCCCGGTAGCAACGCCGACCGCGACCAGCCGAAGCTCGCCATAGTCGCGCCGGTCGTCCACCGTCTCGAAAGACAGGCCGGCGAAGACCAGATCGCCCGCCGACAGCGGGAGTTCATGTCGGCGCCGGTTATCCTTGTCCTTCGCCTTGCCGAACTCGTACGCAAGCACCGCTATTCCGCCGCGACGAGCAACCCGTCCGCCGCCGCCTTGGCCGCCTCGATCTCGGCCGCCTTCTTCTCGACGAGGCCGACGATGTGGTCGACCATCGCCGGCTCGTCGATGTGGTGCGACGTGACCCCGCTCAGGAACACCATGTGCTTGCCGTTGCCGCCCCCGGTGATGCCGATGTCGGTCTCGCGCGCCTCGCCGGGGCCGTTGACGACGCAACCCAGCACGCTGAGCGACAGCTCGGTGGTGACGTGGGCGAGCGCCGCCTCGAGCTTCTCGACCGTCTTGACGACGTCGAAGCCCTGCCGCGCGCAGCTGGGGCACGACACGACGCGGACGCCGCGGGCGCGGATGCCGAGCGACTTGAGCAGGTGATAGCCGACCTTGACCTCCTCGACGGGATCGGCCGACAGCGACACGCGGATGGTGTCGCCGATGCCGCTCCACAGCAGCATCCCGAGCCCGATCGACGACTTGACCGTGCCGCCGATCAGCCCGCCCGCCTCGGTGATGCCGAGGTGGAGCGGATAATCGCAGACCTCGGCGAGGCCGTTGTACGCGGCGACGGCGAGGAACACGTCGGACGCCTTGACGCTGATCTTGAACTCGCGGAAGTCGGCGTCCTCGAGCAGCTTGGCGTGCTCGAGCGCGCTCTCGACCAGCGCCTCGGGGCACGGCTCGCCGTATTTCTCGAGCAGGTGGCGGTCGAGGCTGCCGGCGTTGACCCCGATCCGCATCGAACAGCCGTTGGCCTTGGCCGCGCGGACGACCTCCTTGACGCGTTCGGGCGAACCGATGTTGCCGGGGT
>CAXTQJ010000286.1:0-3093 GCA_964246245.1 uncultured Sphingomonadaceae bacterium
GTCGACCGCCCCTCTGGCGCTCCGCGCCATCTCCCCCGCAGGGCGGGGAGGATCAGCGCGCGACCTTTTCCTCGATCGCCTCCCAAATCCGCGCCGCCGTATCCGTCCCATTGAACCGGTCGATCGCGACGATGCCCGTCGGCGACGTCACGTTGATCTCGGTCAAGTACCCCGCGATGACGTCGATGCCGACGAAGATCAGCCCGCGGCGTTTCAGCTCGGGCCCGATCGCCGCGCAGATTTCCTCCTCGCGCGACGTCAGCATCGCCGCTTCGGCCGCGCCGCCGGCGGCGAGGTTCGAGCGGATCTCGCCCGACTTCGGCCGACGGTTGATCGCGCCGGTCGGGACCCCGTCGACCAGCACGATGCGCTTGTCGCCGGCGCTGACGTCGGGGAGGAATTTCTGGACCATGAATGGCTCGCGCCACACGTCGGCGAATAGCTCGACCAGTGCCGGCAGGTTGGCGTCGTGGCTGCCAATATGGAATACCGCCGACCCGGCGTTGCCGTAGAGCGGCTTGACGACGATGTCGCCGTGCTCGTCGCGGAACGCCTGCGCGTCGGCGAGGCGGCGCGTCACCATTGTCGGCGGCATCAGGTCGGGGAAGCCGAGGACGAACAGCTTCTCGGGCGCGTTCCTCACCTCGGCGGGATCGTTGACCACCAGCGTCTCGCCCTGCACCCGCTCGAGCAGGTGGGTCGCGGTGATGTACGCCATGTCGAACGGCGGGTCCTGCCGCATCAGGACGACGTCGGTATCGCGGCCGAGGTCGAGCGTCGCCGCCTCGCCGGTCCAGCGGAAGTGGGGGCCACCGGCGACGGGCCGCTCGACGGTAAGCGGCCGCGCGCGGGCGAGGACGCGACCGCCGACATAGGTCAGGTCAGGGCTGAGATAGTGCCACAGCGCATGACCGCGCGACTGCGCCGCGAGCATCAGTGCGAAGGTCGAATCGCCGCCGATGTTGACGGCCTCGATCGGGTCCATCTGGACGGCGATGGTGAGCGACATCGGTGGGCCCCGGCGGTTGCTGCGCCGGGGTAGTCGCCGCGGCCCGCCGGAGCAAGGCAGCCGACAGCGACTGCCGCGATCGGCGACGCCGATCGTCGCCGCTCGCGGGGAGGTGGCGCGGAGCGTCGGAGGGGCGTGCGCGCGGGGACCGCCGCCCCTCGCTCGTCCGCCCTCCGTCAGCCTGCGGCTGCTCCCGCGAGCGGGAGGATCGTGCGCCGCGGCGGCGGCGGCCGCGGGTTTGACCACTCGCTCGACCGCCCCTCTGTCACGGTGCCGCCTCCCCGCAGGCGGGAAGGATCGGCGGCTACTTCCCGCGTCCCGTCGCGGTCTGAAGTTCGTCGATACGGAGCGACGCGTCGGCCTTGGTCAGGTCGGGGTCGAAGTCCTCGTGAGCTTCCTCGCTCAGTGTCTTGAGGTACGACGCCTGCGCCCCGGTCATCGGCTCGGCTCCGGTGGTCCAGTCGTGCGGGTCCTTCTCGGCGTTCGAGGTGGGGTGGGTCTTAGGGTTCTCGGGGATATCGGTCTCGGTTGCCATGGCGGGTCTCCTTTGCCGTGACAACGGCGGCGTTCCGCCTTCGTTCCCTGTTGCCTGCGGGGTTAGGCCCGATACTCCCCGCGAGCGGGGAGGATCGACGCTCGCGGTCGCGCCGTCGATGGACTAAGGCCGGGATATCACCAGGGGAGACCGACATGGCGGGACGGCTCGACGGGAAGATCGCGCTGGTTACCGGCGCGGCGCAGGGGCTCGGCGCGGCGATGGCGGCGAAGTTCGTCGCCGAGGGCGCGCGCGTCGTCGTCACCGACCTCGACGCCGGCGGGGCTGCGGCGACCGCGGCCCGGCTCGGTGACGCGACGGCGGCGACCGGCCACGACGTCACCGACCCCGCGCAGTGGGAGGCGGCGCTCGCCTTCGCCGAAGCGACGTTCGGCGGGTTGCACATCCTCGTCAACAACGCCGGCATCGGCACCGGGGGGACGGTCGAGTCGACCAGCTTCGCCGACTGGCGGCGGGTCCACGCGGTCGACCTCGACAGCGTCTTCTTCGGCTGCAAGCTCGCGCTGCCGCTGATCGCCGCGACGTGCGCGCGGGGCGGCAGCGGCTCGGCGCGAGGGTCGATCCTCAACATCTCGTCGATCGCCGGCGTGATCGCGGCGGCGAACATGGCGGCGTACAACTCGGCCAAGGCGGCGGTCCGCCACCTGTCGAAGTCGGTCGCGCTCCACTGCGCGCGCGAGCGCTACCCTGTGACGTGCAACTCGGTCCACCCGGTGTTTATCGACACACCAATCCTCGACAACCTCGTCGGCGGGATGGACCGCGCCGAGGGGCTGGCCAAGCTCGCGCGGCAGATCCCGCTCGGCCGGGTCGGCGAGCCCGACGACGTCGCGTGGGGCGCGGTCTACCTCGTGTCGGACGAGGCAAAGTTCGTCACCGGGACCGAGCTGTACATCGACGGCGGAATTTCGGCGACGTGAACGGCATAGATCCCGGCGACTGGCGCGTCGCGGCGCTGGCGCGGATGCGCGGCTTGATCGAGGCGGCCGACCCCGCCATCGTCGAGGAGGTCAAGTGGCGCAAGCCAACCAATCCGGCGGGTGTGCCGACGTGGTCGCGCGGCGGCCTCGTCTGTACCGGCGAGACGTACCGCGACAGGGTCAAGCTGACCTTCGCCCGCGGCGCGGCGCTGACCGACCCGGCCGGGCTGTTCAACGCGCCGGGCACGGGAAACATGCGCCGCGCGATCGACCTGTTCGAAGGCGACATGATCGACGCGGATGCGTTCATCGTGCTGGTCCGGGCGGCGGTAGCGTCAAATCTGGCGAAGTGACGCCGCAAGTTCCTCCCCCGAGGGGGAGTAGCTGAGCCGTTGCCGCGGTTCATCCTCCCCGCGAGCGGTGAGGATCGCGCGGCTTCTTCTCCGGCGGTCGTCCTGAGGGTGAGGGAGACGATGCGGGGGGTGACAAGGCCGCGAGCGGGACCTAACGCCCGCCCGATGACTCCCGCCCGCCTCGCCTTCCCCGCCATGCTGACCGGCTCGATCGCGCTCGCCTTCGGGCCGTGGTTCGTCCGCGCGGCCGACGTG
>CAXTQJ010000287.1:0-255 GCA_964246245.1 uncultured Sphingomonadaceae bacterium
AGGCGACGCGGCCGCCCGCGATGGTCCGCGTGCCGCTCGCGCCGCGCCGCCTCCTCGGCCACGCGCTGACCGCCACCATGCTGCTCGTCGCCGCAGCCGCGATCGCCGCTGCGGTCGTCGCCGGGCTGCCCGGCCGCGTCTGGCAGGCGACGGCGCAGGCCGCGGCGCGCGCCGGGTTCGAGGTGCGGGATCTCGAGGTCCCCGGCGTGGCGGCCCGGCCCCTCTTGCAGCCCCCCCCCAAGGCCCCCGCCCGCG
>CAXTQJ010000287.1:265-3047 GCA_964246245.1 uncultured Sphingomonadaceae bacterium
GTGCTCGAGGGGCCGACCAACTCGATGCTCCTCGTCGACCTCGCCGCAGCGCGCGCGCGGCTCCGTGCGGTGCCGTGGATCGCCGACGCCAGCATCAGCCGCCGCCTGCCGGACGCGCTGATCGTCGATGTCGTCGAGCGGCGGCCGGTCGCGCTGTGGCAGTTCCGCCGGCACCTCGTGGTAATCGACCGGGGAGGCGTGCCGCTGACGGCCGACCGCCTCGACCGCTTCGCCCGCCTGCCGCTCGTCGTCGGGCCCGCCGCCACCCGCCACCTCGGCGCCCTGTTGACCCTTCTAGCCGCGAGCCCGCGTCTCGCCGCGACGTTCGACGCCGCGACCTTCGTCGGGACGCGCCGCTGGGACCTGCGTTTCAAGACCGGCGAGACGCTGGCGTTGCCCGAGACCGACGCGGCGCGCGCCCTGGCGCGGTTCGACGCGGCCGACCGGACGACCGGGCTGCTCGGCCACGGCTACCTCCGCTTCGACCTGCGCCAGCCGGGCCAGATGACGGTCCGTGTCGCCGGCCCGATCAAGCCGAGCAAGGCGGTGACGATTTGATCCCGCCCAAGCCTTCGCGCGGCGAGCGCACCGTCACCGTCCTCGACGTCGGCACGTCGAAGGTCGCGGCGCTGATCGCACTCGTCGGGCAGGGCGACCCGCGCGTCGTCGGCGTCGGCCAGCGCGTCTGCCAGGGCGTCCGCCGCGGGCTCGTCGCCGACATGGAGAAGACCGAGAGCGCTGTCCGCGCTGCGGTCGACCAGGCCGAGCGCAACGCGGGCGTCCAGGCCGGCACGGTCTACGTCAACATGAGTGCCGGCGGCCTGCGCAGCGAGGTCGAGACGGTCGAGATCGATATCGGCGGCCACAAGATCAGCGACGCCGACATGGCCAACCTGCTCGCCGCCGGCCGCGCGCGCATCGATCCCGGCAGCCGCACCGTCCTCCATGCCCAGCCGGCGCTGTACGCGGTCGACGGCACCTTCGTCGAAAGTCCGGTCGGGTTCCACGCCGATCGGCTCGGCATGGACATCCACATCGTCACCGCCGATACGCCGCCGATCCGCAACCTCGACCTCGCCGTCCGCTCGGCGCACCTCGGCGTGCGGACGATGGTCGCGTCGCCGGCGGCGTCGAGCCTCGCGGTGCTCGCGCGCGAGGAGCGCGACCTCGGCGTCGCGCTGGTCGAGATCGGGGCGGGGGTGACCAACATTGCGGTCCACATGATGGGCCAGCTCGTCGGCGTCGCGTCGGTGCCGATGGGGGCGGGCGACATCACCAACGACATCGCCTCGGCTTTCGCGACACGGCGCAGCCACGCCGAGCGGCTGAAGACGCTCTACGGCGGCGCGATCACCGCGCAGAAGGACAATCACGAGCTGGTCGACATCCCGCCGATCAGCGACGACGAGGTCGGCGAGATTGTCCGCGTGCCGCGCGCGCAGATCGTCGCCGTCGTCCGCCACCGCCTCGACCTGCTGTTCGGCGAGGTCGCCGTGCGGCTGCCGCAGCTCGGCTTTGCTGGCCCGCAGGCGCGGCAGGTGGTGCTGACCGGCGGGGGAGCGGAGATCAAGTCGGTCGCCGACTTCGCGCAGGGGCTGCTCGGCAAGAACGTCCGGATCGGCCGCCCGCGCGGGCTGACCGGGCTGCCCGGCGCGCAGGCCGGGCCGGCGTTCGCGACGCTCGCCGGCCTCGCGCTGTTCGCCGCCGAAGACCTGCCCGACCTGTGGAACGCGAAGCCCGTTGCCGGCGCGGCTCGCCCCGGCGCGAAAAGCGGCGGCCGGCTGCAACAAATGGTGGATAAGTTGCGGTCGAGCCTGTGAGCAGCTTTCGGTGACTTACAGTCTGTAGTAGCGGTGTCCGACGAGGGAGACGAGATATGGTCGATTTCAAGCGTCCCGAGCTGACCGAGCTCAAGCCGCGGATCGCCGTCATCGGCGTCGGCGGGGCCGGCGGCAACGCGGTCAGCAACATGATCGCGTCGAACCTTCAGGGCGTCGATTTCGTCGTCGCCAACACCGACGCGCAGAGCCTCGCGATCAGCCAGGCCGAAACGCGGATCCAGCTCGGCCTCAAGATCACGCAGGGCCTCGGCGCCGGGTCGCGCCCCGAGATCGGCCGCGCGGCGGCCGAGGAGACGATCGAGCAGCTCGAGGCGGCGCTCGACGGCTGCCACATGTGCTTCATCACCGCCGGCATGGGCGGCGGCACCGGCACCGGCGCGGCTCCGGTCGTGGCGCGGGCCGCGCGCGAGAAGGGCATCCTGACCGTCGGCGTCGTGACCAAGCCGTTCGCCTTCGAGGGGCTGAAGCGGATGCGCTCGGCCGAGGAGGGCATCACCGAGCTGCAGAAGCACGTCGACACGCTGATCATCATCCCCAACCAGAACCTGTTCCTCATCGCCAACGCGTCGACGACGTTCAAGGACGCCTTCGCGATGGCCGACCAGGTCCTCCACCAGGGCGTCCGCGGCATCACCGACCTGATGATCATGCCCGGCCTGATCAACTTGGACTTCGCCGACATCCGCACCGTCATGAGCGAGATGGGCAAGGCGATGATGGGTACCGGCGAGGCGTCGGGCGACCACCGCGCGATCGAAGCGGCGGAGAAGGCGATCGCCAACCCGCTGCTCGACGAGGTATCGATGCGCGGCGCGAAGGGCGTCATCATCAACATCACCGGCGGCGACGACCTGCGCCTGATGGAGGTCGACGAGTTTTTTTTTAATTTTAGGGAGATGTTCGAGATCTAATCTATGAGTATCGTCGGCAGCGCGTTCAAC
>CAXTQJ010000288.1:0-831 GCA_964246245.1 uncultured Sphingomonadaceae bacterium
GCCGTGCTCGTTCCGGACGAGCGCCTCGCCGGCTTCGAGCTGCCGCGCCAGCGCCTGCCAGTTCGCCGACGGCACATCGCGGCCGATGCCGAAGACCGACAGCGCGTCGTGACCGAACTTGGTCACCTTCTCACCCGATACGCCGCGCAGGACGTCGACCAGGTGCCCGACGCCGAAGCGCTGGCCGGTGCGGTAGACGGCGCTCAGCAGCTTGCGCGCCGCCTCGGTCGCGTCGGTCAGTGCCGGCGGAGCGCGGCACGTGTCGCAGTTCCCGCACGGCGGCGGGGCGGGGTCGCCGAAGTAGGTCAGCAGCGGAATGCGGCGGCACGTCGTCGTCTCGCAGAAGGCGACCAGCGCGTTGAGCCGCGCCGTCTCGGCCCGCTTGCGCGCCTCGTCGCCGCCGCCGCTGGCGATGAACTGGCGGGCGCGGGCGATGTCGTCGGCCCCGTAGAGCAGGTGCGCCACCGCCGGGTCGCCGTCGCGGCCGGCGCGGCCGGTCTCCTGGTAATAGGCCTCGATCGACTTGGGCAGGCCGAGGTGCGCGACGAAACGGACATCGGGTTTGTCGATGCCCATGCCGAAGGCGACCGTCGCGACCATCACGCTCGTCTCGGCGGCGACGAAGGTCGCCTGGTTGCGGTTCCTGACCGCGGCGTCGAGCCCGGCGTGGTACGGCAGCGCCGGTACCCCGCTCCGCGCGAGCGCGTCGGCGACGCGATCGGTGATCGCCCGCGTCGGTGCGTAGACGATGCCGCTGTTGTCGCGCTGGCCGTCGAGGAAGGCGGTCAACTGGCGCATCGCGCTGGTCTTCGGCGTCACCTCGTAGCGGAT
>CAXTQJ010000288.1:841-2315 GCA_964246245.1 uncultured Sphingomonadaceae bacterium
TAGCGGATGTTCGGCCGGTCGAAGCCGGCGACGACCATCCGGTCGGGAGCGATGCCGAGCTGGTCGAGGATGTCGGCCCGCGTCGCGCGGTCGGCGGTCGCGGTCAGCGCGATCCGCGGCACCCCAACCAGCTGGTCGCAGAAGGCGCGGAGCTGGCGGTATTCGGGGCGGAAATCGTGGCCCCACTGGCTGACGCAGTGCGCCTCGTCGATCGCGACCAGCGCGACCTCGACGCGGCCGGCGAGCGCGTGGAAGCCGGGCATGGCGACGCGCTCGGGGGCGACGAAAAGTAGGTCGAGGTCGCCGTCCTGCACCGCCGCGATCGTCGCACCACCGTCGTCCGACGCGCTGTTGAGCGCGGCGGCGCGGACGCCGTAGGCGCGCAAGGAGCGGACCTGGTCGGCCATCAGCGCGATCAGCGGCGAGACGACGATCGCGACGCCGGGCCGGACGAGTGCCGGGACCTGGTAGCACAGCGACTTGCCCGCGCCGGTCGGCATGATCGCGAGGCAGTCGCGCCCGGCGCAGACGTCGGCGACGATCCCCGCCTGGAGGCCGCGGAACGACGGGAAGCCGAAGACCTCGTGGAGAACCTGGTCGGGGGTACGCATCGCGCCTATCTAGGGCGGCCGGCAGCGGCCCGCCATGCGCCCCGGCTGACCGGCCCAAGGTAACGAAGGTAAGCACTGCGCTTTAAGAAAATTTCTCTCGACCCGGGATCAGAGCAACAAACCTACAACAACCAGCGACGAGCGGCGGATCGGCGCGATCGTCGATCGGGGCGCATCGCGGCGGGGCACGGCACCAAAGCGGCGATGAGAAAAAACGCGGCCGGATCGACCCGGCCTATCCGATCTACCTTGATCCGCCTCGTGTAGGACAGCCGAATCGGCGGTGTCAGTCACGCCGGGTCGCGCCACATCGTCCAGAAGGTCAGGTCGGGCGACACCGCGAAGTCGCCGGTGACACGATAGCCGAGCGCGGCGTAGATCGCGACGTTGCCTTCGTTCGCGGTCTCGAGTGCGGTCGGTATGCCGGCGGCGTCGGTCGCGGCGAGGCGCGTGCGGATCGCCGCGCCGCCGAAGCCACGGCCGTGGCGTTCGGGGACGCAGCCGGCGAACTCGAGATACCAGTGGGCCGCGGCCGGATGATGACGCTCGAGCATCGACTGGACGCGCAGCGCCCGCGGCAGGGCGAGGCCGAAGGTCGACAGCATCGGCCACACGTGGCGCAGCATCGTCGCCGGCGGGGTCCGCCATTCGCCGGGCTTGCGCCAAACCGTCACCGCCGTCGCCGCGCCGCTCGGATCGGCGGCGACCAGCGCGTCGGCCGGATCGGTTTCGGCGCGGTGGACGAGGTCGAAGAAGCGGCGCAACCGCGCCGGGCGGCGGGCGTCGTCGGGGAACAGGTGGCGCATCACCGGATCGGCGACGAAGGCGCGGGCGAGGACGTCGATCACCGCGCGCGCGTCGGC
>CAXTQJ010000288.1:2325-3031 GCA_964246245.1 uncultured Sphingomonadaceae bacterium
GGCGGTCGCGGGGCGGACGGCGATCGGCGGGCGCATCATCGGACCGGTCTACCGGTGTTCGCGGCCGGGGTCACCCGGCCGTCGGCGTTCAGGCGGCAGCGGCCTCGGTCGCGCCGGCCTCGGTCGCGGCGATCTTCTTCTTGATCTCGCGCTTCAGCTTGACCGCGCGGTCGCTCAGCTTCTCGGCCTTGGTCTTGATCAGCCAGTTGTCGAGGCCACCGACGTGCTCGACCGAGCGCAGACCATTCATCGACACGCGCAGCCGGACCGAGCGGCCGAGGATGTCGCTCATCAGCGTCACGTTCTGCAGGTTGGGCAGGAACAGGCGCTTGGTCTTGTTGTTGGCGTGGGACACGTTGTGCCCGACCATGCGCCCCTTGGCGGTCAGCTCGCAGATGCGCGACATCGTCTGGTTCCCGGCAATCGTCGATCGTTGAAGAGCGCGCGCTTAGGCGAAAGCGGGGTTCGCGTCAACCGATCAGCCAGGGCCACAGTGGCGGCAGCGCGAGCGCGACGAGGACGCCGGCCGCGACCAGCGCCGCCCCGGCGAACGCGCCGGCGACGGCGTCGTGCCGGCCGACCGCATCGGCCCCGACGAGGTGCGCGGCGACGCCGACCGCCGTCCCGACCGCCGCGCGGTCGCGGATGCCACACCGCGCGAACAGCGGCGGCAGCAGCAGCGCGCCGATCGCCCCGGTGCTGACGG
>CAXTQJ010000289.1:0-460 GCA_964246245.1 uncultured Sphingomonadaceae bacterium
CCGGTGGCGAGCGGCGCGGTGTCGGTCCGCGCGGCCTGGGGGTGGCTGGTCGTCCTCAGCCTGTGCGCGCTCCCCGTCCTCGCCGCGCTCCGGCCGCTGGCGGCGGGGGTCGCGCTCGGGTCGCTGGCGCTGGTCGCCGCCTATCCGTTCCTGAAGCGGATCACGTGGTGGCCGCAGGCGTGGCTCGGGCTGACGTTCAACTGGGGAGTCCCGGTCGCGTGGACCGCGGTCGCGCCGCCGTCGCCGGCGATGGCGCTACTCTACGCGGCGGGGATCGCGTGGACGCTCGGCTACGACACGATTTATGCGCTCCAGGACCTCGAGGACGATGCGCTCGCCGGGATCGGGTCGAGCGCCCGCGCCCTCGGGCCGCACGCGCAAGCCGGGGTGGCCGGGTTTTATGCCGCCACCGTCACTCTGCTTGGCGCAAGCCTGTGGCTGGTGCGGCCCGCCCCCCTCA
>CAXTQJ010000289.1:470-3003 GCA_964246245.1 uncultured Sphingomonadaceae bacterium
GTGCCGCCGCGCGCCGACGAGGCCGAAGCCGGCGACCATCAGCAACCACGCAGCCGGTTCGGGAACCGCGCCGGCACCCGGCGATCCGCCCGGCGATGCGCCGTCGCCGGCGGCAACCGGGGCCGACGGGCTGAGGCCGACGAGGAACGGGGTCGACGCCGCCGCGGCGGTGTTGAGCGCAGCGACACCGGCGGCGTTCAAGGTGACGAAGACCGGCGGCGCGGGCTCGGCCGGCGACCCTGCCGGCGTCGCCGGGATCGTCACCGTCGCCGAGCCGTAGACCGTACCGCTGCCGGCGTCGGCGAACAGGTCGGCGGTCGCCGTCGCCGCTGCCGAGCCAGGCTCCGCCAGGCTGTCCGGCGCGGGCAGCGCATCAGGCAACGCCGCGATGTCGTACAAGGTATAGCTGACGATGATCCGGCTTTCGGAGGCGAGACCGAAGTCGTCGCCATGGAAGCGCGCGCTGTTGTAGAGGTTGCCGGGGCCGATGACGAAGCCGAAATAGCCGCGGCGGGCGAACGACGGCGGGACCGCGGGCGGCGCATTGCCGCCGGCATCGCGCCACGCCGCGGTCGTCGCGGTCAGCGTCGAGCCATCGACCGTCAGCGTCGTCGCAGCGGCCGGGGGACCCGCGACGACCGCCGCGACGAGACCGATTATCCGCAAGCGCATGGCATTCCCCTCGGCCCCCCGCACACCGGGGTCTTGCCGAGGAAAACGGCCGCGCGCGGGGGTGCTTAAATGCGTTCGACCGCGATCGCCGTCGCCTCGCCGCCGCCGATGCACAGCGCGGCGACGCCCCGGGTGCCGCCGGTCCGTGCGAGCGCGGCGAGGAGCGTCGCCATGATCCGCGCGCCGCTGGCGCCGATCGGGTGACCGAGCGCGGTCGCGCCGCCATGGACGTTCAACTTGCCATGCGGGATGCCGAGGTCGCGCATCGCGATCATCGCGACGACGGCGAACGCTTCGTTGACCTCGAACAGGTCGACGTCGGCGACCGACCAGCCGGCCTTGGCGAGCACCTTCTCGATCGCGGGCACCGGCGCGGTGGTGAACTTGCCCGGCTCGTGGGCATGGGCGGCGTGGGCGACGATCCGCGCGACCGGCGTCAGGCCGCGCGCGGCCGCGACCGACGCGCGGGTCAGGACCAGCGCCGCCGCGCCATCACTGATCGACGAGGCGTTCGCCGCCGTCACCGTGCCGTCTTTGCTGAACGCGGGCTTGAGCGTCGGGATCTTGTCGGGGCGCGCCTTGCCCGGCTGCTCGTCGGTGGCGACCGACGTCGGGCCGCCCTTCCCCGGCACCTCGACCGCGACGATCTCGTCGGCGAACGCGCCGGTGTCGATCGCCGCCGTCGCGCGGCGGAGCGACTCGAGCGCGTAATCGTCCTGCTCGGCGCGGGTGAACTGGTAGTCGCGGGCGCTGTCCTCGGCGAAGCTGCCCATCAACTTGCCGGGGTCGTAGGCGTCCTCGAGCCCGTCGAGGTACATCGAGTCCTTGACCACATCGTGGCCGATCCGCGCGCCGCCGCGATGCTTGGCCAGCAGGTACGGCGCGTTCGACATGCTTTCCATACCGCCGGCGACGATGATGTCGGCGTTGCCGCTGGCGAGCGTGTCGTGCGCCATGATCGCCGCCTGCATCCCCGACCCGCACATCTTGTTGACCGTCGTCGCGGTCACGCCGAGCGGCAGCCCGGCCCCGATCGCCGCCTGCCGCGCAGGGGCCTGGCCGAGGCCGGCGGGGAGGACGCAGCCCATGACGATCGCGTCGACATCATCGCCGGGGATGCCGGAGCGCTCGACCGCGGCGCGGACCGCGGTCGCGCCGAGCATCGTCGCCGACACCCCGCTCAGCGCGCCTTGGAATCCACCCATCGGCGTGCGCGCGTACGACAGGATCACGACGGGGTCGGCCACAGGTTCAATCCTCCACGCAAGTGCGCTATCACCGCCTCAGATAGGAGACGTCATGGACCTCGCCAAGATTCCGATCGGCCGCTCCCCGCCGTGGGACATCAACGCCATCATCGAGGTGCCGATGGGCGGCGAGCCGGTCAAGTACGAGATGGACAAGGCGAGCGGCGCGCTGTTCGTCGACCGCTTCCTCCACACTGCGATGTTCTATCCGGGCAACTACGGCTTCGTGCCCCACACGCTGTCGGCCGACGGCGATCCGATCGACGTCCTCGTCGTCGGCCAGACGCCGCTGGTGCCGGGCGCGGTGTGCCGCGTCCGTCCGATCGGCGCACTGGTCATGGAGGACGAGAGCGGCGGCGACGAGAAGCTGATCGCCGTCCCGGTCGACGCGCTTCACCCGTTCTACGCCAACGTCCAGAGCCCCGACGACCTGCCGCCGTCGCTCAAGGAGCAGATCGCCCACTTCTTCGAGCACTACAAGGACCTCGAGAAGGGCAAGTGGGTCACGATCGGCGCATGGAAGGACGCCGACGGCGCGGCGGCGCTGCTCGGCGACGCGATCGATCGCGGACGGGCGGCGGCGGGGCGGTAGGACGGCTACCCCTCTCCTATGG
>CAXTQJ010000290.1:0-560 GCA_964246245.1 uncultured Sphingomonadaceae bacterium
GACTGGGCGGTGCGCCGGCCCCAGCTCACGCCCGGGGGCTGGGCGTTTGAGTTCCACAACGCCAACTACCCCGACGTCGACGACACCGCGGTGGTGATCACCGCGCTGCTCACCGCCGATCACCCGGAGCCCGCGCGGGTCGCGGCGGCGATTGCCCGGCCGGGCCGGGTGGCGCTGTGCCTGCCGGGCGGCGCGACGCCGCGGCCGATGTTCGCCGCGCTCGCCGCGACGCACCTGTCGTGGGACAAGGTGACGATCTGGCCGGGCGACGAGCGCGTCGTGCCGCACGATCATCCGGCGAGCAACGTCGGCGCGCTGCGGCGGGCGTTCGGCGCGACGGGGGCGACGATCGAGCCGCTGTCGCCGGGGCTCGCGCTCCCCCGCTTCGGGCTCGTCTGGCTCGGGGTCGGCGACGACGGCCATGTCGCGTCGCTGTTCCCGAACGCCGGTCACGATGCGGCCGAGCCGGCGGGCGTGATCGCCGTCACGCCCGATCCGCTGCCGGCGACCGCGCCGTTCCCCCGCCTGCCCCTGCCGCGGGCGGCGCTGGCGCACGCCGC
>CAXTQJ010000290.1:570-1697 GCA_964246245.1 uncultured Sphingomonadaceae bacterium
GGCACGCTGTCCACGACGACGACCACCGGCGGCACCGCGACGACCGTCACGTCGCCGTCCAGCCTGATCAACGGCGGCCTGAACATCGGCTTCGTGCCGAAGATCAACGGCATCTACACGCTGGCGGCGCTGGCGAACGCCGACGCGGTGATCGTCGTCGCGCGCGGTGCGGCGAAGCGGCGGGTGCTCGACGCCGCCGTCGCCGGGGCTGATATGCCGATAGCGCGGCTGCTCGCGCTCGCCTCCGCGACGATCTACTGGAGCGCGGCATGACCCTCCACCCCGTCGTCGCCGCCGTTACCGACCGGATCGTCGCGCGCAGCCGTGCCGGACGGACGCGCTACCTCGACCTGATCACCCGCGAGGCCGACCACGGCCTCGGCCGGCCGGCGCTGTCGTGCGGCAACCTCGCCCACGGCTTTGCCGCCGCCGAGGACGACAAGGCGGCGATTCGCGCCGGTCGCGTCCCCAACCTCGGCATCGTCACGGCGTACAACGACATGCTGTCGGCGCATCAGCCGTACGGGCGCTATCCCGAGCTGATCAAGGTGTTCGCGCGCGAGGCGGGGGCGACGGCGCAGGTCGCCGGCGGCGTCCCGGCGATGTGCGACGGCGTCACCCAGGGTCAGGTCGGCATGGAGCTGTCGCTGTTCAGCCGCGACACGATCGCGCTGTCGACCGCGGTCGCGCTCAGCCACGGCATGTTCGATGGCACCCTGCTGCTCGGTATCTGCGACAAGATCGTTCCCGGCCTGCTGATCGGGGCTCTGCGCTTCGGCCACCTGCCCGCGATCGGCATCCCCGCCGGCCCGATGCCGTCGGGCCTGCCGAACAAAGAGAAGGTCCGCGTCCGCCAGCTCTACGCGGAGGGCAGGGTCGGGACGGCCGAGTTGCTCGACGCCGAGGCAGCGAGCTACCACTCGCCCGGCACGTGCACCTTCTACGGCACGGCGAACTCGAACCAGATGATGATGGAGGTCATGGGCCTCCACGTCCCCGGGGCGGCGTTCGTCAATCCAGGGACGAAGCTGCGGCAGGAACTTACCCGCGCCGCGGTCCACCGGCTGGCGGAGATCACCCGCGGCGGTGACGACTGGCGGCCGCTCGGGCGGTGCGTCGACGAGCGG
>CAXTQJ010000290.1:1707-2998 GCA_964246245.1 uncultured Sphingomonadaceae bacterium
GGGCGATCTTCAACGCCGCGGTCGGGCTGCTCGCCACCGGCGGCTCGACCAACCACGCGATCCACCTGCCCGCGATCGCGCGGGCGGCGGGGATCACGATCGACTGGAAGGACCTCGACCGGCTGTCGGCCGCGGTGCCGCTGATCGCGCGCATCTATCCCGGCGGCGACGGCGACGTGAACCGCTTCCACGCGGCGGGCGGCATGGCATGGACGATCCGCGAGCTGCTGGGGGCGGGCATCCTTCACGGCGACATCGTCACCGTCGCGGGAGCCAGCCTCGCCGACTATGCGCGCACGCCGGTATTCGCCGCTGGCGACGGCGGCAACGACCTGACGTGGACCGACCCGCCCGCCGCGCCCGTGGATGACGGCATCCTGCGGACCGCTGCCGCGCCGTTCGCTCCCGATGGAGGGATGCGGCTGCTGACCGGCAACCTCGGCCGGGCGATCTTCAAGACCAGCGCCGTCTCTACCGAGCGGTGGACAATATCTGCCCCGGCGGCGGTGTTCGCCGACCAGGACGCCGTGCTCGCTGCGTTCAAGGCCGGCACCCTCGACCGCGACGTCGTCGTTGTCGTCCGCTTCCAGGGGCCACGTGCCAACGGCATGCCCGAACTGCACCAACTGACACCGGCGCTCGGCGTGCTGCAGGACCGCGGCCACCGCGTCGCGCTGGTCACCGACGGCCGCATGTCGGGGGCGAGCGGCAAGGTTCCGGCCGCGATCCACGTCACCGCCGAAGCCGCCGTCGGCGGTCCGCTGGCGTACCTGCGCGACGGCGACGTGGTGCGCGTGTGTGCCGCGACCGGACGGCTCGAGACCGACGCCGACCTGACCGGACGCGTCCCGAGCGCGCCGCCGCCGGCCGCCGATGGGACGGGGCGCGAGCTGTTCGCGATGATGCGCGCCGGGGCCGACGACGCCGAGCGCGGGGCGTCGGCGATGCTCGCCGCGGCCGGGCTGTGACCCCGACCCTGACCATCGACGCGGTGATGCGCCGCGGCCCGGTCATCCCGGTGATCGTCGTCGACGATGCGACAGTGGCGCGTCCGCTGGCCGAACGGCTCGTCGCCGATGACATGACCACGCTCGAGGTGACGCTGCGGACGCCCGCCGCGCTCGACGCGATCCGCGCGATGGCCGACGTCCCCGGCGCGGTCGTCGGCGCGGGGACGGTGCTCAACCAGGCGCAGCTCGACGCGGCGCTCGCCGCCGGCGCGCGGTTCGTCGTCGCACCGGGCCTGCCCGCCCGCCTTGCCCGCGCAGCGATCGAGCGCGGCGTCCCCTTC
>CAXTQJ010000291.1:0-2456 GCA_964246245.1 uncultured Sphingomonadaceae bacterium
CCCCCCCCGCGCCGCCGCCCCCTCCCCCGGCCCCCGCGCGGGCCCCGGGACCCGCTTCGCCTACGGCAGCGGCGCGCGGACCGGCTTCTTCGGCGACGCGCGGCCGTACACCATCAGCCAGCAGGACGGTGCGATCGCCGAGGTTCCCGAATTCCTCAATTCGCAGCACATCGTCGCTACCGCCGCCGATGCCGAGGCCTACCTCGCCCGCGTCCGTGCCTTCGCCCGGCAGCTCGACGGCGAATCGGCGGCGATCACGGCCGAAGGAGGCCGTGGCGTCGTCCCGCCGAGCTTCATCGCGGCGACCGTTCTCGGCCAGCTGCGCGGCTTCCGCGGCGTTCCCGCGGCGCAGCAGCCGCTCGTCGCCTCGCTCGCGGCGAAGGCGGCGAAGGCGGGTGTCGCCGGCGACTGGGCCGGACGCTGCGCCGCGCTGGTCGACGCCGAGGTCTATCCCGCGCTCGACCGCCAGATCGCCGCCTTCGCCGCCGCCACCGCGCACGCGCCGGCGACCGCGGGGGTCGCCCGCCTGCCCGACGGCGAAGCCTACTACCGTTACGGCCTCCGCCTCGGCACGACGACGACGCTGTCGCCGGCGGAGATCCACCGCACCGGGCTCGAGCAGAACAAGGCGATCCAGTCGCGGATGGACGCCATCCTGCGCGCGCAGGGGATGACGCAGGGCAGCGTGGGCGCGCGGGTGACCGCGCTCAACACCGACCCGCGCTTCCTCTTTCCCGACACCGTCGAGGGGCGCGCCGCGATCATCGCCTACTGCAACGGCCGCCTCGCCGCCGTCCGCCCGCTGCTGCCGAGGATGTCGAACCTGGGGCTCAAGGCCGACATCATGGTCAAGCAGGTCCCGGTCGACATCCAGGACGGCGCCGCGCTCGGCTACATGAACCCGGCCGCGCTCGACGGGTCGCGGCCGGCGATCTACTACGTCAACCTCAAGTCGACCGGTCTGTGGCCGAAGTACCAGCTGGCGACGCTGACCGCGCACGAGGGCGTTCCCGGCCACAGCTTCCAGTTCGCCTATCTGACCGAGGCGAAGGACAAGCCGCCGTTGATCGCGTCGCTGACCGGGTTCAACGCCTTCGTCGAGGGCTGGGCACTGTATGCCGAGCAGGTGGTCGACGAGCTCGGCAGCTACGCCGACGACCCGTTCAGCCAGCTCGGCTACCTCCAGGCGCAGCAGTTCCGCGCGTGCCGGCTGGTCGTCGACACCGGCCTCCATTCGATGGGTTGGACGCGCGAGCAGTCGGTCGCCTTTCTCACCGGCGAGACGGGCAAGGGCAAGGCGGCGATGACCAGCGAGGTCGACCGCTACTGCGTCGCGCCGGGACAGGCGTGCGGCTACAAGGTCGGCCACAACGAGATCCTGCGGCTGTGCGCCAAGGCGCAGGCGGCGATGGGGCCGCGGTTCACGCTCGCGGGGTTCGACGACGCGGTGGTCGAAACCGGTGGCGTCCCGCTGACCGTCCTCGCCGAGGCGATCGACCAGTATATCGCGCGGGGGTGACCGCTGTAGGACAATGTTCCACGTGGAACATTGTCCTACAGCCGGCGGCCGGTTCACGGGCCGAAACGCGTGTATTTTCAACGGCTGGGGCGCGGACGGCGGTGGACAGGACCGCGGCTGGACGCGGTCGCCCGCGCGGCCAGACGCGGCGCGGCGTGCGGCGGACGACGGTGTCCGCACGACGGCGATCCGGCCGGCCGTGGTCAGAACGCGTTGGTCGGCACCACCAGCGCGACGACGGTCCGCATGAGGACGTAGAAGTCGAGCCAGATCGACCAGTTCTCGATGTAGTAGAGATCGTGCTCGAAGCGCTTGACGAGCTTTTCCTCGGTATCGGTCTCGCCGCGCCAGCCGCACACCTGCGCCCAACCGGTTATTCCCGGCTTGACCTTGTGCCGCGCGGCATAGCTCGCGAGCACGTCGGAGAACAGGCGGCCGCCGGCGCGCGTCGACGGCGCGTGCGGCCGCGGCCCGACCAGCGACATCTCGCCCGACAGGACGTTGAACAGCTGCGGCAGCTCGTCGAGGCTCGTCTTGCGGAGGATCGCGCCGATCCGCGTGATCCGTGGATCGCGCCGGCTCGCCTGCGTGATTTCCGTCGCTTGCGCGCGGTTGTGATACATCGATCTGAACTTGAAGACGCGGAACGGCCGATTGTTGAAGCCCTCTCGCGGCTGGCGGAAGAAGATCGGCCCCGGCGAATCGAGGCGGATGGCGAGCGCGACGAGGAGCATCGGAACGGCGAAGACGATCAGCGCGAGGGTGGCGAGCACCCGGTCCTCGGCCATCTTGACCCACGCGTCGAGCCCCGAGATCGGCCGCTCGAACAAGGTCATCACCGGCAGGTCGCCGAGGAGGACGACCGGCCGCCGCGCGAAGACGAAGCTCGCGAGGTCGGGCGCGAGGCGGATGCGGACCGGGGTCAGCGCGAGGCGGC
>CAXTQJ010000291.1:2466-2988 GCA_964246245.1 uncultured Sphingomonadaceae bacterium
CGACGACCGCCAGCAGCCCGGGGTTGATCAACCGGCGGCTGACGACCTGCTGCAGGCGGCCCTCGGCCGACCACGGCAGCGCGACGATGACCTGGTCGATCCGGCCGTCGCGGATCGTGTCGACCAATGTGGCGAGGTCGCCAAGGACGGGGATGCCGTGGACGCACGTGGGGACGCGGCCGTCGCGGCGGTCGTCGAAGAAGCCGGCGATGGTGATCGTCAGCTTGTCGCTGGTCAGGATGTAGTCGGCGAGGCGCGCGCCCTGCGGCCCCGCGCCGAAGATCGCGACGCGCTGGTTGAACGTCCCGCGCAGCTTCAGCCGCCGCACCCAGATCGTCATCGCCAGCCGGGTCGTCAGCAGCAGCGCGCCGCCGGCGACGAACCAGCCGCCGGCCCAGCCGCGCGACACCTCGTCCGACGTCTTGAGGAGGAAGCCGAGCGTCAGCAGGAACAGCGCGGTCGTCACCCACGCCGTCGTCACCCGCTGCCACGCCTTGCGCAGCGAGAATTGCGCCTCGACGT
>CAXTQJ010000292.1:0-2978 GCA_964246245.1 uncultured Sphingomonadaceae bacterium
TGTCGAACGCGCGGCGCTGAAGCGTCGGATCGCCCGGCGCCGCCTTGAGCGCCGCGCCGTAGTAGCGCGCCGCGTCGCCGGGCCGGTTGTCGGCGTCGGCGAAGCGCCCGAGGATGTATTCGTGGCCGGACGGATCGGCGACACGCGTCCGCGCGGCGGCGGGGGTGGCGAGCGCGGCGGCGACGGCGGCGAGCAGCGCCACGGCGGCGTAAGGCGTCATTCGGGACACCGCGCCGAGGGCGGAGACACGGCCGGAGCGACTCGCTGCGCCGCGCGTCGCCGCCTGCCGCCGATTGTCGTCGTGGAACGGAAGAATCGCCATGAGCTCAGTCTAGGACCAAGCGGGCCGGGCGTGAAGGTCGCCCGAGCCGCCGGCCGAGCTGGCGCGAGTCTGTTCGCTGCTGCGCGGGCGCTGCGCGCCTGCTCGCTGCTCATCGCCGCGCGGCCCTACATATTCGGGTAATTCGGCCCGCCGCCCCCCTCGGGCACGACCCAGTTGATGTTCTGCGTCGGGTCCTTGATATCGCACGTCTTGCAGTGGACGCAGTTCTGCGCGTTGATCTGCAGGCGGGGACCTTCCACGATCTCGTACACGCCGGCCGGGCAATAGCGCTGCGCCGGCTCGTCGTAGAGCGGCAGGTTGATGCGGATCGGGACGGTCGCGTCCTTCAGCGTCAGGTGGATCGGCTGATCCTCCTCATGATTGGTGTTCGACAGGAACACGCTCGACAGCTTGTCGAAGCTGATAACGCCGTCCGGCTTGGGATAGGCGATCGGCTTGACGTGCTCCTTGCGCTTGAGCGCCTCGTTGTCCTTGTGGTGGCCCATCGTGAAGGGCATCCGCAGGCCGAGGTGCTCGGCCCACATCGTCGTGCCGGCGACGACCGTGCCGACGACGTTGCCGAACTTCTCGACCGCCGGCAGCGTATTGCGGACGCCGCGCAGCTCGGCCTCGACCCAGCTTGCCCGATAGGCGTCGCCATAGGCGGTCAGCTCGTCGCCCGCGCGCTGCGACACGATCGCGTCGATCGCGGCGTCGGCCGCCATCATGCCGGTCTTCATCGCGGTATGGGTGCCCTTGATCCGCGGCACGTTGACGAAGCCGGCGCTGCACCCGATCAGCGCGCCGCCGGGGAAGGTCAGCTTCGGCACCGACTGCCAGCCGCCGTCGTTGATCGCGCGCGCACCATAGCTGACGCGCCGTCCGCCTTCGAGGATCGCGCGGATCGCCGGGTGCGTCTTCCACCGCTGCATCTCGTCGAAGGGCGACAGGTAGGGGTTCGCATAGTTGAGCCAGGTGACCAGCCCCAGCGCGACCTGGTTGTTCGCCTGATGGTAGAGAAAGCCGCCACCGCCGGTCGCGTCGTCGAACGGCCAGCCCTGGGTGTGGATGACGCGCCCCGGCACGTGCCGGGCGGGGTCGATGTCCCAGAGTTCCTTGATGCCGATGCCGTAGACCTGCGGCTGGACGCCCTTGTTCAAGTCAAAGAGTCGGATCAGCTCCTTCGACAGGTGGCCGCGGACGCCTTCGGCGAAGAAGGTGTACTTGGCATGGAGCTCGAGGCCGGGCTGATAGCTGTCCTTGCGCGTCCCGTCGCGCGCCACGCCCATGTCGCCGGTGGCGACGCCCTTGACCGCGCCGTCGTCGTTGAACAGCACCTCGGCCGCGGCGAAGCCGGGGAAGATTTCGACGCCGAGCGCCTCGGCCTGCCCCGCGAGCCAGCGGCAGAAATTGCCGAGGCTGAGGGTGTAGCAGCCGGCGTTGTTCATGAACGGCGGCATCAGGGCGTGGGGAAACTCGTACCGCTTCTGCGCGGTCAGCACCCAGTGGTGGTTCTCGGTCACCGGGACGGTCAGCGGACTGTCGAGGTCGCGCCAGTCGGGCAGCAGCTCGTCGAGCGCGCGCGGATCGACGACCGCGCCGGACAGGATGTGCGCCCCGATCTCGGCCCCCTTCTCGAGGACGCAGACCGAGACGTCGATGCCCCTGGCGGCGGCCGTTTGCTTGACCCGGATCGCCGCCGACAGCCCGGCCGGGCCACCGCCGACGATGACGATGTCGTACGGCATGGCTTCGCGTCCAGACTTGTTCGCGCTCATAAGTTCCTCGCTATTCAGCGCGCCGTGAACGGCACGTCGTGCAAACCGTGCCGTTCGTCAGATACGGCCGCTTCGCCGCCTTGACCAGCGGCCCCGCCGCCGCACTATGCCGCGCGATGCCGGGGGACCTCCAGCCACGTCGTGACGAGATCGCCGCCGCGCTCGGCTGGCTGGTCGCGGCCGGAGTCGACACCGTCGTCGGCGACGCGCCGTTCGCATGGTTGGCACCGCCCGGACCGGTCGTGACGCCGGTCGCCGCGCCGGTCGCCATCGCGGCAAGGGCGGCGGAAGGCCTGGCGATCAACGCCGACAGCCTCGCCGCCCTCGCCGCCGCACTGACCGAGGCGCATCCCGCCGCGCTCTTCGCCGACGGCACGCCGGGCGGGGTGATGGTCATCGGCGAGCGTCCGACCGCCGCCGACGCCGCCGCCGGCCGGGTCTTCGCCGACGCCGCCGGCGCGCTGCTCGACCGGATGCTCGCCGCGATCCAGCGGTCGCGCGGCGACACCTATCTCGCCAACGCCGTCCAGTGGCCCGGCGGCAATGCCACGCCGGCCGAGGTCGCCGCCGCGGCGCCGTACCTCCGCCGCCAGATCGCGCTGGCGCGGCCCACGGCGATCCTTGCGCTGGGCCAGGTCGCGGCGACCGCGCTGACCGGGTCGACCGCCGGCATCAACCGCCTCCGTGGCCGCTGGGTCGAGGTCGACGGCGTGCCGGTGATGCCGACGTTCCATCCCGCCCACCTCCTCCGCCAGCCCGGCCACAAGGCGCTCGCCTGGGCCGACCTGTGCGCCGTCAAAGCGAGGCTCGCCGAATGAAGCTGCTGCTCGCCGCCGCCGCCCCGCTGCTGCCGTTGCGCGCCGCAACCGCCGACGAGC
>CAXTQJ010000293.1:0-2496 GCA_964246245.1 uncultured Sphingomonadaceae bacterium
GGGATGGCCTCGGCGTCGGCAACCAGGATCGTCAGGTCGTCCCCGCCGCGCCGGCGTCGTCCGGACTGGCCCCCGCCGCCGTCGACATCCGCCGCCTGAAGGGGGTCGGCGACAAGTTCGCCGTGGCCCTCGATGGCCTCGGCCTCGGCAGCATCGACGCGCTCGCCCGCCTGACCGCCGACGAGGCGGCCGACGCCGACACCCGGCTCGGCGCGTTCAACGGCCGCCTCGCCCGCGACCGCCTGGTCGAGCAGGCGGTCCTCCTCGACGAGGGCCGGACGACCGAATACGAGGCGCGGTTCGGCCGCCTCGACCAATCGTTAACAACGCTTCATAAATAAGCGAAGTAAGCGCCCACGAAGGACAGCTGATCGATACGGTTACGGAACGATCATCGCGCCTTGAGTGCCGCCTGCGCTGCCGCCAGTCTTGCGATGGGCACGCGGTACGGCGAGCAGCTGACATAGTCGAGGCCGAGGCTCTCGCAGAAGGCGATGCTCGCCGGGTCGCCACCGTGCTCGCCGCAAATACCCAGCTTGATCAATGGCTTGGCCGACCGGCCGCGTTCGGCGGCGAGGGTGATCAGCTCGCCGACGCCGTCGATGTCGAGGCTGACAAACGGGTCGCGCGCATAGATGCCCTGCTCGACGTAGACGGTCAGGAACTTCGCCGCGTCGTCGCGGCTGATGCCGAGCGCGGTCTGGGTCAGGTCGTTGGTCCCGAACGAGAAGAAGTCGGCGTGCGCGCCGATCTCCTTCGCCCTGAGCGCGGCGCGCGGCAGCTCGATCATCGTCCCGACGAGATAATCGAGGGTGCGCCCCTTCTCGGCGAACACCGCCCTGGCCTCGGCGTCGATCGCGGCGCGGGTGATCTCGAGTTCGCGCGGCGTCGCCACCAGCGGGACCATCACCTCGGGCACGACCGCCTCGCCGCTGGCATTGGCGACGTCGACCGCCGCCTCGAAGATCGCGCGCGCCTGCATCGCGTAGATCTCGGGATAGGTGATCCCTAGCCGGCAGCCGCGGTGGCCGAGCATCGGGTTGAACTCGTGCAGCTCCGCCACCCGGCGCTTGAGCGCGTCGACCGACAGGCCGACCGCGGTCGCGACGTCGGCGAACTCGCTTTCGACGTGGGGCAGGAACTCGTGTAGCGGCGGGTCGAGCAGGCGGATCGTCACCGGCAGCCCGGCCATGATCGTGAAGATCGCGGCGAAGTCCTCGCGCTGCTCGGGGAGCAGCACGGCGAGCGCCTTGCGCCGCCCGGCCTCGTCCTCCGCCAGGATCATCTGGCGAACGGCGGTGATCCGCGACGCCTCGAAGAACATGTGCTCGGTCCGGCACAGGCCGATGCCCTCGGCCCCGAACTGGCGCGCGGTGCGGCAGTCGAGCGGCGTCTCGGCGTTGGTCCGCACCTTCATCCGGCGGTGGGCGTCGGCCCATTCCATCAGCCGGCCGAAGTCGCCGTGGAGCTCGGGCTCGACCGTCGGCACCTTGCCGGCCATGACCTCGCCGGTCGAGCCGTCGATGGTCAGCACGTCGCCCTCGGCGAGCGTCCGCCCGGCGATCCGCGCGGTGCGCGTCTTGAGGTCGACCGACAGCGCGCCGGCCCCCGACACGCACGGCCGGCCCATGCCGCGGGCGACGACGGCGGCGTGGCTGGTCATGCCGCCGCGCGCGGTCAGGATGCCGCGCGCCGCGACCATGCCATGGATGTCCTCGGGGCTGGTTTCGGTGCGGACGAGGATGACGTCCTCGCCGAGCGCCGCGCGGACGGCGGCGGTCTCGCTGTCGAACACCGCGACCCCCGACGCCGCCCCGGGCGACGCCGGCAGGCCCTTGGTCAGCACGTCGCGCGGTGCGGCCGGATCGAGCGTGGGATGGAGGAGCTGGTCGAGGGCGGCGGCGTCGACGCGGAGCACCGCCTGCTCGGGCGTGATCAGCCCCTCGTCGGCCATGTCGACCGCGGTCTTCAGCGCTGCCTTGGCGGTGCGTTTGCCGCTCCGCGTCTGGAGCATCCACAGCTTGCCCTGCTGGACGGTGAACTCGATGTCCTGCATGTCGCGGTAGTGGCCCTCGAGCAGGTCGAAGACCTTCGCGAGCTCGGCGAACACCGCCGGCATTGCCTCCTCCATCGACTCGGCCCGCGCCCCGGCCGCCTCGCGGGCGCGCTTCGTCAGGTATTGCGGCGTGCGGATGCCGGCGACGACGTCCTCGCCCTGCGCGTTGATCAGGAACTCGCCGTAGTGCGCCTTCGTGCCCGTCGACGGGTCGCGGGTGAAGGCGACGCCGGTCGCGCTCGTCGGCCCCATGTTGCCGAAGACCATCGCCTGGACGGTGACGGCGGTGCCCCAGCTTTCGGGGATGTCGTTGATCCGGCGGTAGACGCGCGCGCGCTCCGACCGCCAGCTGCCGAACACCGCGCCGATCGCGCCCCACAACTGGGCATGGACGTCCTGCGGGAAGGGCGCACCCTGCTCGGCGGCAAGGGCGCGAACCT
>CAXTQJ010000293.1:2506-2974 GCA_964246245.1 uncultured Sphingomonadaceae bacterium
ACCTTGGCGAGATAGTCGGCGACGAGGCCCTTCAGGTCGTCGGCGGTCAGCTCGGTGTCGAGGGTGACGCCGCGGTCTTCCTTGAGGATCTCGAGCGCCTCCTCGAACAGGTAGTGGTCGAGCCCGAGCACCACGTCGGCGTACATCTGGATGAAGCGGCGGTAGCTGTCCCACGCGAAGCGCGCGTCGCCGCTGACCTTCGCCAGTCCCTCCACCGTCGCGTCGTTCAGCCCAAGGTTGAGGACGGTGTCCATCATCCCCGGCATCGACACGCGCGCGCCCGAGCGGACCGAGACGAGCAGCGGATCGTCGGGGTTGCCGAAACCGACCCCGCCGACCGTCGCCTCGATGTGGCCGATGCCGGCGGCGACCTCGGTCTTCAGGCCGTCGGGGAAGGTCTCGCCGCCGTCGTAATAGACCTGGCACATCGACGTCGCGATGGTGAAGCCCGGCGGCACCGGCCACATC
>CAXTQJ010000294.1:0-2968 GCA_964246245.1 uncultured Sphingomonadaceae bacterium
CCTGGGCGCCGGGCGAGCGCGCGGGGGACTGGGGGGGGCGGCGCGGGGCGGGCGGCGCGCCGGGGCCGGCGGCGTGGCGCGACCACGGCGATGCCGCCGACGTGGCTGTCGCGGGGCTCGACCAGCCGGCGGCCCGCGCTGCGCTCGAGGCGGCGCTCGCCGCGGTCGACGTCGTCGTTCAGTCCAGCGCGCTCCCGCGGCGCAAGGCGCTCCTCGTCGCCGACATGGATTCGACGCTGATCCAATGCGAGTGCATCGACGAACTCGCCGACTATGCCGGGCTGAAGCCGCAGGTCGCCGCGATCACCGAGGCGGCGATGCGCGGTGAACTCGACTTCGTCGCCGCGCTCGATGCGCGCGTCGCGCTGCTCACGGGGACGAACGCCGCCATCCTCGACCGGTGTCGCGCCGAGCGGGTCCGGCTGATGCCGGGAGCGGCGACGCTGGTCGCGACGATGCGTGGCTGGGGCGCGCGGACGATCCTCGTCTCGGGCGGGTTCACCGCCTTCGCCAATCCGGTGGGCGCGGGACTCGGCTTCGACCGCGTCGTCGCCAACCGGCTGGTGTCGGCGGACGACGGCTGCCTGACCGGGACGGTCGCGCGGCCGGTGGTCGACAGCGGCACCAAGCTCAGCGAACTCCGCGCCGCCGGTCGTCCGCTCGCCGCGACGCTGGCGGTCGGCGACGGAGCCAACGACATTCCGATGCTCGCGGCCGCGGGCCTCGGCATCGCCTACCGCGCCAAGCCGCTCGCCGCCGCGGCCGCCGACGCGGCGATCCGCGTCGGCGATCTCACCGCCCTGCTATGGGCGCAGGGGACCAGGCGGTGCGACTGGGCCTAGGCGGCGACGGTGGCCGGCCGCCGGCGCTGGGCCAGGCCGACGGAGGCGAAGCCGCCGATCATCAGCGCCCATGTCGCCGGCTCGGGAACCGCGGCGACGCCGCCGGTGACGACGCGGGTGAAGGCGCACGCCGGATCGCCCGTCGCGCAGGTCTGGGCGATGTTGATGCCCGCTTCCTGCGAGTTGTCGGCGTTGAACAGCTCGAAGAAAATGCCGGCGTTGAAGAACTGATAGGTCCCCGGGGCCGCGCCACGGCCGTTCGGCGTAAAGGTGCCGAACAGGAACGAATACGATTGGCCGGGCTCGAGGTCGAAGTTGCTCGGGGTGACAAAGGCGGGCGGGTCGAAGTTGAAATCGAAATGATAGGCCCCCGCCGTGGTCGACCCGCAGCCGGCCGTGAAGCTGCCGCTGCACGCGAAGAATTCGTTGGCCAGGCGCCTCGTGAACACCGCCGGATCGTCGCCGGCGTCGCTGATGTTCTGGTCGGTCAACCCCGAGGTGACCATCGCGTCCGGTCCGGTGGTCAGCGGCACCGACGCCGGGTCGAGGGTGAAGGTCAGGAATACCGGGATCGCCGCGGTCGACGTTGCCGTGCCGAACTGCTGGTCGAACGTCAGGGTGCCGAAGGCGGGCGGGGCAGCGTGGGCTGCGGCCGCGGCGGCCAGCCCGCCGAGGGCGATCACCGATCTGGTCAATATGTTCATCGCGCGTACCCCTGTGCCAGCCAACGCCAATGGCGCGGCGAACTGCCGAGCCCAACGAAACGTTAAGCTTGTTGTAACTGCGGTAACCGGTGCACAACATCCTCCCGGATTCGAGAGGGTGCTGCCGGTGACCGACCTGACCGCGATCGTCGAGCGGATCGAGGCGCAGACGTCTATCGACGCCGTCGCGACGGTGGTCGGCGCGGCCATCGCCCCGCTGGGCATGACCGCGTGGGCCAGCGGCATGGTGTCGGGGCCCCGGTCGCTCGGCGCGAGCCCGTTCCACTTCGTCCACTGGCCGCTCGCGTGGCTGACGCTGTACGAGGCGCAGGGTTTCGTCCGGATCGATCCGCTGCCGCGCTGGGCGATCGTTTCGGGCGAAGCGCTGTCGTGGACCGAGATCATCGCGCGCCTCGCACCGAACGATCCCGGCCACCGCGTCGTGACGGAGGCCAAGGCGTTCGGCTTCCATCAGGGCTTCGTCGTCCCGGTACGGACGCAGGCGGGTGATCTCGGCCTCGTCTCGGTCGGCGGCGGCCGCCGCAGTGGCTTCACCGTCACCGAGCAGGTGACGCTGCAGACCCTCGCCGCGGCGGCGCTGATGCACGCCGAGCGGCTCGCCGGCGCGGTCGCCGCGCCGCCGTCGGTGCTGACCGTCCGCGAGGCGGAGAGCGTCGCGCTGCTGCGCCAGGGGTTCAGCGATCCCGAGATCGGGCGCGTCCTCGGCATCGCCCCCGAGACGGCGCGCTTCCA
Organism: uncultured Sphingomonadaceae bacterium; assembly: GCA_964246245.1. Lineage (GTDB taxonomy): Bacteria > Pseudomonadota > Alphaproteobacteria > Sphingomonadales > Sphingomonadaceae > Polymorphobacter_B. Next base: position 2,300 of record CAXTQJ010000294.1, read on the forward strand.
CGTCGACAACGCCCGGCGCAAACTCGGCGCGCGCAACCGCATCGAGCTCGCGGTCAAGGCCGGCGCGCTGGCGGCGGGCTAGCACCGGGCTGCGGCCGGCGGCGAAGCGCTTGGCCGACTCGACGGCGCGGGCCTATCGTCGCCGCGATGACCCACGCGCCTTTCGTTCACCTCCGCGTCCAGTCGGCGTATTCGATGCTCGAGGGCGCGATGACGCCGACGACCATCGCCGCCGCGTGCCGGGCGATGAAGCTGCCGGCGGTCGCGCTCGCCGACCGCAACAACCTGTTCGGCGTAATGGAGTTCTCCGACGCGTGTCGCGGGGCCGGGGTTCAGCCGATCGTCGGTGCGCTCGTCGCGATCGAGCGCCCCGGCAGCCGGACGCCGGCGGGGCGGATGACGTGCGACTGGCTGGTGCTGCTGGCGCAGGACAAGACCGGCTACGACAACCTGATCGGCATCGTCAGCGACGCCCACCTCGGCTGCGACAACGCCGACGACCCGCACCTGACGCTCGCCGGCCTCGCCGGACGGACGGCGGGGCTGATCGCGCTGACCGCGGGGCCGGAGGGAGCGCTGGCGCGGCTGCTTGCCGCCGGACAGGAGGCCGGGGCTTATGCCGATGCGCTGGTCGAGCTGTTTCCCGGCCGCCTGTACGTCGAACTCAGC
>CAXTQJ010000295.1:0-2964 GCA_964246245.1 uncultured Sphingomonadaceae bacterium
CGACGATGACCTTGCCGTGGCGCCGCCGCCGCCGCGCGCGCCCGCGGTTGCGGTCCAGACCGCCGCCGCGCCGCGCGCGACGATCGTCCCGCCCGCCGCGCCCGTCGCGCTCTCGGCGAAGCGCGGTCGCCGCGAGCGCCAGCCGACGCTCGGCCTCGGCGACGTCTACGAATTGCCGCCGCTCGATCTGCTCGCCCCCGCCCCCAAGGGGCCGGTGGCCAGGATCGACCGCGCGAGCCTCGAACAGAATGCCCGCCTGCTCGAATCGGTGCTCGAGGACTTCGGCGTCAAGGGGCGGATCGGCGACGTCCGCCCCGGGCCGGTGGTGACGATGTACGAGCTCGAGCCCGCTCCCGGGCTCAAGGCGAGCCGTGTCATCGGCCTGTCCGACGACATCGCCCGGTCGATGAGCGCGGTCTCGGCGCGCGTCGCGGTCGTGCCGGGGCGCAACGTCATCGGCATCGAGCTGCCCAACCCCAACCGGCAGATGGTGACGCTGAGCGAACTCCTCGCCTCGGCGACGTTCGACGATCAGGCGGCGGCACTGCCCCTCGTGCTCGGCAAGAACATCGCCGGCGATCCGGTCATCGCCGACCTGTCGCCGATGCCCCACCTGCTGATCGCCGGGACGACCGGGTCGGGCAAGTCGGTCGGGCTGAACTGCATGATCCTGTCGCTGCTCTACCGCCTGACCCCGGCGCAGTGCCGGATGATCATGATCGACCCGAAGATGCTCGAACTCAGCGTCTACGACCGCATCCCGCACCTCCTCAGCCCCGTCGTCACCGACCCGCCGAAGGCGATCCGCGCCTTGAAATGGGCGGTCGAGCAGATGGAGGACCGCTACCGGATGATGTCGACGATCAACGTCCGCTCTCTGTCGGGCTTCAACCAGCGCGTCCGCGAGGCGAAGGCGTCGGCCAAGCCGTTCGTCCGCAAGGTCCACACCGGCTACGACGACGACGGCGTCGCGATCTACGAGGAGGAGACGCTCGACTACGACATCCTGCCGCTGATCGTCGTCGTCGTCGACGAGCTCGCCGACCTGATGATGACCGCGGGCAAGGAGGTCGAGTTCCTCATCCAGCGCCTCGCCCAGAAGGCGCGCGCGGCGGGCATCCACCTGATCATGGCGACGCAGCGGCCGTCGGTCGACGTCATCACCGGCGTCATCAAGGCCAACCTGCCGACGCGGATCAGCTTCTCGGTGACGTCGAAGATCGACAGCCGCACCATCCTGGGCGAGCAGGGGGCCGAGCAGCTACTCGGTAAGGGCGACATGCTCTATATGCCTGGCGGCAAGCAGGTCATCCGCGTCCACGGTCCCTTCGTCAGCGACGAGGAGGTCGAGGCGGTCGCCGACTATTGCCGCACCCAGGGCCGGCCCGATTATGTCGACGCGGTCACCGAGGAGCCGGCGGACGGCGACGGCGTCTTCGGCCTCGACATGGGCGACGGCGGCGGCGAGGAGGCCGAGACCTACCGCCGCGCGATCATGATCGTCGCCGAAAGCCGCAAGGCGTCGACCAGCTACCTCCAGCGCCAGCTCCGCGTCGGCTACAACAATGCCGCGCGCCTGATCGAACGGATGGAAAAGGACGGCTACGTCGGCGTCGCCGACCACGTCGGCAGGCGGGAGGTCCTGATCGACGCCGAGGGGATGCGGGTGTGAGCGGCGTCGCGCTGCCGACCTGGAGCCTCTCCTTCCGCTTCGACTGAGGCGCGCCCCCTTCCGGCGGCTTCGCGCCGCCCGCCAGGCAAGGAAAGCCCTTGCCCCTGACGTAGCGTCATCGGCTACGACTCGGGGATGACGACGCTGTCGATCACCGAGGTCTGCCGCCGCACCGGGCTCAGCGCCCGCGCGCTCCGTTTCTACGAGGCACGGGGCCTGGTCGCGGCGCAGCGGTCGGCGGCGGGGCAGCGCCGCTACGGCGCGGGCGAGGTCGCGCGGCTCCACCAGGTGACGGCGCTCAAGCGCGCGGGATTCAGCCTCGCGCAGGTCGGCGCGCTCGTCGGCGGCGGCGTCGACCTCGCGCGGCTGATCGCGGTGCAGCTCGGCGATCTGCAAGCACGGCGTGCCGGAATCGACGAGGCCCTCGCCGGGCTCGGCGCGGCGGCGCGGCGGCTTGCCGCCGGCGAGGCGCTCGACCTCGACACCTTGTGCGCACTCATCAAGCAGGGAGAGACGACGATGACCACCGAAGCCGACTGGAAGAAGGTCGCCGACCGCTATTTCAGCCCCGAGGAGCAGGGACGCTGGCGGGACAAGCTTGCCGCCCTGCCGACCGACTTCGGCGGGGCGGCATATCAGGCGAAATGGGCCGACCTCGGGTCGCGCATCGGTGGCGACCTGCCGATGGACCCCGCGGGCGCGAAGGCGCAAGCTTATCTCGCCGAATGGAACGAGTTGCTGAAGCCGTTCAACATGGCCGCCGATGCGCGGATGAAGACCGAGACGGTAGCGCTGTACGACCGCATGGACGAGTGGTCGGGTGACGCGTCGCCGGGGTTCACCAAGGCGGTGTGGGATTTCATCAAGGCGGCGGCGGTGGCGCGGGGGTGAGTGCCGGAAGGCGGCGGGAGGCGGCGCGGCAAAGCCGCGTCATCGGACGGTTCGGCGGATGAAGGGTCCGCCGACCCGCCGGCCGGGCTGGCGCGGGTCGGCAACTGAGTCGATGAACGCGAAGAGCGTTCTTCGGCTCAGCTGCCGCCGGGCTGCGCCTTAGAACTGATACCCGATCCCGGCGTTGAACCCGCCGACGCCCTGGTTGCTGATCGAACCGCCGGCCTTGAGCACGGTCCGGTCGCCGACGATCGACGACACTCCAATGGCGAAGGCGACCTGGTCGTCCCAATAGCCAACCGCGCCGCCGATCATCGACTTGCCCGGCTCGAACGCCTGCGCGCCGGACACGGCGGCCAGCCTGGGTGCGAACCCCTACGCGCACGGCCTGGAGCAGAACC
>CAXTQJ010000296.1:0-2955 GCA_964246245.1 uncultured Sphingomonadaceae bacterium
GCCGAGCTTGTTCGCGCGCGCCCGCGGCGCGCGCGGGGCGCCCGCAGGCTGGGTGTTGGTCGCGTCGCCGCGGCCGGGCGCGTCGGCGTCGCCGGGCGCCACCGCGGTCGCGGCGCGACGGGTGTCGCGCGCCGTCGTCTCGGCCCCCGCCGTCGTCTCGCCGCGCGCCGGCCGTTCCTGGGCGGTGGCGGGGACGGCGATCAGCAGGGTGATCAGAACGGCGATACGACGCATCAGGCTGGTCCTCTGCACACTCGTCGGTGACCGTGGTTGGCACCGGCGGCGACGTAACTTCGCATTCTTCGCTCGCTCGCGCAGGAGAAATGCAAATGCGAGGTTCGTTTCGTCCGGCGACGGCGGTGGGCGGCGAGGCGGGCGGCGGTCGTCATCGGGCTCAAGCTAGGCGATCCGGCCGGGTGTAGGACAGCGGTTTTTTGGCGACCGGCGCCGCTCACGCCGCGCCGTCACCCGTCGGCGGCGGGTAAAGGCGCAGGCGGCGGACCATGCGCGGGTCGCCGTCGATCACCTCGAAGCGCCAGCCCGACGGGTGCGCGACCATCTCGCCGACCGCCGGCACGCGCCCGGCGAGCATGAACACCATGCCGCCCAGGGTACCGACGTCGCCGCCGATCGCGTCGGCCGCGAAGGCGTGCGCGGTCGCGGCGTCGAGGTCGGCGAGTTCGAGCCGCGCGTCGGCCTCGTACAAACCGTCGCCGAGCGCCTGGATCAGTTTGGCCCCGTCCTCGTCGTGCTCGTCCTCGATGTCGCCGACGATCTGCTCGACGAGGTCCTCGATGGTGACGAGGCCGTCGGTCCCGCCGAACTCGTCGACGACGATCGCCATGTGGGTCCGCCCCGACCGCATCCGCGCGAGGAGGTCGAGGACGCGCATCGACGACGGCACGTAGAGGACGGTGCGCAGCAGCGAGCGGACGTCGAGATCGGCGAAGGGCGCGCTCGATACCCGGTCGTCGAACGTCGTCGCGATCCGCGCATAGACGTCTTTCATGTGGACCATGCCGACGACATGGTCGAGGTTGTCGTCGAACACCGGCAGGCGGCTGTGGCCGGCCTGTTCGAACAGCGCGACGAGATCGGCGAAACTGTGGTCGACGTCGAAGGCGACGATGTCGGCGCGAGGCACCGCGGCGTCGTCGACCAGCCGCTCGCCGAAGTGGAGCAGGTTCTTGAGCATCGTCCGCTCGACGACCGACAGGTCGTCGCGGTCGGCCGGCTCGCCGACGACCTCGTCGATCGCTTCCTCAAGGCTTTCGCGCAGGGTCGGCTCGGCCCCGCCGCCGAGGGCCGTCCGCAGGCTTCGCCACAGTCGCGTGACGAAGCCGGTGCTAGGGTGGGGGTCGGGCATCGTCCCTTAATCGGGGCTCGCGTAGGGATCGGCAACCCCGAGCGTGGCGAGCGCCGCGGTTTCGAGGTCCTCCATGTGGCCCGCGCTGGCGTCGTCGCCGTGGTCGAGGCCGAGGAGGTGGAGCGTTCCGTGCGCGATCAGGTGGCGCGCGTGGTCGTCGAGCGCGATGCCCTTGGCGGCGGCCTCGGCGGCGCAGGTCTCGAACGCGAGGACGATGTCGCCGAGCAGCGCTTCGCCGTCGTCGCTGTTCGCCAGCGCGTCGAGCAGGTCGGGCTGGACCATAGGGAAGGAGAGGACGTTGGTCGGCTTGTCCCGCTGGCGATACTGCGCGTTGAGGTCCCGCACCTCGGCGTCGTCGGTCAGGCGGACGGCGACCTCGACCGCGAAGGCGGCGCGGGCGAGGTGGGCGTGGCTGCTCTGCGCCAGCGCCGCGGCGGCCGCGGCGGCAGCGAGGGCGGGCCAGTCGGTTGCCGGGTCCCACGCGCCGGCGGCGATCTCGGTGTCGACGGTGAGCATTAGCCGCCGACGATCAGCAGGAGGACGCCCATGCCCCATTCGCGCTGCTTGTCGTCGTGCGCGGATCCGAATGCCGCCCACATGGCGAAGACGGCGAGAATTGCCACGAAGCCGAGCGAGGCGACGAACAGAATCAAATCCTTGCGACGGCGATGACGCGCGTCGTCGGAACTCTCCGGTGTGGTGACGACGATGTTGACGGCTTCGCTGGTGAGGGTGATCCGCCCCGACGACGGGCTGGGATCAGACACTAGAAGTCGACGATTTCGGCGACCAGCTTTTTGTCTGCATCGATCACACCCAGGGTGCGACCGCCACGACGGGCATCTTCGGCGACGAGGAGGAGCTGCAGCGCCTTCTGCATCACGGCCGTGACCGACACATGCTGTGACCGGGCGACATCGGCGATCTTGTCGCTCGTTTCCGGTGACATCGACAGCGTCAACCCGGCACTCATCCGTCCACCCTCTAACGCTGGGCTAACAGATACGGCGCGCCCCCTCACCCGTCAACCGCCGGCCCCTCGTACGCCTCGACGATGCGGCCGACGATCGGGTGGCGGACGACCTCGCGGCTGGTGAAACGCAGCGTCGCGATGCCGGGGATGCCGTCGAGCTTGCGCACCGCGTCGGCGAGGCCCGACGCCGCCGGGTTGGGCAGGTCGACCTGGTTCGGGTCGCCGCAGACCACCATGCGCGACCCTTGGCCGAAGCGGGTCAGGAACATCTTCATCTGGAGCGGCGTCGTGTTCTGCGCCTCGTCGAGGATGACGAAGGCATTGGCGAGCGTCCGTCCGCGCATGAAGGCGAGCGGCGCGATCTCGATCTCGCCCGATGCCAGCCGCCGCTCGACCTGCTCGGTCGGCAGCATGTCGTACAGCGCGTCGTACAGCGGCCGCAGGTAAGGATCGACCTTGTCCTTCATGTCGCCGGGCAGGAAGCCGAGCCGCTCGCCCGCCTCGACCGCAGGCCGCGACAGGATCAGCCGGTCGACCGACCCCGCGACGAGCTGGCTGACCGCCTGCGCGACGGCGAGATACGTCTTGCCCGTCCCCGCCGGACCGAGGGCGAAGA
>CAXTQJ010000297.1:0-1114 GCA_964246245.1 uncultured Sphingomonadaceae bacterium
GGTGCTGGCGCGAGGCTATGCCTATGTAACGACCCGCGACGGGGCGGTCATCCCGACGGCGGCGGCGGCGCGGTGCGAACGCGCGCTGACGCTGCGCTTCGCCGACGGCGCGATCGACGTGACGACCGGGCTCGGCTATCCAGACCGACGCGCGACGCTGCCCCGCGCGGCGGTTGCGGCGCAGGAGAGGCTGTTATGATGCTCGATCGCAGCGGCGGCCGCCCGGCGCGCCTGCGTTACCTGTCCGGCTCGTTCGAGGTGCTCAGCCCGGGCGATTACGTCCTGTGCGCGGTCACCGGCAAGCGCCTCGCCGTGACGACGCTGCGCTACTGGTCGGCCGAACTGCAGGAAGCCTACGCCGACGCCTCGATCGCGGTCGCCCGCTACGACGCGATGCGTGCGGCGGGACGGCTGTAGCGGCGGTGCTCTACCTCGTCGGCGGGGCGAGCCGCAGTGGCAAGTCGATCCTCGCCGAAACGATGTGCCGCGGCCACGGCGTGCCGTGGTTTCCGCTCGACGCGCTCAAGATGGCACTTCACTGCGGCGTCCCCGACTTCGTGGTCCACCCCGACGACGACGACCTCGCCACCGGCGATAAAATGTGGCCGTTGACCGAGACCCTGCTCGACCATCTCGTCTTCGAGGGACGTGATTATCTCGTCGAGGGCGTCAACCTGCGGCCGGCGGCGGTCGCGGCGTATATCGCCGACACCGACACGCCGGTCCGTGCGTGCTTCCTCGGCTATCCCGACGTCGACCTCGACACCAAGGCTGCTGCCGTCGCCGACTACGCCGGGCCGCCGACCGATTGGCTGATGCGGACCGGGGTGGCGAACGTCCGCCGTTATCTCGCGGTCAGCCGCGACCTCAGCCGGACGCTGCGCGACGACTGTGCCGGGGTCGGCCTGCCGTTCGTCGACACCGGCACCGACTTCGCCGCCGGGCTCGCCGCGGCTGAACGAACGCTGACGGCGTGATGCGCGTCGCCGTGGTCCTCGTCGCCGCCGCGGTCGTCGCAGGCGTCGCCGTCGGTCAGCCGCTGGCGAGCCGCGAATGGCTGATCGCCGGGCGGCTGACGCAGGGCGGGGTCGTGTTCGGCACCGCGCCGCCGGGG
>CAXTQJ010000297.1:1124-2945 GCA_964246245.1 uncultured Sphingomonadaceae bacterium
GACGGTGGCGGTTACGGTCGACGGCGAGCCGGTGCGGCTGACCGGCGACCGTCGCTTCGTCGCTGGCTTTGGTCGCGATCACCCCGCCACCGCGACGCTCGTCGCGCGGCTGGTCGACGGGACGCATGACCGCCGCGTCGTGCCCGTGGCGGCACGGCAATACGACATCGAATCGATCCCCTCGCTCAAGCAGCCGCCACCCGACGCACCGCCCGACCCGGTTTATGACGCGCGCCGCGCGGTCGAGTTCGCCGAGATCGCCGCCGCGCGCGCCGGCGACAGCGACGAGACGGGGTGGGACCAGGCGTTCACGTGGCCGGCGCACGGCCGGATCAGCGGCGTCTATGGCTCGCAGCGCATCATGGGCGGGGTGCCCAAGGCCCCGCACCTCGGCCTCGACGTCGCCGCGCCGCCGGGGGCCCCGGTGACCGCGCCGGCCGACGGGACGGTGCGGCTGGCACACGGGCCCTTCTTGCTCGAGGGCAACCTGATCATGCTCGACCACGGCCACGGGCTGGTGTCGGCTTTCCTCCACCTCAGCCGGATCGACGTGAAGGAGGGCCAGCACGTCGCGCGCGGTGCGCCGCTGGGGCTGGTCGGCATGACTGGCCGTGCGACCGGGCCGCACCTCCACTGGGCGCTGAGCTGGCACGCGGCGCGGCTTGACCCGGCATTGTTCGTGGCCGGGGGCGGCAACCTCGGTGCGTCGCCGGATCAGCCGGGCAGGTAGCGCGTCGCAGTCAGGTCGGCATCGACCGCGGCGACCTCGGCGTCGCGGTAGCCGCGAGCTCGCGTCGTGACGCGGACCGTCCTTGCCGAACGCCGCGCCGCGCCTCTTGCCACGGACGAGCTACAGTGGTGCGCGGCCCAGCCCGCCTCGTGCGCGGCGACGGCGAGCGCGGCGGCGGCGTCGACGACGACAAGGCCCTGCGTCGCCAAACCCGGTTCGGCGGAGTGGCCGTCGAGCGTTTCGATCAGAGCCGGCGCACGCAGCGGCAGACTGCCTCGCGGCCCGTCAGCCGCGCGACTCGGGATTGTGCCCGCTCGCATCCGCCGCGCGGTAGAAGTCCTGGAGCAATCCCCGCTCCGCCACCGTCAGGTACGGGTTCCACACGTCGAGGATGAGGACGATCCGCACCGCGTCGCTGTCGTTCCACGCTTCATGCTCGATCGTGTCGTCGAACGCGAACGCCTCACCCTCGACCCATTCGCGCGTTTCGCCGCCGACGCGAAAGCCGCACCCCGGCGGCACGACAAGCGGCAGGTGGACGATCGTTCGGGTGTTGCTGACCCCCGTGTGCGGCGGGATGCGGGTGCGCGGTTGCAAAATGGAGAAGAACGCCGTCGGTGCGCGTCCCGGCAGCTCGGCCTGCGGTACCGCCGCGAGCGCCGTCGCGGTCGCCGGGCAGCGGGCGAGCGACGGCGCGATCGGCGCGCCGTCGTTCCACAGGTGGTACGCGCTCCAGTCGAGCTTGCCGTCGAGCGGCGTCCACTTGTTCGCCGGCGCCCCGGGGGCCATCGCGACGTACGGTTTGATCCCGTCGCTCTCCTCGTCGCCGAGCAGCGCCAAGGCCTCGGCGCGGATCGCCTCAGTCTGCGCTTCGAGCGTCGACAGCCACGGGAAATGGTTGCGCGCGAAGAACTCGTCGGCCGGCAGGAACGGAAAATGCAGTCCGGCGCAGTCGTTGACGAACACCCGCCGCCGTCCCGTCGCGACGCCCACTGCAGCGTCGAACCGGCGGCGATTGGTCACCGTAACCTTGGCGACCGCAGGCGCGAGCGCGGCGTCGATCGCGCCCAGCATCGGCGGTGGCGGCGCGG
>CAXTQJ010000298.1:0-372 GCA_964246245.1 uncultured Sphingomonadaceae bacterium
GACGATCGCCTTCGCCGCGATCTGCGTCGTCGCCGACAGACCGTCGACGCGCGTCGCGAAGTTGTCGACCGCGTCGGCGAGATCGTCCGTGACCTCGTCGACCAGGCCGATCCGTTCCGCCTCGGCGGCATCGAACATCCGCGCGGTGAACAGCATCCGCTTCGCCTGCGCCGGGCCGACGAGGTCGACGAGGAGCTTGGTGTCGTGGAGCGGATAGACGAGGCCGAGCTTGGCCGGGGTCAGGCCCAGGCGCGATCGCCGCGTCGCCAGCCGGATGTCGCACGCCAGCGCAAGGCCGAGGCCACCGCCGATCGCATCGCCGTCGATCGCCGCAACCACCGGCTTCGAGGCGCGGGCGAGCGTCGTCTGGGT
>CAXTQJ010000298.1:382-861 GCA_964246245.1 uncultured Sphingomonadaceae bacterium
CGCGGCGTTGTTACGCGCCCGCCATGCCGGAGCGGCGGCGTGCGCCGCGAACTCGCCGATGTCGGCCCCGGCGCAGAATGCCCCCCCGGCACCGGTGACGACGAGAAGGCGGACGGCCGGGTCGGCCATCGCCGTATCGACGAGACGTGGCAGCGCCTCCCACATGGCGAGGTCGACCGCGTTGCGCTTGGCCGGCCGAGCGAGGGTCAGCGTGGCGCGTGGTCCGGCGATGGTCAGGTCGAGCATGGCCTCGTCTGGGCGATCGTGGGGGGCCATGCAAGACGGCTTGACCAGCAGGAATTCACTCGGGGTCGATGGGCGACGACGCCGTCGTTTCCCACCACGGAAAAGGGCGCCCCCCCCGGGGGGGCGCCAACCGGCCCCGTTGCGCGGCCGGGGGGCCGCCGGCCAGGATGAAGGCTGTCCAACAACCCAACCGAGAAAGGAAACACACGGACACTGGGATCATCAACCGTTAG
>CAXTQJ010000298.1:878-2934 GCA_964246245.1 uncultured Sphingomonadaceae bacterium
CGGCCAGTCCTGGGTCGAACGGATGCCCGGCGGCGCGGGCGAAGGCTTACTGACCGGCGGTGACGACCGGCGCGGCGAGCGTCGCGGTGTCGACGCCGAGGATGTGCGCAGCGGCGGCGAACTTCTTGCCGGCCTCGTCGTGGGCGCGATCGGCGCACAGCTTGACGCCGGTATCGATCAGGATCGCGGCGCGCTGCTGCGCGACCGCGGACGCGGCGGTCGACGCGGCGCGGAGCTGGCCGGGCATCGCCTCGCACTGCGCCTGGGTCGTCCCGGCATAGGCGGGGACCGCAGCACCGATGAAGGCGGCGGCGACGGCGACGGCGATGAGGAAACGGGTGACCATGGCAACTCTCCTTCGGCAGCGTTGAGCTTCACTCAGAACAACTGAGTGGTGATCTAAGTCTTACTCAGAACCCCGTCAAGCGGGTTTTTGAGCGACGATCAAATTATTTTGAGCACGGCTCATGCTGCGATGCAACACAAATCACGCGCGGAGCGTCGTCGGCTCGGCCCACCAGTCGGGATAGGCCCCGACGATGCGCCTGTACGCGTCGCTCAGGCCGCTCGGGCCAGCGTAGAGCGCGAAGCACGTCGCGCCCGAACCCGACATGCGGGCGACGGTCGCGCCCGTGTCATCCAGCGCGGCGAGTACGTCGGCAATTACGGGCGCGAGGACGATCGCCGGCGCGGCCAAGTCGTTGCGCGCGCTACGCCATTCGTCCGCAGCGAGGGCGCCGCGATCGACCCGGTCCCACGCCGCGAACACCGGCCCGGTGGGCACCGCGACGCGCGGATTGACCAGCAGGACCGGCGTACCCGCGAGATCGAGGTCGACCGCAACGAGATCGTCGCCTTTGCCCAAACCGGTCATCGCCCGGCTGAAGACGCACGCCGGGACGTCGGCCCCGAGCGGCGCGGCGACCGACGCCAGCCGGTCGAGCGACCAGTCGAGTCGCCACCACCGGTTGAGCAGGCGCAGCGCGGCCGCCGCGTCGGCCGACCCGCCGCCGAGTCCCGCCGCGACCGGGATCCGCTTGTCGAGCGTCAGTGCCGCGGCGGGCGCGATCCCGGCGGCGGCGGCGAGGGCGCGGGCGGCGCGGAGGACGAGATTGTCCCCCTCCCCGACCGCGGCGGCGAACGGCCCCGCCCCCGCGAGGGTCAGCTCGTGCTGTCGGTCGACCCGCAGACGGTCGCCGAAGTCGGTGAAAGCAAACACGGTTTCGAGATCGTGATAGCCGTCGGCGCGCCGCCGGCGGAGGTGGAGGGCGAGGTTGACCTTCGCCGGCGCGGCCTCGATCACTGCGGCGACGGCGCTCCGGGCACGGTGCCCGCCGTCGCGACGTCGAGGCCGAAGTCGAGCTTCTTCGCGAGCAAGGCCGCCTCGGCCGCGTCGGGATCGAGCGCCGCCGCCGTTCGCCACTGGAAGCGTGCCTCGATGTGCCGCCCGACACGCCAGTAAGCATCGCCGAGGTGATCGTTGATCGTCGCGTCGCCGGGCTCCTGCCGCGCCGCCTCCTCGAGCGTCGGCACCGCCTTCGCGAGATCGCCGGTCCGGTAATAGGCCCAGCCGAGCGAGTCGGCGATGAAGCCGTCGTCGGGGCGCAGCTTGGCCGCGGCCGCGATCAGCGTCTGCGCCTCGTCGAGCTTCTGCCCGCGGTCGAGCAGCGCATAGCCGAGGTAGTTGAGCACCGTCGGTTCGTCGGGGACGAGCCTGAGCGCGGTCCTGAGGTCGGCCTCGCCGCGGACCCAGTCGCCGGCCTGCTCGAACGATGCGCCGCGGATGAAATAGAGCGACCAGTTCGCGGCGCCGCCGCAGGTCCCGGCGAAGTTCACCGCCATCGCGAAGAGCTACGTCACCGAGCACCGCGCGATGATCCTCGCCGCCGCGAAGCGGCCAGCCGACGCCGCGCCGCTGTGCGCCGCGATGGTCGGCGGCGAGGCGAAGGCGGTCGACCGGCTGCGCGTCGCCGGCGCGGCGAGCCTCGCGGCGCAGCGCAAGACCGCCGAGGCGACGGCGCTGCTCGCCGCCGGCGAGCCCGATGCGACGCTCGAC
>CAXTQJ010000299.1:0-2930 GCA_964246245.1 uncultured Sphingomonadaceae bacterium
GATCGCCGCCCCTCCCGGCGCTTCGCGCCACCTCCCCGCAGGCGGGGAGGATCCTACGATCGGCCGGCCCGCGTCTGGCCGCTCCGTCTGCTTCGCCGAATGCGGTGGGCCCAATCGTCGCTGTCCTACACACGTCGTTTCGGTCTAGGCTGCAACTCTGAGTCGCCGGCTAGTCCGGCGGCAGCGTTCCTTCTCATCGTGAGCCGCCATCGTGAAGGGTAACGCGACCTTCGTCGCCGTTACCCTTCACCTCGCTTTTCCCGTTCGCGACAAACCGTGTGAAGAGTGTGAAGTTACGTCGGCGCGGCGACGCTGCGTTAACCTTCTTGGCCTCACCGATCTGCGTCGGGGTGACACCGGAAGGATGGCCGCAGGGTCGCAATCGCCACGGGCCGGGGCGTCGCGACCCGTCCCAAGGGGGGAGAGGGCCGGCGGCCCGCATTGACCCGCCCCGCCGGCCGCGCCTATACGCTCGCCTCCCGCGGACCGCGGGTCGGCCCGGCGGAGTAGCTCAGTTGGTTAGAGCACGGGAATCATAATCCTGGGGTCGGGGGTTCAAGTCCCTCCTCCGCTACCGTCCGACCGGAGACCAGACGGGCGGAGCCTGCAACGGAGATCCGCCGCGTGGCCGTCGCCGACATTGCTCCGATCCCGCTCGGTCTCGTCGAGGCCGATCCCGCCGCCGCCGCGGCCGCGTTCGGCGACGCCTTCGGCCGGACCGGCTTCGCCGTCGTCGCCGACCACGGCATCGCCGGCGCCGTCGTCGACCGCGCCCTCGTCGCGACGCGGGCGCTGTTCGCGCTGCCCGAGGCGGTCAAGCGCCGCTACGTCGTCGCCGACGGTGGCGGCCAGCGCGGACTGACCCCGTTCGGCATCGAAACCGCGAAGGGCGCGAGTCATTCCGACCTCAAGGAGTTCTGGCACGTCGGCCGCGACCTTACCGCCGACGATCCGCTCCGCGCGGCGATGCCCGATAATGTCTGGCCGGCCGAGGTGCCCGACCTCCGCCCCGCGGCGACCGCGCTGTTCGTCGCGTTGGACGCCGCGGGGCAGCGCATCCTCCGCGCGATCGCGCTCCACCTCGGCCTCGCCGCCGATTTCTTCGTCCAGCCGACCGCCGACGGCAACTCGATCCTGCGCCTGCTCCACTACCCGCCGGTGACGGGCACGCCGGCCGCGGTCCGCGCCGGCGCGCACGAGGACATCAACGTCATCACGCTGCTCCTCGGGGCCGACGAGGCGGGGCTCCAGCTCCTCGACCGGGCAGGCGAGTGGCGCGACATCGCCGCGCCGCCGGGAACGCTGGTGTGCAACATCGGCGACATGCTCGCCCGGCTGACCGGCAACCGGCTGCCGTCGACCTCGCACCGCGTGGTCAACCCGTCACCCGAGCGGGCGCGCCACGCGCGCTACTCGACGCCGTTCTTCCTGCACTTCCGCCCCGACTACGTCATCGCCGGCCCGGCCGACCCGCCGATCACCGCCGACGCTTTCCTTCGCCAGCGCCTGCGCGAGATCGGGCTGGTCTAGCGGTGCGCGGCGACGGTGGCGACGCCGACGCTGGCGAGGCCATAGGCGACGGCTCCGCCGACGACGAGCCCGGCGGCGACGCCGAGGACCCAGACCAGGTTGGAACGGACCGGACGTGGTCCGGGGGACTGGCGCAACGACGATCTCCCCGCGGCTCGGGGCGGCCGCATAAGCACGTTGTAGCAAGGGTCATGCCATTCGGCCCGCCATGGCCAAGCGACTGTTTACGCTGGCGCTCGCCGCGACCTTGGTTAACCAGGTGTAAGGTCAGCCGACACTTTTCCATAATGTGCGGCGACGAAGGTCAGACCATCGGGCGGCGCGTTCATCCCGAGTGCCAGCCGGTCGCGCGCCGCCAGCGCCGTTGCGAGGTCGGTGTCGGTCCACCGCCCTTCGCCGACCAGCTTGAGGCAGCCAACCATCGAGCGGACCTGATGATGGAGGAACGACCGCGCTGCCGCGTCGATCGTGATGACGTCGCCGGCACGCGTCACCTCGAGCCGGTCGAGCGTCTTGACCGGGCTCGACGCCTGGCACCGGACCGAACGGAAGGTGGTAAAGTCGTGGCGTCCGACGAGCACCGCCGCCGCCGCCGCCATTGCCGCCGCGTCGAGGGCGACGCCGACCTGCCACGCCCGGCCGCGGTCGAGGACGAGTGGCGGGCGCCGGTTGACGATCCGGTAGCGGTACTCGCGCCGGATGCAGTCGAAGCGGGCATGGAAGTCGGGTGCAACCTCGGCGCAGGCGACGACGGCGACCGGGGCCGGGCGAAGGTGGGCGTTGACCGCCTCCATCAGGCGGAACGGCGTCAGCGGGCGAACGAGGTCGACATGCGCGACCTGGCCCGTGGCGTGGACCCCGGCGTCGGTCCGGCCGCACCCGGTCACGGTCGCCGCCTCGCCGACGACGGCGGCGATCGCCGCCTCGAGCGTCGCCTGGACGCTCGGGCCATGGTGCTGGCGCTGCCAGCCCATGAACGGTGCGCCGTCGTATTCGATCGTCAGGCGGAAGCGGGTCAGAGCCGCGTTCCCGGCGCGATCGGCCAGCCATTTAGGAGCGCCGCCGTCGCCATCGCCGGCTTGCCCGCGCGCTGGACGAGCGTCGGGCGGACCGCGCCGTCGCCGCAGGCGATCGTCAGCCGGCGATCGAGCACTGTCCCCGGTGCGCCGGCGTCGGCGGTGACCTCGGCGGCGAGGAGCTTGAGCCGCTCGCCGCCAACCTCGACGAAGGCTCCGGGGGCGGGGTTGAAGGCGCGGACCGCGCGCTCGACGGCGATCGCCGGCTGGGTCAGGTCGAGCCGCGCCTCGGCCTTGTCGACCTTAGCGGCGTAGGTGACGCCGGCGTCGGGCTGCGCGGTCGGCGTCAGGTCGTCGAGCCGGGCGAGGGTTTCGACGATCAGC
>CAXTQJ010000300.1:0-2918 GCA_964246245.1 uncultured Sphingomonadaceae bacterium
CTCGCGAGCGCCCGCCGCTCGGCGCGACTGCTCGGCGGCCGGATCGGGGTCGCGTCGCGCGTCGGCCGTGGCTCGGTCTTCCACCTGACGCAGCCGCTCGCCGCCGACGGCCGCGCGCCGGTCGTCGTCGAAGCGCCGGGCGACCCGATCGCCGGGGTCCGCGTCCTCGTCATCGACGACGATCCCGAGGTGCGCGAGGCGATCGCGCTGTTGCTCCGTCACTGGGGCGTCGCGGTCGACGTCGTCGGCGACGCCGAGGCGGCACTGGCGCGGATCGCGGCGGTCGAGGAGGCCGGCTACACCGTCGTCCTGACCGACTACCGCCTGCCGGGGGCGCTGACCGGCATCGACCTCATCGACGCGCTCGCGGCGGCGGCGGGGCGGCGCTTGAACGCCTGCGTCGTCACCGGCGACCTCGATCCCGCGATCATCGCCGCCGCCGCCGCGCGGGGGGTGCCGCTGATCCACAAGCCGGTCCAGCCGGCGCGGCTCCGCGCGCTGATCGCCCACCTCGCGACCGCGCCGGCGGCGGTCAGCCGAGCAGCGGCATGACTTGGTGGGTGCCGGCGACGAGCATCGACCCCGCGACGTAGACGATCACGGCAAGGCCGATGTACGCGATCCAGTGATAGCGCTCGATGATCCGCGCGATGTAGTTCGCGGCGACCGCCATGAGCGTCACCGACAGGCCGAGGCCGACGAGAAGCACGGTCGGGTGGTCGCGCGCCGCGCCGGCGACGGCGAGCACGTTGTCGAGGCTCATCGACAAGTCGGCGAGCGCGACCTGGAGTACCGCCTGCGTCACCGACTTGGCGGGCTTCGCTGGCGCGTCGACCGCGGTATGGCCCCCGTGGCCGCGGCGCAGTTCGCGGAACAGCTTCCACCCGACCCACAGCAGGAGCAGCCCGCCGGCGAGGGTCAGCCCGACGACCTGGAGCAGCCGCGTCGCGAGGAGCGCAAAACCGATCAGGAAGACCAGCGCCAGCGCGACACCGATCGCCAGCACGCGCTTACGCGCCTCCGCCGGGAGGCGAGCGACGAGCGTGCCGAGGATGACGACATTGTCACCCGCCAGCATCAGGTCGATCATGATCACCTGGCCAAGTGCGGCGAGCCCGCCCGGCGTCATGACATCGGTGAAGTCGATCGGCATCGCGCCCGCTTACGGGTCGCGGCGCAGCACGGCAAACGGATTGGCGCGGAGCTTGTCGGCGGCGGTCGCCGTGGCGGCGTCGGCTTCCGTGATGACGTACGCGGCGGCGGCGGAACGGACGGTTTCGGGCGCGCGCGGATAGGGGTCGAGGGCGAGACCGAGCGACTGCGCCACCGCCTCGCCGAGATCGAGCGCGTCACCGTCGAGCGGCAGCACGTCGAGGTCGGCGTCCGACAGCTCGACCTCGTCGCCCGCCGGCGCGCCGCTGTCGGCGAAGCGGAGGTCGATCGGCTCGGCGATAGCGAATGCGACCGGCTCGGCCGACACGACGCACGCCTGTTCGCCGTGCGCGGTCAGGCGTCCGGCGGCGCGGATGCCGAGCGCATCGCGGACGAGCGTGACCTGCGCCGCGAGATCGGCGAGCGCGATCAGGTCGAACCGCGCCGCCAGCGCCACACACTCGGCCGGCGTGGCGACGACGTCGACCCGCCGGGGCACGGCGCCGATCTCGACCGCGCGGACGACCCGCGACAGCTCGGGCGTCATAGCGTTCCGGCTTCGAGCGTAACGACCGGCGTCCGGTCGAGGCGTGCGGCGAGGTCGCGCGCCCGTCGCGCCGCCCAGTCGACGGCGGCCGGGTCGACCACCGCGCCGCGATAGAGATTGCGTTCCAGCGCCGCAGCGAGCGGCTCGGCTCCGGCGAACGCGTCGCGGTACGCACCGAGCCGCCCGCCAAGCGCGGCGACCATGTGACCGACCTGCTTGCCGACGGTTGGATCGCCGATGCCGAGCTCGCGCAAGGAGCCGTCCATGTCGGCGATGAAGCGCTCGGTCAGGTCAGCCGAGAACTGCCGCGCGCTTTCATCGCCTTCGAGCCGGAGGAGGACGAGCGCGAGCACCAGCGCGACGACGTCGAACCGCCCGTCGACGGTGTCGGCGACCCCGCCGGCAACATACCAGCCCGGCGCGCGTGCCGTCGCGACGATGGCACGGTACAGCGCATCGCCGGGCAGGACGAGGCGGTCGGCGCGGAACAGGCGGGCGAGGAAAGTCATGCGAGCCTTGTCGGAGAAGCAGGCTGCGCATATTGAGGCGATCGTCCGCCGGCGCAACGCCGCAGGCTCTCGAGGAATGTCGATGCGTCCCCTGCCCGCTCTTGCCGCCGCAGCACTACTCGCCGCCACCGGCTGCTCGACGATCCGCCAGAACCAGGGCTACATCGTCGATGCGCCGCTCCTCGCCTCGGTCCAGCCGGGGGTCGACAACAAGAACTCGGTCGAGAAGACGCTCGGCCGCCCGACCTTCGCTGCCGAGTTCGACGCCAACGAGTGGTATTACATCTCGCGCAACACCCGCCAGATCGCCTTCCTCCAGCCACGGACGACGAGCCAGGCAATCACCAAAATCAGCTTCGACGCCAAGGGCAACGTCGCCAAGGTCGAGACGCGCGGGCTCGAACAGGTCGCCAACGTCCACCCCGTCGCCGACAAGACGCCGACGCTCGGCCGCAGCCAGAGCCTGCTCGAAGACATCTTCGGCGGCGTCGGCGCGCTGGGGTCGGGGTCGGTGGTCAACGATTCGGCGGGTGGCACGCGGACCGGGAGGGACGGGCCGAAGTGACGCGCGGCCACGCGTAGCGAGCACGCCGCAGGCGCGCAGCAACGCGCGGACCCGGCCGGCGGGGCGGCGGTGCGACCAGGGCAAGTTTTGTTTCTGGCATTACGTTATTTTAGTCGGCCCGACGGGACAGTGAAGCGATCTAGTC
>CAXTQJ010000301.1:0-2916 GCA_964246245.1 uncultured Sphingomonadaceae bacterium
GCGTAGCTGTTCGACCAGCACGATCTCGCCCGCATCGGTCGTCGCGAGGATCACCGCCGCCCCCATCGCCCCGCGCCGCCGGACGAACTCCCACGTCCCGTCGACGAGGACCTCGAGGTACTTGCCGGTCCAGACGGAGCCGGTCACGCAGATTCCATCAAATTGTGGAGAACCATGTTGTGTCGACGATCACTTGCTCGACTAGTTCGGTTCGGACACCGACTTTGTGGTTCTTCAGCAAAGTGCAAAGTTCTTCGCCATCGATGAGTTCGATTGGGGGGCTCCATCACGCGTCGCTTCTCGGCGAGCATCGCTCGAAAAGGTACCGGTAGTAATGACAAGCCCCTTATCGCTGCGGCCGACCATCGCACCGCGGAAGTCACGGACTGCACTGGAACCGACTGTGCCTTGGTAACGCTTGCACTGGAACAAAGTCTGGAAGGACAATAGTCCCAACCGTAAAACACCAACGCCGTCAATACCGCCGTCGCCACTTCGGCCGGTCACTTCCACTTTTGTAAAACCGGCTTCGCGAAGAAGACGTTGGGCTAGTCGCTCGAATGCCGCAGGCTCCATTTTTTGAAGCGCTGTAAGAACAATCCCGCGCCAACTGTCTTCCGGCGGCGGCTCACTGTCTCGTATAGCCTCCGCGCTGGACACAGCCGCTGCGTCATTGGCACCGATCCGGCGTATCTCCTGTCTGCGAACGATTGAAGGTATTCTTGCGACCTCGTCGGCCGACAGCGCCTCGCCGATGGCAGTCAGGGCCCACACGCCACGCCCCCCGCTTTCCAGAGCCCCGACTTTCTTAAGATAAGTCTTTGCCCAGGCGAGATTGTACGCAACGCGGGTCGATCGGTTATCGGAGTGGATTAGGGCAACTGCCGCATCAGGAAGTCTCATCACTCGATGACCTTCCCAAGTAATTCGTCGTTCGTGGCGGACCCGCCAAGCGCCTTTAGCGCTTGCAGGGTCGGAAACATCATCCGGTCATACGGCGGCACGGTGGGCGTCGGCACGTCAGGCATAGGCTATCTATAGCGTGTCAGTGGCAGGTTGCTAACGCTCTTGCCGCCCCGCGATCAGCGCGTCGACGACGCTCGGGTCGGCCAGCGTCGAGGTGTCGCCGAGGCTCGACGAGTCGCCTTCGGCGATCTTGCGGAGGATGCGGCGCATGATCTTGCCCGAGCGGGTCTTGGGCAATGCCGGGGTCAGGTGGAGGCGGTCGGGCGTCGCGATCGGGCCAATGATGCGGCGCACGGTCGCCTTCAGGTCGTCGCGCAGGCCGTCGCTCGCGTCGACGCCGGCGTTCAGCGTGACATAGGCGTAGATGCCCTGGCCCTTGACGTCGTGGGGAAAGCCGACAACCGCCGCTTCGGCGACGTCCGGGTGGGCGACGAGCGCCGATTCGACCTCGGCGGTGCCGAGCCGGTGGCCGCTGACGTTGATCACGTCGTCGACGCGGCCGGTGATCCACCAATAGCCGTCGGCGTCGCGCCGCGCGCCGTCGCCGGTGAAGTAGAGGCCCCGGTATGTGCTGAAGTAGGTCTGGACGAACCGGGCGTGGTCGCCGAACACGGTGCGCGCCTGCCCCGGCCAGCTGCGGGTGATGACGAGGTTGCCGCTCGCCGCGCCGTCCAGAGACTTGCCGTCGGCGTCGACCAGCGCCGGCTCGACCCCGGGGAGCGGCAGCGTCGCCGACCCCGGCTTGAGGTCGGTCGCGCCGGGGAGCGGGCTGATCAGGACGCCGCCGGTCTCGGTCTGCCACCACGTGTCGACGATCGGCAGCCGTCCGCCGCCGACGACGCGGTGGTACCAGCCCCATGCCTCGGGATTGATCGGCTCGCCGACGCTGCCGAGGAGGCGCAGCGACGACAGGTCGTGCTTGGCCACCGGCGCGTCGCCGTCGCGCATCAACGCGCGGAGCGCGGTCGGCGCGGTGTAGAAGACATTGACCTGGTGGCGCTCGACCACCGCCCAGAAACGGTCGGAGGCGGGGAAGGTCGGGACGCCTTCGAACATCACCACCGTCGCGCCGGCGCTGAGCGGTCCATAGACGCCGTAGCTGTGGCCGGTGACCCAGCCGACGTCGGCGGTGCACCAGAACACCTCGCCCGGCCGATAGTCGAAGACGAGGTCGAAGGTGAAGTTGGCCCACAGCAGGTAGCCGGCGGTGGTGTGGAGGACGCCCTTGGGCGTGCCGGTCGAGCCGCTGGTGTAGAGGAGGAACAGCGGGTCCTCGGCGTTCATCGCGACGGGTTCGCGGGTGGCGGCGACGGCATCGCGGCGCTCGTGCCACCAATGGTCGCGACCCGGTATCATCGGACAGTCGCCGCCGCCGTGGCGGACGACGAGGACGGCGTCGATCCCCCCGGCGATGTCGGCGGCGGCGTCGACCGCAGCCTTCAGCGGCAGCGGCTTGCCGCCCCGCCGCCCGGCGTCGGCGGTGATGACGACTCGCGACCGGGCATCGGCAATCCGCCCCGCGATCGCCTCGGGCGAAAAGCCGGCGAAGACGACCGAGTGGACCGCGCCGATCCGCGTGCAGGCGAGCATCGCTATAGCCGCCTCAGGAATCATCGGCAGGTAGATCGTCACCCGGTCGCCGCGCTCGACGCCCATTGCCGTCAGGACGTTGGCCATGCGGCAGGTGTCGGCGAGGAGGTCGCCGTAGGTGACGCGGCGTGGCTCGGCCGCCGGGTCGTCGGCCTCCCAGACGATGGCGATCGCGTCGGGCGGATGGCGGTCGAGACAGTTGGCGCTGGCATTGAGGACGCCGTCGGCGAACCACTTGATGTCGACCGGATCGAAGCTCCAGTCGCCCATCGCCGTCGGCGGCGTGACCCAGTCGAGGCGGGCGATCTCGCCGCGCCAGAAGGCGTCGGGGTCGTCATGCGCGGCGGCGATGCGTGCCGC
>CAXTQJ010000302.1:0-2895 GCA_964246245.1 uncultured Sphingomonadaceae bacterium
CGAGGTCCACATGACCAACACGATGGGCTGGTCGGCGACGACCGGCGACGTCGCTCTTTTTTTTTATCAGCGGACCTCCGAGACCTACATCCTCGACGGCTCGATGCGTGCGCGCCTCGCCGACCTCAACCCCAAGGCGGCGATGCGCGTGGCGAGCCGCCTGCTTGAGGCCCACGCGCGCGACTTCTGGCAGCCCGATGCGGCGACCCTCGCCGCGCTGCGCGACGCCAGCGATGATCTCGAAGACCGGCTCGAGGGGATCACCCCCGCGATGGCCGCGTGAGGAATTTGGCATGAGCGTGATCGAACTCGACCGTCCGGCGATCTCCAAGCCGCTGGCCAAAGCGTTGCAGCTCGACGGCGACGGCAGCGTCCAGGTCAAGCTCGACCCGCGCGACAAGATCGACGGGGCCAAGGTCTTCGCCATCTACGGCAAGGGCGGCATCGGCAAGTCGACCACGTCGTCCAACCTGTCGGCCGCGCTGTCGCTGATGGGCAAGCGCGTCCTCCAGATCGGCTGCGACCCCAAGCACGACAGCACCTTCACGCTGACCAAGAAGCTGATGCCGACGGTGATCGACATCCTCGAAACGGTCGACTTCCACGCCGAGGAGCTGCGGCCCGAGGACTACTGCTTCGAGGGCTTCAACGGCGTGATGTGCATCGAGGCGGGCGGGCCACCGGCCGGCACCGGCTGCGGCGGCTATGTCGTCGGCCAGACGGTCAAGCTGCTCAAGCAGCATCACCTGTTGGAGGATACCGACGTCGTCATCTTCGACGTCCTCGGCGACGTCGTCTGCGGCGGCTTCGCGGCACCGCTCCAGCACGCCGAGCGCGCCGTCGTCGTCGCGGCGAACGATTTCGACTCGATCTTCGCGATGAACCGCATCGTCGCGGCCATCCAGGCGAAGGCGAAGAACTACGAGGTGCGGATGGCCGGCGTGATCGCCAACCGCAGCGCCGCGACCGACGAGATCGACCGCTTCAACGCCGCGACCGGACTCAAGCGCCTCGCCCACCTGCCCGACCTCGACGCGATCCGTCGCAGCCGCCTGAAGAAGTGCACCGTCTTCGAGATGGACAGCACGCCGGAACTGGAAGTGGTCAAGAGCGAATACATGCGGCTGGCGGCGACGCTCTACGCCGGGACCGAGGCACTGGCGGCGGTGCCGATGAAGGACCGCGACATCTTCGAGTTCCTCGGGTTCGAGTGATGGCGAGCTTCGCCCCCGCCCCATCGTCGCCGTCGTGGGACCGGTCGCGCGGGCGCCTGGAGACTTATTTCGACCGCACCGCACTCGACGCATGGGCGGCGTTGACCAGCGACGCGCCGGTCAGCCGCATCCGCGCAACGGTGAGGGCGGGACGCACGGCGATGCGCGACCTGCTCCTCGACTGGCTGCCCGGCGACATGACCGGGCTGACGCTGCTCGACGCCGGCTGCGGCACGGGCGCGCTCGCGGTCGAGGCGGCGCGGCGCGGCGCGCGGGTGACCGCGATCGACATCTCGACGCAGCTGATCGGCATCGCTCGCGAGCGCGCGCCCGCCAACCTCGGCGCCGACGGCTTTCCCGGGGGCAGCATCGACTGGCGGGTCGGCGACATGCTCGGGCTGGGCGGCTTCGACCACGTCGTCGCGATGGACTCGCTGATTCACTATGCGCAAGCCGACATCGTCGCGACGGTGGCGTCACTGGCGAGCCGGACGCGGCGGAGCCTCGCCTTCACCTTCGCGCCGCGGACGCCGGCGCTGAGCCTGATGCACGCCGCCGGCAAGCTGTTCCCGCGCCGAGACCGCGCCCCGGCGATCGTCCCAGCGGCGGAGACCGGGTTGCGCGCAGCACTGGCGGCGGCGCTCCCCGACTGCGACCAGCGGCGGAGCGAGCGCGTCGCGGGCGGGTTCTATACCAGCCACGCGCTCGAGCTGGTGCTGGCGTGAGCGCGGTCGCGCTTCCCCTACCCTGTCATCCCCGCGCAAGCGGGGATGACAGTGCCAGGGAGGGCGGCGACGCTCCTCGCTCGACCCGCTTCTGGGCGCGGATGGGGACGCAGTTCCTTCCCTTCGCCGACGCCGCGACCGCCGAGCTGCCGCTGGCGCGGCTGTTCCGCCTGTCGCTGTTCCAGATCACCGTCGGGATGGCGGCGGTGATGCTGATCGGAACGCTCAACCGCGTCATGATCGTCGAGCTGCACGTCCAGTCGTGGCTGGTCGCGATGATGGTGTCGCTGCCGCTCGTGTTCGCGCCGCTGCGTGCGCTGATCGGCCACAAGAGCGACAACCACCGCTCGATCCTCGGGTGGAAGCGGGTGCCGTACATCTGGTTCGGAACGCTGCTCCAGTTCGGCGGCTTCGCGATCATGCCGTTCGCGCTGCTCATCATGTCGGGCGACACGACCGGATCGCCGACCGTCGGCCTCGTCGGCGCGGGGCTCGCCTTCCTCTCGGTCGGCGCGGGGATGCACACCGTCCAGACCGCCGGCCTCGCGCTCGCGACCGACCTCGCGCCGGCGGCGGCGCGGCCGCGGGTGGTCGCGCTGATGTACGTCATGCTCCTGGTCGGGATGATCGTGTCGGGGCTCGTCGTCGGCGCGCTGCTCCACCACTTCTCGGCGCTGCGGCTGGTCAAGGTCGTCCAGGGGGCGGGGGCGATCACGCTGCTCGTCAACCTGTTCGCGCTGTGGAAGCAGGAGGCGCGCAACCCGGCGGCGACCCGCGTCGAAGCGGTCGGGGCCGCCCCCGCCTTCGTCACCGCGTGGGCCGAGCTGATCGCGGTGCCGCGGACCGTCCGGCTCCTCGTCGCGGTCGGCCTCGGCGCGGCGGCGTTCAACATGCAGGACGTTTTGCTCGAGCCGTACGGCGGCGAGCTCCTCCACCTTCCCGTCTCCGGCACCACC
>CAXTQJ010000303.1:0-2256 GCA_964246245.1 uncultured Sphingomonadaceae bacterium
CAATCCCGCCGCGATGCCCCTGTCGCGCAAGTATCTCGTCTTCGCGGTGTTGGCGTTCGGGCAGTTTATGGCGCTGCTCGACATCCAGATCGTCGCGGCATCGCTCAACGACGTCCAGGCGGGGCTGTCGGCGGGCCCCGACGAGGTTAGCTGGGTCCAGACCGCGTACCTGATGGCCGAGCTGGTGATGATCCCCTTCTCGGCTTTTCTTGGCCAAGCGATGTCGACCAAGTGGCTGTTCGCGCTGTCGGCCGGGCTGTTCACGCTGTCGAGCATCGCGTGCGGCTGCGCGTGGAGCATCGGTTCGATGATCGCCTTCCGCGCCGTCCAGGGGTTCGTCGGCGGGGCGATGGTGCCGACCGTGTTCGCCGTCGGCTTCACCATCTTCGAGGGCAGGCAGCGCGCGCTGATCCCGGCGATCCTCGGCATCGTTTCGGTCCTCGCGCCGACGATCGGGCCGACGGTCGGCGGCGTCATCACCGACCTGACGGGATGGCGGTGGATCTTCTTCGTCAACGTCGTTCCCGGCGCGGCGGTGACGTTGCTGACCGTCGCGCTGATCGACGTCGACCGCGCCGACCGGTCGATGTTCGGCCGGATCGACTGGTCGCACCTCGCCGCGATGGCGGTCGCGCTCGGCGGCCTCGAATACGTTCTCGAGGAGGGGCCGCGCCACGACTGGTTCGGCGATCCCGTGATCAGCATCGTCGCGTGGATCGCGCTCGTCGCCTTCGGCCTGTTCGTCGAGCGGTCGCTCTACTCGAAGAACCCGATCGTCCGCGTATCGCCGTTTCGCAACGCGACCTTCACCTTTGCGTGCGTGTTCAACCTGGTTATCGGCTTCGGCATGTACGCGTCGACCTACCTGCTACCGGTGTTCCTCGGCCGGGTCCGCGGATACGATTCGTTCCAGATCGGGACGACGGTGTTCGTCGTCGGGATCAGCCAGGTGCTGAGCGTCGTGGTCGCCGCGTGGTCGTCGAACCATGTCGACCGCCGCATCGTCATCGCCGTCGGCCTGACCGGCTTCGCTGCGAGCCTGTGGCTGACCTCGTACATCGCCGCCGATTGGGGTTTCCGCGAGCTGCTGATCCCCCAGCTCGCCCGCGGGCTGTTCATCATGCTGTGTATCGTGCCGAGCGTCGGCATGGCGTTGTCGGTATTCCAGGGGACCGAGCTGCGCTCGGCGTCGGGACTGTTCAACCTGATGCGCAATTGGGCGGCGCGATCGGCATCGCGACGGTCAACACGTGGCTCAACGACGCCGCGCGGACGCAGGCGGCGGGGTTCAGCGCGGCGCTCGGGCACTCGGGTCGAGCGATGGAGGATATGATCGCCGCGACCGCTACGCGCGTTGCGACGATTATTCCCGATCCGGCGCAGGCGCTGCTGACGGCGCAGGCGACGGTCGGCCGGATGGTCGGCCGGCAGGCGCTGACCACGGCATTCGACGAGGTCTTCCGGACGATGGCGTGGATGTTTTTGGCGGCGCTGGTCATAGTGCCCTTCTGCCGCGTGCCGAAGGGCGCGCCGGCCGCACCGGCGGAGGCGCACTGATGCGCCGCGCCGCGCTGCTCCTCACTTTCCTCGCCGCCGGGTGCACGGTCGGGCCGCGCTACGCCGCGCCGACGCTCGCGCCGCCGCCAGTGTACCGTGGCGCCGCGGCCATCGACACCACGACGGCGGAGGGCGCGTGGTGGCGCGGCTGCGCCGCCCCGCGGCGCGCGCCGCTGGGTGACCGGGCGCGCGCGCGCAATCCCGACGTGGGCGCGGCGGCGGCGCGGATCGACCAGGCGCGCGCCGCGGCGCGCGGGGCCGGTGCGGCGTTGTTGCCGAGCGTCGACGCGACCGGCGATGTAACGCGGATGAGCGTATCGCGCGACACCGCGATCGGCCGGATCATCCAGGGCTTCGGCGTCGGCCGCGCCTATACCGAATATGCCGTCGGCACCCGCGCGTCGTGGGAGATCGACTTCGCCGGCGGGCTGCGTCGCGGCCGCGAGGCGGCGCGTGCCGACCTCGCCGCCAGCGAGGCGAACGCGGCGGCGATGCGCGTCGCCGTCGCCGCCGAAACCGCCGACGCCTATCTTACGCTACGCGCGCTCCAGGCGCGGCTTGCGGTCGCCGACGACGAGGCGACGAACGACGCGCTGCTCGCCCGGCTGGTCCGCCAGCGCTTCGATCAGGGTCTTACCGCCGAACGCGAAGTGAACCGCGCCGATGCCGGGGTCGATGGCGCTCGCGCCGCGCTTGCCC
>CAXTQJ010000303.1:2266-2879 GCA_964246245.1 uncultured Sphingomonadaceae bacterium
CGTCGATGCGTGCCAGCAACGCCGCACCGGTTTCCGGGTCGATGTCCTCGTCGGCGACGTCGCCGGGGCGAACCGCGTCGCGCTCGTCGATCCGCGCGCCGTCCCGACCGCGCCGGTCCCCGCCGGCAGTGCCGCCCCCGCCGACCTGCTGCGGCGGCGCCCCGACATCGTCGCCGCCGAGCGCCGCCTCACCGCGAGCACCGCGCGGATCGGCGTCGCGCTCGCCGACTATTATCCGAAGGTGTCGCTCGCCGGCGCGGTCGGCGTCGCCAGCTTGGGCACCGCCAACCTGTTCACCGGCGGTGCGGTCGAGGCGACCGGGGGCGCGGCGCTCCGCTGGCGGCTGTTCGAGTTCGGCCGGGTCGACGCCGAGGTCGCTGCCGCGCGCGGGCGCGAGGCCGAGGCGCTCGCCGACTGGCGCGGCGCGGTGCTGACCGCCGCCGCCGATGTCGAAACCGCGCTCGCCCGCCTCGCCGAAGCCCATCGCCAGCGCGCCGATCTCGACCGCCAGGTCGCTCGCCTGACGCGGGCGCGCGCTTCCTCACCGCGCACGACGGCAAGCGCGTCGGCGGCGGCTGGAGCGCCTGAATGCGCTATGCCGACGGTCACAAGG
>CAXTQJ010000304.1:0-2852 GCA_964246245.1 uncultured Sphingomonadaceae bacterium
CGCCGGGACGAACCCGGCGGCAAGCAGCGCCAGGTAGGCGAGCAGCCCGACGACCGGCCCCGGCACCGGCAGGCGGAGCGCCGCCGCGACCGCGCCGCCGCCCCACGACAGCCCCGCGAGCAGCGCAAGCCCGGCAATGAATTCGGCTGTTCGACGCATGGCGCGCGCTATAGACCGGGCGGCGTCACGCGGGGCAAGCCATGTATTTCGCCATCCACTGCATCGACAAGCCCGGCAGCGCGAGCCTCCGCGCCGCGACGCGCCCGGCGCATCTCGATTATCTCGGGGAGGTCGCCGACCGCATCCTCGCCGGCGGACCGCTGCTCGACCTCGACGGCAATGCGCTCGGCTCGCTCCTCATCATCGATTTCGCCGACCGCCGCGCCGCGTACGACTTCGCCGCCGGCGACCCCTACGCCCAGGCCGGGCTGTTCGCCAGCACCGCGGTGACCGCGTGGCGACGGGTGTTCCCGGCTTAGGCTCCCTCGCCCGCTTGCGGGAGAAGGCGAGAGACGGCGCCGCAGCCGCTGGACCGGCTTGGAATACACCCTCACCCGCCGCGCTGGCACGCGAGTCGCCTCTCCCGCAAGCGGGAGAGGATAGGTCAGCCCAGCACAACGCCCGACCGCTCGGCGTACGCCGCGAGGTCGGCGCGGATCGTCGGGTTCGCCACCGCCAGCCATCCGGTCATCGCCGTGCGCACCGCGGCGAGGTCGACCGAGCGGACCATCGCCTTGACCGCGCCGATCGCGGCCGGCGTGATCGACAGCCGCTCGATGCCGATCGCGAGCAGCGCCAGCGCCTCGAGCGGCCGGCCGCCCATCTCGCCGCACACGGTCAGCGGCTTGGCGTGGGCGTCGGCGAGGACGACAATGCGGCGGAGGAAGCGCAGGATCGCCGGCGACAGCCAGTCGTAGCGCTCCGCGAGCGTCGGGTTGGCACGGTCGGCGGCGAACAGGAACTGGGTCAGGTCGTTGGTCCCGATCGAGACGAAGTCGACCCGCGGCAGCAGGACGTCGAGGGTTTCGGCGAGCGCGGGGACCTCGATCATCGCGCCGTAGCGCACCGCCGCGGGGAGGGCGCGGCCTGACCGGATCAGCCAATCGCGCTGTTCCTCGACGAGCGCCTTGGCCGCGTCGAACTCCCACGGCTCGCTGACCATCGGGAACATGATGTCGAGCGTTCGCCCCGCGCCGGCCTCGAGCAGCGCGCGGGCCTGGACCTTCATCAGCCCGGCGCGGCCGAGCGCGAGGCGGAGCGCGCGCCAGCCCATCGCCGGGTTCTCGTCCTCGTGGTCGCCGTCGCGCATGTACGGCACCGCCTTGTCGCCGCCGATGTCGACGGTGCGGAAGACGACCGGCCGGTCGCCGGCGGCGTCGAGCACGGCGCGATACAGCGCCGTCTGCCGCTCGCGGCGCGGCAGGGTCGCCGACACGAGGAACTGGAACTCGGTCCGGAACAGCCCGATGCCGTCGGCCTTCGTCGCGTCGAGCGCGGCGGCGTCGTCGGCCAGACCGGCGTTCATCATCAGCACGATCCGGCTGCCGTCGGCGGTCACCGCCGGCAGGTCGCGGAGCTTGGCGTATTCGGCCGCGCGCTTCGCCTTGACCGCGCTGGTCGCGGCGAACGACGCGAGCGTCGCCGCCGACGGCCGGACGAGCACCGCGCCGGCCCCGCCGTCGACCAGCAGCTCGTCGCCGTCGGCGATCGTTGTCCTGAGGTCACGGACGCGGCCGACCACCGGCACCCCCATCGCGCGCGCGACGATCGTCACGTGCGCGGTCAGCGACCCCTCTTCGAGGACGACGCCCTTGAGGTTGCGGCGGTCGTATTCGAGCAGCTCGGCCGGGCCGAGGTTGCGCGCGAGGAGGATCGTGTCGCCGCGCAGCCCCGACCGCGCGGCGCTGCCCGCCTGGCCCGAGACGATCCGGAGCAGCCGGTTCGACAGGTCGTCGAGGTCGGTCAGCCGCTCGCGAAGGTAGGGATCGGGGATCGACCGCATCTTCGCCCGCGTCCGCGCCTGGACGCGCTCGATCGCGGCCTCGGCAGTCAGCCCGGTGTCGATCGCCTCGTTGATCCGCCGGCTCCAGCCTTCGTCGTAGGCGAACATCTTGTACGTCTCGAGCACCTCGGCGGTGTCGCCGCCGACGAACTCGACCTGGTTCATCATCCCGTCGATCTGCTCGCGCATCCGCGCGAAGGCCCCGTAGACGCGCGCGCGCTCGGCCTCGACGTCGTCGGCGACGGTGTGCTCGACGACGACGCGCGGCTGGTGGAACACGGCGGTGCCGCGGGCGAGTCCGTCGACCAGCTTGAGGCCGGCCAGCCGCGTCGGGCCGCTCGCCGCCTGCCGCGCCTTCGCGGCGGCGACGTCGTCGATCAGCCCGGCCCCGGCGATCAGTTCGGCGAGCACCATCGCGACGGTCTGCAACACCTCGATCTCGACCTCGGCATAGTCGCGCGGGTCGGCGTGCTGGACGCAGAGGACGCCGACCGCCGATTCGCGGCGGATGATCGGCACGCCGGCGAAGCTGTGGAAGCTCTCCTCGCCGGTCTCGGGCTTGAACGCGAAGTCGGGATGCTCGCGCGCTTCGGCGAGGTTGAGCGGCTCGCGCGTCGCGGCGATGACCCCGGTCAACCCCTCGCCGAGCGCGAGGCGGGTGACAGGGACCGCGGTCTGGGCCAGCCCCTTCGTTGCGAACAGCTCGAGGACGCCGTCGCGGAGCAGGTAGATCGAGACCACCTCGCTGTGCAGCTGCTCGGCGACGATGCCGACGACGGCGTTGAGCTTCGCCTGCGCGCTGGTCGACGACGCCATGACGTCGTGGAGCGCGCGCAGGATCGCGCGGGCG
>CAXTQJ010000305.1:0-2846 GCA_964246245.1 uncultured Sphingomonadaceae bacterium
CGAGCTGACCGCGTACCTCGCCGAACTCGACGCGTTCATCGCCGCCGAGATCGCGCCGCTCCAGGCGGCCGACGACAACGAGCGCTTCTTCGACCACCGCCGCGAGTGGGCGCGGACCGACTGGGACCGCGGCGGCCTGCCCCGCCACGACTGGGAGGCGCTGCTCGCCGAAGCGCGGCGCCGCGCCGACGCCGCCGGCCACCTGCGCTTCCCGCTGCCGGCGGCGTACGGCGGCCGCGACGGGTCGAACCTCGCGATGGCGGTGATCCGCGAGCATTTCGCGGCGAAGGGGCTCGGCCTCCACAACGACCTGCAGAACGAGCATTCGATCGTCGCCAATTTTCCGCAGGTGCTGATGTTCCGCGACTTCGGCACGCGGGTGCAGGCGGACGAGTTCATCCCCGGCATCATCGCCGGCCGGCGGATCGTCGCCTTCGGCCTGACCGAGCCCGACCACGGCTCCGACGCGACCTTCATGGACACGGTCGCGGTCCGCGAGGGCAGTGACTGGGTGATCAGCGGCGAGAAGATGTGGACGACGGGGATGCACGTCGCGACCGACGTGATGGTCTTCGCGCGAACGAGCGGCAAGGCGGGCGACGCCGGCGGCATCAGCTGCCTCCTCGTCCCCGCCGGCGCGCCCGGCGTGAAGATCGAGGAATACCTGTGGACCTTCAACATGCCGACCGACCATCCGCGGGTCAGCTTCGCGAACGTCCGCGTGCCGGCCGACGCGATCCTCGGCGGCGAGGGCGAGGGGCTCGCGGTGGCGCAGCATTTCGTCCACGAGAACCGCATCCGCCAGGCCGCGTCGTCGCTCGGCGCGGCCGACTTCTGCATCCGCCGCAGCATCGCCTACGCGCGCGAAAGAAAGCCGTTCGGCAAGCCGCTCGCGGCGAACCAGGCGATCCAGTTCCCGCTGGTCGAGCTGGCGACGCAGGTCGAGATGCTCCGGCTCCTCGTCCGCAAGACGGCGTGGGAGATGGACCGGATGACCAAGCCCGAGGTCGCCCTGCGGCTGTCCGACAAGGTCAGCATGTGCAACTTCTGGGCGAACCGGCTGGTGTGCGAGGCGGCCGACCGCGCGATGCAGGTTCACGGCGGCATCGGCTATTCGCGCCACCAGCCGTTCGAGCACATCTATCGCCACCACCGCCGCTACCGCATCACCGAAGGCTCGGAAGAGATCCAGCAGCGCAAGATCGCCGCATGGCTGTTCGGCTTCGCCGGGCCTGAGCGGCGCTGACGCGGCCGACGGGCCACGACCGGCCGGACGCAGGCGACAACGGCATCAAGATGGTCCACAAGCAAAACGAAGCTGAACGGAATGGGGCACGGGGATATGCGTCGGATCGCTCTTGGCATCGCCTTGCTCGCCGCCTCGACCTCGCCTGGTGCGCTCATGGCGCAGACCAGGGCGAGCGACGACGTCGCGGGCAAGACCGTCGCCGGCGTTGCGTACGTCCAGCCCAAGGACTGGACCGCGACGAGCCGCGGACCGGCGACCGTCTTCGCCGCGCCCGAGGGCAACCTGGACGTCGCCGTCGTCGACGGGATCGCCGCGCCGACCGCCGCCGCCGCCGCGGCGAAGGCGTGGCCGCTCTACACCACGACCATGCTCCGCCCCGTCCGCCTCGCCACCCCCGAAGCGGCGCGCGACGGGTGGGACGAGCGCGTCGCGATCACGTACGACACCTCGCCGGCCGAGAAGGCGGTGGTGACCGCGCTCGCGCTGCGTCACGGTACCGCGTGGACGGTCGCCTTCGTCAACGGGGCGGACGCGACGTGGAACAAGCGCAACGCCGCGGTCGAGCTCGCCGAGCATAGTCTGCGCCCCGCCGGCTACGTCCGCGAGACTTTCGCCGGCCGGACACCGCACCGGCTGACGCCCGAGCGGATCGCGGCGCTGCGCGACTTCGTCGCCGCGTCGGCGAAGGCGCTCGACGTGCCCGGCGTCGGCATCGCCCTCATCGACCAGGGCCGGGTCGTCTACGAAGGCGGCTACGGCGTCCGTGCGCTGGGGCAGCCGGCACCGGTGACGGCGCACACCAAGTTCATGATCGCGTCGAACACCAAGGGGATGACGACGCTGCTTCTCGCCGTCCTCGCCGACGAGGGCAAGCTCAGGTGGGACGAGAAGGTCACCGACCTCTATCCGTCGTTCCGGCTCGGCAGCGACGCGACGACGCGCGCGACCGAGGTCCGCCACCTCGTCTGTGCGTGCACCGGCCTGCCGCGCAAGGACTATGCCTTCATCCTGGCCGACGGACGCGCGCCGGCGGCCGACACCTTCCGCCAGCTCGGCGAGACGCAGCCGACGAGCGGTTTCGGCGAGCTGTTCCAGTACAACAACCTGATGGCGTCGGCGGCGGGCTATGTCGGCGGGGCGCTCGCCTATCCGGGCATGGAGCTGGGGGCGGCGTACGACAAGGCGATGCAGACGCGCATCTTCGGCCCGCTGGGGATGCGCGACACGACCTTCGACCCCGCGACCGGCGAGAACGGCGACGCGGCGCAACCGCACGGCTACGACATCGACGGCCGCATCGTGCTGATGTCGAACCATTTCAATCACCTGATCGCCCCGTACCGCCCCGCCGGCGGGGCGTGGTCGAGCGCCGCCGACGTGGCACGGTACGCCGAGCTCGAGCTCTCGCAGGGCCTCGCCCCCGACGGCCGGCGGGTGGTCAGCGCGGCGAACCTGCTCGAGCGGCGCAAGCGCGGCGTCCCGACCGGCGAGGACGCATGGTACGGCATGGGCCTGTTCGACGAGGTCGTCGACGGGGTCGAGGTCGTCACCCACGGCGGCACGCTGCAGGGCTTCCACAGCGACTGGTGGGTCCTGC
>CAXTQJ010000306.1:0-2840 GCA_964246245.1 uncultured Sphingomonadaceae bacterium
CCGGCCTCGTGGTGGACCGCGGCCACCGGCGCGACGAGGTCGGCCGGCGTCTGCAGCCGGCCGTGGGCGAGGAGCTGCCGTGCGAGGAACTCGGCCCAGCCGCCGGGCGACTCGAGGCTCATCAGCAGACCGGCGCGGACCTGTGCCTTGGCGCGCGCGAGCTCGTCGGGCCGGAGCGTCGCCGCGGTCGTCGCCAGCACGTCGACGGCAAGGTCCCACGCCCGCGCCGCGTCCTTCTTGGCGGTGGCGAGATAGACCGAGAACAGCCCAGCGTCGGCGTAGGGCGTCGTCGACGCGTAGACGCTGTAGGCGAGGCCGCGCTCCTCGCGCAGCTCCTGGAACAGCCGCGACGACGCCCCGCCGCCCGCCGCCATGACGAACAGCGCGACGGCGTCGTAGTCGGGGTGGTGGTGCCCCGGTGCCGCCGCGCCGAGCGTCAGGTGCGCCTGCTCGAACCGGCGCCGGTCGTGGACGACGCCGGGGGCGAAGGCGGCAGGCGCAAAGGCCGGGCGGGTACCGGCGGCAAGGTCGCCGAACAGGCGCTCGCTCATCGCCACCAGCGCGTCGTGATCGACCTTGCCGGCGGCGGCGACGATGCACGACCCGCCGCGGTACTGGACGGCAAGCCAGTCGCGCAGGTCGCCTTCGGTGATCGCTGCGAGCGACGTCTCGTCGCCGAGGATCGATCGGCCGAGCGCCTGTCCCGGATAGGCGGCGACTTGGAGGTGGTCGAAGACGATGTCGTCGGGCGTGTCGCGCGCCTCGCCGAGTTCCTGGAGAACGACCGCCTTCTCGCGCTCGAGTTCGTCGGCGTCGAAGCGGGGATTGCGGACGAGGTCGGCGATCAGGTCGAGCCCGAGCGCGGTGTCATCGGCGAGCAGTCGCGCGTGGAACACGGTCATGTCGCGCGCGGTATAGGCGTTGAGCGACCCGCCGACGTCCTCGATCTCCTCGGCGATCCGGCGCGCCGACCGCGTTGCGGTGCCTTTGAACACCATGTGCTCGAGCAGGTGGGCGACGCCGTTGGTCCGCTCGGTCTCGAGCCGTGCCCCGGTGTCGACGTGGAGGCCGAGCGACACCGTCTCGACGTGCGCCATCGTCTGCGACACGACGCGGACGCCATTGGCCAGCGTCGTCAGCGCGGTCATGCCGCGACCGCCGGGCGGAGCGCGGGGGTGGCGCGGGCGGCAACGTAGGCCTCGATCGCCGCGAGGTCGGCGGGGAGCGTATCGAACCGTTCGGCCCGGTCGAACAGTCCGGCGGTCCGCGCCGGCACGACCGGTCGGTGACCGGCGGCGCGCTCGACGGCGTCGCGGAACTTGGCCGGGTGCGCGGTGGCGAGGGTGACAAAGGGCCCGTCGCCGATGTGGTCCCGCGGGGGGCGCCCCGGGGGGCCCCCCGCCCTCGCGGTGTGCGGGTCGATCAGCTCGCCGGTTGCCTCGACCGCCCATCGCATCGTCTGCGCCATCGTGCCGGGATCGATCCGGGCGCTGACGAGGTGGCTCGCCGCCGCAGCGCGCAGCGCCGACGGCAGGCGCATCGCCCGCGACGTCTCGAAGCCACCCATCAACGCCGCCGTCCGCGTGCCGTCGCGGCCATCGAGATCGAACAGCAGGCGCTCGAAGTTCGAGCTGACCTGGATGTCCATCGACGGCGCGGCGGTCGCGGCAACGGTGCCGACCGAATAGTCGCCGTCGCGGAGCGCACGGTGGAGGATGTCGTTGACGTTGGTCGCGACGATCAGCTTGCCGATCGGCAAGCCCATTTGCGCCGCGACGTAGCCAGCAAACACGTCGCCGAAGTTGCCGGTCGGGACGCTGAAGCTGACGGTGCGGTCGGGCGCGCCGAGGCGGACGGCGGCGTAGAAGTAATAGACCACCTGGAGCATTAGCCGCGCCCAGTTGATCGAGTTGACCGCCGCCAGCCGGAAGCGGCCGGCGAACGCGGCGTCGTTGAACATCGCCTTGACGAGGCCCTGCGCGTCGTCGAACGTCCCCTCGACGGCCACGTTGAACACGTTGGGCGACTGCACCGTCGTCATCTGCCGCCGCTGGACGTCGCTGACGCGGCCGGCGGGATGGAGCATGAACACGTCGAGGTGCGCGCGGCCGGCGAGCGCATGGATCGCCGCCGAGCCGGTGTCGCCGCTGGTCGCGCCGACGATGGTCAGGTGCTCGGTCCGCCGCGACAGGAACGTCTCGAACAGCAGGCCGAGCGCCTGCATCGCGATGTCCTTGAACGCAAGCGTCGGGCCGTGGAACAGCTCGAGCAGCCAGTGCCGATCGTCGAGCTGCTTCAGCGGCGCGATGGCGGCGTGGGCGAAGCCGGCATAGGCGTTCTTGAGCAAAGCTCGCAGGTCACCCTCATCGAGCGCGCCGCCGATGAACGGGGTACAGACGCGCACCGCGGTCTCGACATAGTCGAGGCCGGCCAGATCGCGGATGCCGTCGGAAGACAGCGCGGGCCAGTGCGCGGGAACGTAGAGGCCGCCGTCGGCAGCAAGCCCGGCGAGCGTGACGCGCTCGAAGTCGAGGGTCGGCGCCGCCCCGCGTGTGCTGACATAATCCATGGCGCCGTCGGTCTAGCCGCCGCGCCAGCCGCGGGCAAGGCGGGGCCGCGGGGGGGCGCGGCGCCGCAACGGATCGGCGACTCAGCTTTGCGCGACGCCGGCCGTGAAGGTGGCATCATGATCGACATCAACCCGCCCCGGTCGACGTGCCCTATCCGGTGCGCGCGATGACCACGGCGCGAGCGCTCCGGACAGGTCCGCCATGCCGATGATCAAGGCCAAGGCACTCGCGATGTGCGTGTGCCCGGTCGTCGCGACGCCGCCGGCGGAG
>CAXTQJ010000307.1:0-1509 GCA_964246245.1 uncultured Sphingomonadaceae bacterium
GGGCGCCGCGATGGGGGCCTGGGGCAGCGCGTCGGGGCCGAACACCGCGGCGAAGGCCGGGTCGGCGACGATGCCGAGCGCGGTCGCCGCGATCGCGTCGCGTGCCGCCAAGTCGAGGTCGGGCGCGGTCCGCGCCAGCCACGTCGCGGCGCTCGCGGCGACCGCGCTCGGCATCGTCGCCGACCCGGCCTTCGCCGTGGTGTTCGGCCCCGACGCGCTGCCCGAGGCCCCGATCGCGGCGACGGTCGGCGGCATCGTGATCGCCGGCACCGTCGACCGCCTGCTCGTCGCGCCCGAGGTCGTCCGCGTCGTCGACTTCAAGACCGGGACGGCGGTGCCGCGGTCGCCGGGAGAAGTCGCGCCGTACCACCGCAAGCAGATGGCCGCCTACGCCGCCGCGCTCGGCGTGATCTTTCCCGGCCGGCGGGTCGAGGCGGCGCTGCTCTACACGCATTCGGCGACGATGATCGAACTGCCGCCCGACCTGCTCGCGGCCGACTTCGCCTGACCCGCGGGAACGATCGCGCGGCCACGGCGCTTCCTTACACCCAACCCGAGGAACCGTGATGGCCGATCAGCAGGCGACGCTCTACCGCATGATCCTGCCCGAGGAGACCTGCCCGTTCGGCGTCCGCGCGAAGGCGCTGCTCGACGCCGCCGGGTACATGGTCGACGAGCACATCCTCCGCTCGCGCGCCGAGGTCGACGCGTTCGAGACCGAACACGGCGTCGACACCACCCCGCAGGTGTTCATCGGCGGCGAGCGCATCGGCGGCAGCGACGACCTCGAAGCGTATCTCGCCCGCTAAGGCCGCGTTGGCCCGCAGCAAGAAAGGCTATCGTCTCGCCCGATTGCCGCCTCGTCCGCACCGACCTATGTCTCTATCCACGCTCCGGCACGCCTCAGGAGATTTGCCATGGCCACCCGCAAAGTCACCGACGCCACCTTCGCCAGCGACGTGCTCGCCGCCGACCGCCCGGTGCTGGTCGATTTCTGGGCCGAATGGTGCGGTCCATGCCGCCAGATCGGCCCCGCGCTCGAGGAGATCAACGACGAGCTGGCCGGCGTCGACATCGTCAAGCTCAACATCGACGAAAACCCCGACGCGCCGACGAAGTACGGCGTCCGCGGCATCCCGACGATGATCCTGTTCAAGGACGGCAAGCCGGCGGCGACCAAAGTCGGGGCCGCGCCGAAGTCGCACCTCAAGAGCTGGCTGGAAGGCGAACTCGGCAGCGCGGCGAAGGCGGCGTAACCTCCCTCCCGTCAGGGGAGGGGCCTCACGCCCTCCGCAACACCTGCCCCAGTCGCGGGAAGTGCACCGCGACCGTCCCCGCGTCGGGGTCGTCGCGGCGGATGACGATCTCGCCGTCGGACAGGCGGAGGAGCGCTCCGGCGACCGGCGTCGCGCCCGGATCCTCGGTCGCCACCGTCACCGGCTGGCCGGCGTGGAAGCCGCTCATGAACTCGCCGGCCTCGGTCAGGTCGGGGGTCGTGCCGTGCGCCAG
>CAXTQJ010000307.1:1519-2833 GCA_964246245.1 uncultured Sphingomonadaceae bacterium
CGCCAGCGCAATCGCCTCCTGCGCGTCGGTCGTGTGCGGGCTGCCGTGGCCGATCGCGCGGACCCGGCCCTCCCACGCGGCGACGTGTCCGAACGGCGCGAGGATCGGCGCGGCCGGATCGAACCGCCGCTGGAACCACTCCAGCATGTAGAGCGCGAGGTCGCCCCACCCGGCCGCCCCGCCGCCGACGAAGGCACGGCCGTCGGCGAGCGCCGCGTCGAGCCGCGCCATGCCGGCGGCGAACTGCGCGACGTTATGCGGATGGTGCTTCTCGACCGCCGCGCGGCTCAGCCCGAACAGCGCGGTGCGGTCGGCCCAGAACGTTTCCGGGACCTGCGCCGCGATGCCGCCCATCGCCGCGCCGACGGCGGGAAAGAACATCGGCCCGCCCGCCTGCGCCGCGACGAAGGCATGGCCGCGACCGAGCGGCGGCGGAAACAGGCTCGGCCCGGGCAGCGCCTCGATCGCCTCGATCGCGATCGCGGTGTCGCAATAGACGTCGGCGTCGATCTGCAGCACCGGCGTCTTGCGGTAACCGCCGGTCAGCGGCACGAGCAGCGGCTTCGGCGCGATCGGCGGCACCGTCACCGACCAGTAATCGGCGTTCTTGACCCCGAGCGCGAGGCGCAGCACCTCGCTGAACGGCGAGGTGTCGTAATGGTGGAGGACGATCGTCATCGGCCGGCTCCCACGTCGATCGCGAAGCCGAGCCACATCGCGAGCAGCACCGCGCACGACGCGCCGTAGACCAGGAAGCGCGGCATGATGACGTTGCGGCCGGTGTGGATGACGCTGTGGACCCCGCGCAGCGCGACATAGGCCCACGCGAGGACGACCTCGATCGTCCCGGCATGCCGCGTCATCAGGAGGAGCGGCACCAGCGCGAAGAACAGGACCGGCATCTCGAACAGGTTGGCGAGGTTGTCCGCCGGCAGCGCGACCGGCGCGAAGTAGCGCCGCGCCGCGTCGCCGCTGGCGAAATCGGCCCGCTGCGGCGGGTGGGCCCTCGCATAGGCGAAGCGGCGCACGGGCACCTGGACCCATACCGCGAAGACCAGCGCGACGAGCGCGAAGGTCGGCCACAGGATCGCGGTGGTCATTCGTCGGTTCCCCCGTTTGGTGGAGAAGACATAGCCCGCCCGACGGCCGGCGTCACGCCGGGATGGAGATCGCCGCGACGAACCCATGTTCCTCCCCCATCGAGGGAGGGTGACCATCGCTCTTCCGCAATGGTGGAGGGCGGCGAGCGAGTTGCCGCGGCCGCCCCCTCCACCACGCGGCCGAAGAAGCCGCGCGGTCCCCCTCCCCCGGTGG
>CAXTQJ010000308.1:0-328 GCA_964246245.1 uncultured Sphingomonadaceae bacterium
TCGACCTGCCGATCGGCGCCGCCGGCGCCGACCTCGTCGCGGCGACGGCGTCGGGCGATGCGGTTGTCGCTCGCCTGCTCGATCGGCCGCTCCGCCGTGAAGGCTAGAAGTCGACCGCAATGCCGCCGCGTTCCCAGTCGCCGTAGCGGACCGGGTCGGGCCCGCCGCGGCCGCCGACCTCGGGGATCGGCTGCGACGGGTCCATCTCGGGTTCGGGCGCGCCGGGGACGGGCAGCTCGGGCGGCTGGTCGGCCGGCAGGAGCGGCTCGCCGGTGTCGGGACGGGGATTGGTGGCCATTGCGCTTCTCCGGCGGGTGAGGTTGATGGC
>CAXTQJ010000308.1:338-2816 GCA_964246245.1 uncultured Sphingomonadaceae bacterium
GATATAAGACGCTTGGGGAACGCGTGGCATGACCGATCTTTCCGGCCGGACGATCGCGCTGACCGGGGCCGGCAGCGGCATCGGCCGCGCACTGGCGCTGCTGCTGGCGACGAAGGGCGTACGCCTCGCGCTCGCCGACAAGGACGCGACCGGGCTGGCCGAGACCAAGGCGCTCCTCGGCAACGCGCCGGCGACGGCGACCGTGCTCGACGTCACCGACCATGGCGCGCTGACCACGTGGATCGACGAGGCGGCGCGCGAGTTCGGCGGGCTCGACGGGGTGATCAACAACGCCGGGCTGTCGGTCGTCGCGCCGTTCGCCGACTGCCCGGTCGAGGACTTCGACCGGGTGATGGACGTCAACTTCGGCGGGGTCGTCGCCGGCTGCCGCGCCGCGCTGCCGCACCTGCGGAAGTCCGACGCGGCGTGGATCGTCAACATCTCGAGCGTGTTCGGCATGATGGGCTACCCGACCCAGTCGGCGTACAACGCGTCGAAGTTCGCCGTGCGCGGCCTGACCGAGGCGCTGTACCTCGAGCTGGGGCAGACCGACCCGCACATCCGCGTCGTCCGCGTCCACCCGGGCGGGATCAAGACCAACGTCGCGCGGAACGCCAAGTTCATCGCCGGGATGCCGGGCACGGCGAGCGCGATGGACAACGGCGACGCGTTCGAGAAAGCGGCGCGGACCACGCCCGCCCAGGCGGCGGCGACGATCGTCGCGGGTATGGAGCGCGGGCAGCACCGCGTCCTGATCGGCCCCGACGCGCGGATGGTCGACTGGCTCACGCGGCTGTTTCCGGTGACCTACTTCAAACGGATCGGCAGCTTCCTCGGCGGCCGCTAGGCGCGCGGCGGCGTCGCCCCGCCGGTCGCGACGACGCTCGGCCGCGCCGAGATGCGCTGCCACCAGTCGCCCAGCCGGTCGCGTCCGGTGAGGTCGACGATGCCGGTCCATTGGCCGAAGTCGAGGCTGCACCACAGCACGATGTCGGCGATGGTGAACGCGTCGCCGGCGACGAACGTCCCGCTGAGCTGGCCGTCGAACCAGTCGAGCGCCGCGGCGACCTTGGGCCGGTTGCTCGCGCCGAACGCGCGGTGGTCGGTGCCGAACAGCGGCGCGGTCACCGGATGGTCGTTGACCCAGACGAGCGCGAGCGGCGTGCCGAGGACGAACTCAACCCGGCGCAGCGCCACGTCGACCCGCGCGCGGTCGAGCGGATCGGTGCCGAACAGCGGCGGCTCGGGGTGGAGTGCGTCGAGATAACGGCAGATCGACACCGACTCGGCGATGACCGTGCCGTCGTCGAGTTCGAGCGCGGGCACCTGGCCGCGCGGGTTCTTGGCGACGAACGCCGGCGCCCTGTGCTCGCCGCGCATGACCGCAAGCTCGGTGACGTCGAGGTCGATCGCCTTCTCGGCGGCGAAGATCGTCACCCGGCGTGGGTTCGGCGCGGGCGGCGCGGCGCTCCACAGCATCATCTCGGCCGACTCCCCCCCAGTGTCTCCGCGGCGGCGGCGGGGAACATCTTGTCGCGGTCGCGGTCGACGAGCAGGTTGGCGCGGCGCATCGCGGCGACGTCGATCGACCCGACCAGCGGGGCGAGCGCGGCGTCGAGCGACCCGTCCTTCGCGCGGGCCGGCGAGACCAGCAGCAGTGCGTCGTACGACGGGATCGCGCCCTTCGGATCGGCGAGGACGACGAGATCCTGTGCGGCGATCCGCCCGTCGGACGAGAAGGCGCTGATCACGTCGGCCGCGCCGCTGGCCAGCGCGCGATACATGAAGGTCGGCTCGAAGCTCTTCCTCGCCGCGAACGGCAGGTGGTAGGCGGCGTCGA
Source organism: uncultured Sphingomonadaceae bacterium (assembly GCA_964246245.1). GTDB lineage: Bacteria > Pseudomonadota > Alphaproteobacteria > Sphingomonadales > Sphingomonadaceae > Polymorphobacter_B. The sequence goes on from CAXTQJ010000308.1 coordinate 2,179, forward strand.
GCGCGGCCCATTCGGGGCGCGACAGGAACTCGATGTCGGCCCCGAGCGTCAGTTTCGGCGCGGCGCGGGCCAGGTCGGCGATCGTCTTCAGGCCGTACCTGATCGCGGTGTCGCGGCGGACGGCGAGGACATAGGCGTTCTCGAAGCCGAGCGGGCCAACGACGCCGACGCCGTACCTCGCCTTCAGCTCGCGGGTCAGCGTCGCGAGCAGGACGGCGCGCTCGGGCACGTCGGCGTGGCCGAGGATGCCGGTCCACAGCGTCCCGGCGTAGTCGACGTAGGTATCGACGTCGTTCGCCGCCAGCGCCCGGAAGGCGACCGCGCTGCCCAGCCCCGTGCGCAGCGTGACGGATCGCGGGGCGAGTCGGCCGGCGATCAGCTCGGCGAGGATGTACTGCTCGGAGAAGTTCTTGGCCCCGACCACGATCGGCCTCGCCGTGCCCGCCGGCGACGTGGCGGCAGGCACGACCGCCGCCGCCGCGATCAGCGCGAGGGCTGCCGCGCCGGCACCGAGGCGCACCCGCGACCCCCGCGCCAGCCCGCCCTCGATCAGGCCCAGCCCTGCGTCGACCGCGACCGCGAGCACCGCCGCCGCACCGCAGCCGACGAGGACGGCGGTCGGCGCGACGTGCCTCGGC
>CAXTQJ010000309.1:0-2769 GCA_964246245.1 uncultured Sphingomonadaceae bacterium
GGCCAATTGGTCGAGCGACAGCCCCGCCGCCGGCGCGCCGGTCGATTGCATCGAGGCGGCCGAGATCGATCAGGTCCACCTCGTGCCCGGTGGCCTCGCCTACGTCATGCGCTCGCCGCAGACGGTGTTCGTCGATTATCCCGATGCGGGGGCGGGCTTCATCCACGACGGCGTGACGCCGGCGGTCGACTCGGCCGGCGCGCTGCTCTGCCGCGGCCAGCCGGTCCGGCTATCGAACGAGAACTCGCGCGCACCGGTCGCGACCGTCCATTTGGGGGCGTTCGTGCCGTATCGGCGAGCCGCGCCCTGAGATCGGGCCCGACGATCCTCCCCGCGGGCGGGAAGGTGGCACCGCGCAGCCGTGACGGTGGGGCGGTTGGCGAGTGGCTCCGGTCACCGGCCCGACCGCCCCTCCGGCGCTTCGCGCCACCTTCCCGCGGGCGGGGAGAATCCTTTTATGCCTTGATGCGGGCGCGGCCCATGTAATCCATCTTGCCGAGCTTCACGCCTTCAGCGCGGAGGATCGCGTACGCCGTCGTCGCGTGGAAATAGAAGTTGGGCAGGCTGAACGACAGCAGGAAGTCCTCGGCGGTGAACGGCATGACGCGGTCGCGGAAGCGGAACTCCATGTCGCCGCCGACCAGGCCATCGATCTCACCGGGCGTCAGCGCGGCGACTTCGGCGTCGGTGTCGGCGAGCAGCGCGTTGAGCCCGGCGAAGTCGGCCGGCCACGGCGACATGTCGGGGCTGAAGGTGCCGGCGCGGACGCCCTCGATCGCCCCGATGCTGTGGTGCCGCACCGACTTCACCTGATAGCCGAACGGCAGCATGTCGGGCGCGAGCCGGCGGCCGATCAGCTCGGCGGGGTCGAGGCCCCGCTCAGCGGCGAACGCCTCGCCCTTGGCGACGACGCCGCGCGTCGCGCCGATGATCTGGCGGAAGGTCGGCACGGTGGCGGCATAGAGCGAGATGGTCATTCACTTCTCCCCAGGCGGACGATGATCGCCGCGGCGACGGCGAGGAGCAAGATCGCGCTCGCCTCGAAAACGATGTTCTCGGGTGCCATGTTCTTGCCCTGCAGCACGATCAGCCGCGCGAGCGCGGTGATCGCGATGAAGATCGGGTAGACGAACGCGCTGCCTTTGCCGGTGTAGAACACGCCGATCATGCCGAGCACCTCGGTATAGAGGAACATCAGCAGGATGTCGGCCAGGTTGATCTCCTGCACCTCGACGACGCGGACGACCTCGTGGCCGGCGGCACCGAGGGTCATCACCGCGATGACCACGAGGAGGAGATGCTCGGCAAGGCTGAAGGCGCGGCCAGCGAGGAGCGTCCGCCGCGACGGCTGCGGCGCGGGGTTGACCGGCGGGATCGGCGGCTCGGCCGGGGCGAGGGGGTCGCTGTCGATCATCGCCCGTCGCGCTCGCGGCGGACGCGGCCGAAGTGGGCGGCGAGGTAGCAGCCGATGGCGACGAAGCCGGCGGCGACCGCGACGCGGCCATAGCGCGGATCGACGCGGTCGAGGTCGCCGGTGAACCACAGCCCGAGCGACAGGTTCGCCGCCCCCCACACGAAGTTGAGCACCGGCGGCGACAGCCCCCGCCCCGGCGGATCGGCGAACGGCGTCGGAAACGCCTCGCCGCGTAACCCGCTGGCTAAGTGGGGAAGGCAGTTGCACAGCAGCGCCCCGGCGAGGACGAGGAGGGCGTAAGTCACGGCCGGGGTCATGTCGCGGCGGCCATCAGCGCGGGCAGGGCACCTTCGTGCGCGGCGCGGAGGTCGGCGAGGGAGACGGTCGACCCGTTCAGATCGAGCGTATCGCCACCCGTAAACCCGATCTGGCGCACGCCGTCATAGACGCCATCCATCACTTCCTGGCTTGTGATATAAAGATGAAAGGCTTCGGCGTCTGGAGCCGTGACGACGAAGCGGGCTTGGTCTTCGCCGAACCACCACCCCTCGGGAATAATGTTGTGGACTGCTGTGAAGCTGCCGCCGACACGACCCGCCAACGTCATTTCAGCAAGCGCGACGGCCAATCCGCCGTCAGAAATATCGTGGACGGCGTTGACCAACCGCTTGGCGATTAGATCGCGCACCAGCCAGCCAAAATATTGCTCGTCCCCCAACTCGACAGGTGGCGGCGGACCGCCCTCATAACCGGTCATTTCGCGGAGCCAAAGCGACTGTCCAAGATGCCCTCGGCAGCGGCCCAGCAAGTAGACCGCCTCCCCCGCCGCCTTGAACCCCAGCGTCATCGTCGTGGCATAGTCGTCGATCAGGCCGACCGCGCCGATCGCCGGGGTCGGCAGGATGCCGGTGCCGTCGGTCTCGTTGTAGAGGCTGACGTTGCCGCTGACGACGGGGAAGTCGAGCGCGCGGCACGCCTCGGCCATGCCCTCGATGCAGCCGACGAACTGCCCCATGATCTCCGGCCGCTGCGGGTTGCCGAAGTTCATGCAGTCGGTGATCGCCAGCGGCTTGGCGCCGACCGCGATCAGGTTGCGCCACGCCTCGGCCACCGCCTGCTTGCCGCCCTCGACCGGATCGGCGAAGCAGTAGCGCGGGGTGCAGTCGGTGGTCATCGCCAGCGCCTTCTTCGTCCCGTGCACCCGCACTACCGCCGCATCGCCACCGGGGCGCTGGACGGTGTCGGCCCCGACCATGTGGTCGTACTGCTCCCATATCCACCGCTTCGAGGCGAGGTCGGGGCAGGCCATCAGCTTGAGCAGGTCGGCGGCGAGGTCGGTGCTCTCGGGCACGTCG
>CAXTQJ010000310.1:0-2762 GCA_964246245.1 uncultured Sphingomonadaceae bacterium
GGCACGGCACCGCTGCAGAGCGGCGGCGCGCTGGCACTGCACGCCACCGGCACCACCGACCTGCGCCTGCTGGACCCGATCTTGGGCGCCGGCGGGCGGCGCGCCGCCGGCAACCTAGCGCTGGATGCCAGCGTGTCCGGCAGCACCGCAGCGTCGGCCGCGGTGTCGGCGGCGGTCGCCTCCTTCGCCGCGGCAGTCGCCTTGGCGGCGTCGGCGCGCGCGGCGGCGAGGCTCGTCTCGTAGCCGGCGAGGGCGGTGTCGGCCTGCGCCTTAGCCGCCTCGGCACGGCCGAGGTCGTCACCGATGACGCCGGCGCGGCTGCCGACGACGCGCTCGACCTTGGGCAGCGCGGCGCGGACGATGAGGTAGAGCAGCGCGAAGACCGCGATCAGCCAGACGACTTGCGGCACGGCGACATGGGGGTCGAACTGGGGCATGGTGGTGGCTTTCGGCGCTGGCGATGAACCGGTCGGCCCCGCGGACGCGGGGACCCATCTCCTCAAGTCTGCGGAGACGGGTCCCCGTTTCCGCGAGGATGACAATCAGCGTTACACCACGAACAGCAGGATCAGCGCGACGAGGAAGCTGAAGATGCCGAGCGCCTCGGTCACGGCGAAGCCGAACAACAGGTTCGGCCGCTGCGAGTTCGCCGCCGCCGGGTTGCGCAGCGCCCCCTGGAGGAACAGGCCGAAGATGATGCCGACGCCGAGCGCGGCAAGGCCCATCCCGAAGGTGGCGATGCCGGCGCCGATCAGCTTGGCTGCAGTTGCGTCCATGAAACAGTCCCTTAGTGCGACAGGTTGATCGAGTCGTTGAGGTACACGCACGTCAGCAGCGCGAAGACATAGGCCTGCACGACGGCAACGAGGAGCTCGAGCGCGTAGAGCGCGACGTTCATCGCCAGCGGCAGGATCCCGAGCACGGCGAACAGCCCGCCGGCAAGGCCGAGGCTGACGATGAAGCCGGCGAAGACCTGAAGAAGGATGTGGCCGGCGGTCATGTTGGCGAACAGGCGGACCGACAGCGTCAGCGGCCGCGACAGGAACGAGATCAACTCGATCAGCACGATCAGCGGCAGCAGGACGATCGGCGTCTGCGGTGGCACGAACAGCTCGAAGAAGTGGAGGCCGTGGCGGGCGAAGCCGATCGCGACGCACAGCAGGAAGATGAACGCGGCGAAGGCGAAGGTGACCCAGATGTGGCTGGTCACCGCAAAGGCGAACGGCAGCAGGCCGAGGATGTTGGCGAACAGGATGAAGACGAACAGCGCGAAGATGAAGGGGACGTAGGCGCGGCCCGACCGGCCGATGTTCTCGTCGACCATGCCGACGATGAACTCGTGGATCATCTCGACCGCAGCCTGCCAGCGCCCGGGGACGATCGTCGCGCGGCTCATGCCGAGGGTCAGGAACGCCCAGACGCCAACGAGGGTGATCAGCATGAACAGCGACGCATTGGTGAACGATACGTCGTAGCCGAGCGTCGTCGCCGGCAGCATCCGGTGGATTTCGAACTGTTCGAGCTGCGGCTTGTACACGTCAGTCCTCGGGCTCGGGCGGTGCCGCCGGGGGCGTCGGCGCGGCGTCGACCAGCTTCTGTTCGGCCCCGACGGCACGGAACAGGCTGAGGAACCCCGCCGCCAGACCCAGCAGCATGAACAGCAGCAGCAGCCACGGCTTGGTGCCCAACCAGTGGTCGAGCTGCCAGCCGATGGCGCTGCCAACGACGGTCGTGATCACGATCTCCACCGCGAAGCGGAAACCCTGACCCATGGCTCCGCCCGCCATCCGCACGGGATCGACCGGATCGTTGCGCGCTCTGGCGGCGGCCAGGCGAGCCGCGAAATCATCGGGCTCGTCGGTCGGACGCGGGCGGCTCACCGGGTTCCCCAGACGGATGGCGGGAACAGCCCCGCGCCGCCCCGGCAGCGACGCCGCCGAGACGCGGGTCCTGTAGGGGAGCGGGGTGCGCGGTGTCAACACGGGCGATCCTCCCCGCTCGTGGGGAGGTGGCGCGCAGCGCCGGAGGGGCGGTCGAACGAGTGGCATTGCCGATCGCTCGACCGCCCCGCCGTCACGGCTGCGCCGTGCCACCTTCCCGCGGAGCGGGGAGAATCTATTCCGCCGCCAGCAGCCGCTCCGCCCCACCGAGGTCGACCGAGACCAGCTGCGACACCCCCGGTTCGGCCATCGTCACACCGTAGAGGCGGTGCATCCGGCTCATCGTCACCGCGTTGTGGGTGACGATCAGGAAGCGCGTCGCGGTCGTCGCCGCCATGCGGTCGAGCAGGTCGCAGAAGCGCTCGACGGTGGCGTCGTCGAGGGGGGCGTCGACGTCGTCGAGGACGCACAGCGGCGACGAGGTGGTAAGAAAAAGCGCGAAGATCAGCGCGGTGGCGGTCAGCGCCTGCTCGCCGCCCGACAGAAGAGTCAGGGATTGCAGCTTCTTGCCCGGCGGCTGCGCCATGATCTCGAGGCCGCTGGCGAGCGGGTCGTCCGATTCGACCAGCGCGAGGTGCGCCGCGCCGCCGGTGAACAGCGTCGCGAACAGGTCGCGGAAGTGGGCGTTCACGGTCTCGAACGCGGCGAGCAGACGGACGCGGCCCTCGCGGTTCAACGCGCCGATACCGCCGCGCAGCCGGGCGACGGCGGTGTCGAGGTCGGCGCGCTCGGCGGCGGTCGCGTCGATCGTCGCGATCAGCTCGGCGAGTTCGAGGTCGGCGCGGAGGTTGACCGGGCCGATGCGTTCGCGCTCGGCGGTCA
>CAXTQJ010000311.1:0-2488 GCA_964246245.1 uncultured Sphingomonadaceae bacterium
TTCCCGCCCTACGGCGCTGCGCGCCAGGGAGGAAGGGAGAGGGGCGGCGTCCATTACCTCATCTTAACGGAAAACATGGTTGTCGACTACCGGGCGGCGGGTCTAGTCTGCTCGCGGGTCTGGGGCTGCATTGATGTCGAATCTTGCCGGCAAGGCCTATGCGATGAACGTGCTGACCCCGGTCGCGCCGTGGAAGACGCCGTTGCAGGTGCTCATCTTCATGGCGGCGCGGCTGCTGCCGGCGCAACTGTCGGGGCTGCTCGGACTGAAGCTGATCCACTTCGCGCGCTGGGTGATGATCCGCCGCGACCAGTGGCCCGACCTCGGCCAGGGCGGGCAGATGCTCGCCAACGACGCGATGCTGTTCCTGTCGAACTTCAACGGGACGTGGGACCAGTATATCGACGCCTTCGCCGACGGCATTCCGGGCGGGCTCGACCTGTTCTGGTACACCAGCACCAAGTATCCGCACTCGATCCCGATCTCGACCTTCAAGGACTATATCGAGCACAACCAGATCGCGACCAACTACTATTATAACGCGACACCGGGGTCGGCGCAGCGCGACATCAAGGCCGCGCTTCGGGTCAGGGCCGAACTCGTCGACCTCGCCGAGATCCATGCGCGCGGCGACGCCGGTACCTTCGCCGCCGCCTATGCCGCCGCGCTGGCGCGACTGGCCAACTCGCTCGCCGCGCCCGGCTTCGCCCCGGTCGCGTCGCGTGCGACGGGCAAGGCCGACACGGCGCGGCGGGTGTTCATCGGTGATCTGGCGACGCGCGGGGCGGCCCATGCCCAACCTTGACGGCGGCCACTACTTCCTAACCGCCCTCGCGCCGATCCGCACCGACCGGCTGAGCGACGCGATTCCCGGCCGGTCGCGGTCGCACCGGCTCCAGCTCGCGCAGAAGCTCGCGCTGATGGCAACCGGGCGGCAAACGGCGGCGTCGCCGGCCGACGCGTGGCCCTCGCCGTTCGCGGCCAACCGGCTCAACCATTTCGTCCGGCTGGTGATCATCGACGGCCTGCCGTTCAACGGCCGCAACGCCGGCGATACGCTGTTTGACGCGATTCGCGGGCGGAAGCCCCTCGATCCGCAGCCGGTCGACCGGCTGACGACGCCGTACCTGCTGTTCGCCGCCGACTTCGACGCGCGCGATCCCGCCGACGCCGGCGGCGAAGCGGCGCTGCGCGCCTATACCGACGCGCTGTGGACGACGATGCCGGCCGATCTGAAGGTCATCTTCGCCCATTGCGTCGGGTTCGACCGGGTCGCCGATGCCGCCGGGTTTCACGCCTATATCAGGCGCTGCCAGATCGAGACGACGATGCCGTTCAACGACTACTGGGCGAACGGTCTGCCGGTGCCGGCTGCGGGCAAGTCGCCGGCCGGCGCGCTGAAGGCGGCGGGGATCGCGGCGCTCAGCGCGGTCGCGGTCTGGCTTGCCGCACTGCTCGTCGACGGTGTGTTGACCTTGCTCGGGCGCGGCGGCGACTTCGCCGCACGCGTCGCCGCCGTCGTCGGCTGGGGCGCTCTCCTCGTGCCGGTCGCGCTGATCGTGATCGTCGCGGCGGTGTGGGTCGTCTATCGCACGGTCCTGAAGCGCGGCGGCGAGCCATTCCCGACCGCCGCCGGGTCCGACCTACCGAGCGTCCTGAAATCGCTCTATCTCCAACAGCGTTTCACCGGCTTCGCGATCGACGCGCAGGGGGCCGGCGCGGCCGACCTTCACGCGCGCTTCGGAGCCTTCCTCGCCGCGACCCGTCCGGGCGACATCGCGGCCCCGACCCAGCCACCGGGTGTGGTCGACGCAGGCGGCGCGCCATGACGTTCCTCGACCTCCCCGACATCCAGGGAAACCTCCAGCGCCCGTACGGCCGCTTCGGCTTTCCCCATGCGCGGCACTTCTTCTTCCACGTAACCGATCCCGTCGCGGGGCGGCACTTCGTCGAGGCGCTGCGCCCGCGGGTGACGACCGCCGAGCCGTGGGACACGACGCAGGACGCCGACGGCAAGGCGATCGTCGCCAAGCCGGCGATCACGCTCAACGTCGGCTTCACCCATGCCGGGCTCGCCGCGCTCGACCTGCCGACGCGGACGCTACGGCTGTTCCCCGACGAGTTCATCGACGGGATGCGCTGCCGCGCCGACATCCTCGGCGACGTCGGCGCGAGCGACCCCGCGACGTGGGACCCGGCGTGGCAGCACGACGCGCCCACCGCGCACGTCTGGGTCATGCTCAACGTCGCCGCCAACCCCGACGGCACCCCGCTTGGCGTCCTCGGCGACTGGACCGACTGGCTCGTCGGGCTGGCGACCGCACAGGTGACCCTCCTCGCCGGCCATGGCGCCAAGGGTCTGGGGCGGTGGCAGGACTCCGCCGCGCTGACCGTACCGCTGCCGGGCGGCGGGGTGACGCCGGTCCCGCGCGAGCACTTCGGCTTCACCGACGGCATCGGCGACCCCGTCTTCCGCGGCCAGTTCGAC
>CAXTQJ010000311.1:2498-2744 GCA_964246245.1 uncultured Sphingomonadaceae bacterium
GGCAGCCGAGAAGGTCGCGGTCGTCGGCGAGGGCAAGCTCGACAACGGCACGGTCTGGTCGCCGCTCGAGGCGGGCGAGTTCATCCTGGGCCAGGTCGACGAGCAGCAGGAGCTGCCGGTCGCGTCGATGCCGGCCGAGTTCGTCCGTAACGGCACGTTCATGGCGTGGCGCAAGCTCGGCCAGGACGTCGCCGCGTTCGATGCCGAGGTCGACCGCCTCGCCGCGCTGTGGACGCTGATCAACGG
>CAXTQJ010000312.1:0-2734 GCA_964246245.1 uncultured Sphingomonadaceae bacterium
CGAAGACGCCGTCGCGGACGAAGCAGACGTCCTCGATCGTCACTTCCTCGCCGGCGAGCTTCTTCTTCGCGCTCGTCTCGATGATCGTCGGGCAGCTCTTGCCGCCGAACAGCAGGCTGGTCGTGTCGCTCTTCGGGTCGCAGCCGATGAGGAGGACGCGCTTGCCCTGCTGCGCGAGCATGTACGACAGGTTCGACAGGGCGAACGACTTGCCCGAGCCGCCCTTGCCGTAGATCGCGATGATCTGGGTTTCCTTCGTCACCGGGCCGGTGGCGACGGCGTCGGGCTCGTGGCTCGCCTCCTCGCGCAGCACATCGACGCGGTCGAGGACATCGAGGCTCATGCGACATCGCTCCAGTCGAGAACCATCTTGAGGCAGGCGCTGTCGCCGAAGGCGGTGGCGTAGGCGTCGTTCGCCGCCGTGGCCGACACCCGGTGCGTAACCAGCCCGGCGAGCGACAGGGTGCCCGTGGCGATCAGCGCGGTCACCGCGGCGAGGTCGGCGGGGCGGAACTCGGCGGCGATGCGGATCGTCGCCTCGCGCATGAACGCCGGCGGATAGGCGAAGCTCAGTCGGTCGTAGAACCCGGCGAGAACGATCTCGCCGCCGGGAGCCAGCCGGCCGATCAGCGGGTCGAGCATGTCGGGCGCGCCGCTGACGTCGTAGATCGCGCCATAGTCGCGACAGTCATCGCTGGCCATGTCGGTGACGGCATAACCGGCAGCGCCTCCGGACCGCGCCGCGTCTGCTTCCCACACCACCGGCGCGGCGTGGCCGAGTGCGACGGTCGCGCGGGCGAGCAAGCGGCCGAGGACACCGTGGCCGACGATCAAGTCGGGAGAGCGGTGGCCGGCGAGCGCGTGGTGCGCGGTCGCGGCGAGCGCGAGGAGCGCGCCGTCGGCTCCGATCGCGGGATCGATCGCCAGCGCCTTCGCCGCCGGCACGATCACTCGCCGCGCCGCGCCGCCGAACAGGCCGCGCGCGTCGGTGTAGCAATTGGCGCCGGGGACGAAGACGGTGTCGCCGATCCGGTCCTGCGCGTCGGCTCCGGCAGCGACGACGCGGCCGACCGATTCGTAGCCGGGGACGAGCGGATAGCCCATGCCGGGGAAAGCGGGCATCGTGCCGCGATACAGGAGGCGCTCGGTCCCGGTCGAGATGCCGCTGGCGTCGATCGCGACGACGAGGTCGCTCGCCTCGACCGTACGCAGGCCGAGGCGGCGGAGCGTCAACCGCTCGGGAGCCTCCAGGACCACTGCCGTCGTCTGCATCGACCGACCCCATTGCGACCGGGCCTGGTGCCCGTGCCGCCATTAGTGTCAGGTCAAGCTGACAGCTAACAGGTGTCAGTCTAGGTTGACGGTCGCGCCTGTCAACCGTCTTTTATCGCGGTCAGCACGCGGACAAGTGCCGGAATTGCCGTCGGATGTTCGCGGACCCGGCCGAGGCCGGCGGCGGCCAACATCGTCGTCAGCCGCGCCGCCGATCGCGGCCGCCCCGACCCCATCGCCCACAGGTAGACGCCGAAGTAGGCGTCGCCGATCGGCTCGGCGCCGCGCGTCTCGGCCATCGGCTCGGCGACGAGGAGGGTGCCGCCGGGCGGCAGCACGCCGGCGACCCGGGCCAGCAGCGCGGCGACGACGGCGTCGTCGTGGTCGTGGACGACACGGACGAGGGCGATCAGGTCGGCCCCGTCGGGCAACCGATCGTCGACGAAGCTGCCACCGACGCGTGCAAGCCGCGGATCGGCGATGTCGAGCAGCCGTCGGTGCCGCGCGACCAGGTCGGCGTCGAGCACCGCCGCCGCGATCCCCGGCTGCGACGCCGCCATCAATGCCGAGTAGGCGGCGACGCGCCCGGCCCCATCCGCGCCGTCGGCCGCGCCATAGGCCCAGTAGCCGGCGAGACTCCCCCCGCGCCGGCGCAGCAGCGCGACCGGGTCGCCGAGGTCGGCGTAGAGGAAGCGGTGGTGGGCGATCATCTCGACGACGCCGGGGTTGCCGAGCAGCGCCGCGCCGTCGGCTCCGAGGGCGAAGCGGCTGCCAACCGGATCGTCGGCGGTAGAACGACGCGCGGCCCCGCCGGCGTCGAGCCGCTCGGCGAGCCCGAGCGCGGTCGCCGCGAGCAGCAGGCGCTCGGCTCCGTCGACCGGCAGGCCGGCGTGCGCCGCGACCTCGGCGCCCGTCCGCGGTCCCGCGCGCAGAAAAGGCAGCACCCCCACCACGCCCGCCCCCGCGGCGACCGGCGCCTAGACGAAGCCGGCGACGACGTCGAACAGCTTGCCCGCGCGCCGCCGCGCGACCCACCGCGTCAGCGGGCTCGCCGCTGCCCGCCGCTGGAAGGCGGGGTCGGCGAGGCGCGCGTTGCGCCACAGAATCCACCGCTCGCGCCACGCCGCCATCGCGGCGGTGTGCGGGGCAGCGGCGGAGCGGTCAAGGCGCGGGGTGCCGCCGTCCGCGCGGCGATGGCGCAAACGTCCGCCCCGCTCGCGGAGAGGATCTGGATGATGGGTCGCGGCGGCAGACGATGCCGGGGCAAGAGGCATTTGCGCGACGCGGGCATCTGTAGGATGAGCGAATATGGTCCACATCCCCCCCTGCCCCGACTCCGACGATCTGCCGGATTTCACTCCCGTCGCGACGCGGCCCCGTCGCCCCGGGTGGCCGGCGGCTGCGCACGCGGCGTTCATAGCCCCGCTCGCCGCCGGCCACACCCTCACCGCCCCGTGCCCGC
>CAXTQJ010000313.1:0-2733 GCA_964246245.1 uncultured Sphingomonadaceae bacterium
CGGGCCCGAGCAGGTTGCCGACGTCATCGTCCAGCAGGCGGCGGCACCGGGCACGACCGCAGCCGACGTCCTGACCGCGCTGCAGGACGTCTTCACCCGGCTGACCGACGCCGCCTGCTGGACGATGACGTCGGCAACCTGCTCGGGACCGTGGAACAGCGTGTCGAACACCACCGTCTGATAGCTCGCCCAACTCGTCACGAGCGCGAAGACGATCCCGATCTTGACGAAATGCGGGACCACCTCGCCGAGCGTCAGCGACGTCAACCCCAGCATCAGCCGGTAGCCGAAGAGCGCGACGTAGATCGTCAGCCCGATCGTCAGCGCGACGGCGAAGGTGCCGCCCGGCGCGAGCAGCGTCGCATAGCCCTGCTGGACCTCGCCCGCGATCAGGCAGTCGGCGGTCGCGAGAACGTCGCGCGCCAGGGCGTCGGCGGCGATCCCCGATGGGCAGGCACCGATCATGCGCTGCCGGCCAGCAGCGGCTCGAGCCAGCCGGCCGGATCGTCGCCGAGCCGCGCCCGCAGCGCGTCGAGGCGGCGGACGGTCGTCTCGCGGCCCGACAGCACGGTCAGGATGCGGTCGAGCCCGGTCAGATCGAGCCGGGCGATGACGCTGTCGTTGCCGTGCTTGACGAGGAAGCAGTGCGACGTGTCGGGGAGCGTGCGGATCAGGTCGAACTCGTGCTCGCTCAACCCGAAGCCGTCGCGATAGTCGGCCGCCTGCGCCTTGGCGTTGGGCATGAAGATCTGCGTCGCGGCCTGTTCGATGATCGCCGGGCCGACCTTCGAGTCGAGCGCGTCGCGGGCGTTCTGGGTCGCGAAGCCGACGATGCCGCCGCGTTTGCGGATCGTCTTCTCCCAGTCCTTGATCCGCGCGACGAAGACCTCGTCGTCGAGCGCCTTCCACCCCTCGTCGACGACGATGATCGTCGGCGTCCCGTCGAGCCGTTCCTCGACGCGGTGGAACAGATACATCATCGCCGGGGTCCGGCTGACCGCGTCGTCGAGAATCTGGGTCATGTCGAAGCCGATCGACGTCGCCGCGAGGTCGAGCGTGTCGCGCTCGTTGTCGAACAGCCACGCCCGCTCGCCGGTGCCCAGCCACGCGCCGAGACGGTGGGCGAGGTCGCCGGCGGCGGGGCGATCGGTCCCCTGCAGCAGTTCGCGGAAATAGCGCAAGCGGCGAAACGCCGGCGGCTGGTCGTAGTTGGCGTCGACCGCGGCGGCGATCAGTTCGCGGCCGGCGGCATCGAGCGTCCCGCCCAGCAGCCGCTCGACCCATTCGACGAGGAAGCGCCGGTTGCCCGGCGTATCGGCCAGCGCCAGCGGGTTGAACCCGGTCGGGTGGCCGGGTCGCAGCACGCTGTAGACGCCGCCGGTCGCGCGGACGAAGATTTCGGCCCCGCGGTCCTTGTCGAAATAGACGGTACGCGGGTCGAACTTCGACGCCTGCGCGAGCAGGAAGGTCATGACCACGGTCTTGCCGCTGCCCGACGGGCCGATGACGGTGAAATTGCCGAGGTCGCCGGTGTGGAAGTTGAAGTGGTACGGCGTCCCGCTCGTCGTCTCGAGCACGGTGATCGCGTCGCCCCAATGGTTGCCGGTCGCCTGTCCGCTGGGGAAATTGTGCAGCGACGCGAAGGCGGCGAAGTTGCCGGTCGAGATCAGCGACCGACGGGCGATATCCTTGAAGTTGCCGGGAAACTGCGCCCAGAACACCGGTTCGGCGGCGACATCCTCGCGGACCGCGATGAGGCCGATATCGGTGAACGCCGACAGGACGTCGGCGGTCGCCGCGTCGAGCTGCGCGAGGCGCGGGACGCGCACCTGAATGCTCAGGTGATGCTCGCCGAACCCCGAACGTCCGGCGGCGACGTTGTCCTTGGCCTGCGCGAGGTCGCCGCGCAGCGACAGCGCGTCGTCGTCACTCGCGCGCATCCGGCGCAGCGCGAGGTTCATCCGGCCCAGCGCCGCGGTCCGGTCGACGAAGCCGAAGCTCTGCGTCACGACCATCTCGTGCGGCAGGCGCAGCAGGTTGTCGAGGAGGCCGGGCGCGGTCGCCGAAGGGTAGTCCTTGACCCCGATCATCGCCGCGTAGCGCCGGCTCGCGTCGCTCGGCCCCTTGAGGTCGATCGTGTCGACGCCAAAGCTGATCCGCGACTGCGCGAGCGCCCGACCGATGTCGGCGCGCGGCAGCAGCACGGGGCGGAGCTCGCCGTTGAGGAGGAACGACAGGAACTCGAGCGGCTCCGAGCAGTCGCCGGCGCGCGTCGCGTAGCAGCCGAGGCGCCGGGCTCCATAAGGGGCGAGGCTGCGCAGCATGGCATCGACCGCGGTATGGAGATCGCGCAGGCCGAGGAGGTCGGTGCCGCCGCCCCGGCCGCGAAACAGGTCGGCGACGCCGTCGAGGAGGCCGGTGCGGCCCTGCAGCGGGCGGCGCACGACCGTCAGGAACAGTTCGTTGACGAACATCTGCTTGGCCGCGAGCCGCGCGCGCCACGCGTCGTCGATCTCGGCGCAGAACCGGTCGCGCGCGACGCCCGGCAGCACCGCGACGACCGGCCGTCGCAGGATGTGGTGGTAGACGGCGAAATGCGGATCGGCGATGCCGCGCAGCATCGTCTCGCGTATGGCGTGGCGGTAGTTGAGGTCGTCGGTGTCGACAGTCTCGAACGGCAGACCGGCGACCTGGACGAACTGGAGCAACATGCCGTCGCGGGTCGCCACGGTG
>CAXTQJ010000314.1:0-256 GCA_964246245.1 uncultured Sphingomonadaceae bacterium
CCCACTCCGGCCCGCCCCACTCCCGGTTCGCCGCAATCATCGGGAGGAGAAATTACCCCCACCGCGCCAGCGCCGCGCGCAGCCGGTCGGCCTCGGCGGCGCGCGCGGCGTGGTCGTCGCGAGCCTTGTCGACCGCCTCCGGCTTGGCGCGTTCGACGAACCCCGGCGACGCGAGGCGTGCGGCAAGCGCGTCGCGCTCCTTCTCGGCGGCTAGGGCGTTCTTCTCCAGCCGGACGCGCGCCGCCGCGGGGGCGAA
>CAXTQJ010000314.1:266-2732 GCA_964246245.1 uncultured Sphingomonadaceae bacterium
ACGCCGCCGAGCGGGATCGTGTAGGTCGCTTCGTTGACAACGATATGCGCGCGGCCACCCGAAGGAGCCGGCCGGTCTGAGATTGCGTCGAGTCGCGCCAGCCACGCGATCGGCTGCGCCTGTCGCTCAAGTCGCTCCATCGTCGCCGGGTCGGCCTCGCTGACATGCACCGCGAGCTTCGCACCCGGTGGGATGTTGAGCTCGTTGCGCGCCGACCGGACCTCGGTGACGAGGTCGATCAGCCAGTCGATGTCGGCCGCCGCCGCCGCGTCGATCAGCCCGGCGTCGGTCACCGGCCACGGCGCGACGATCAGGTCGTTATCGCGCCGGCCCAGCTTGTGCCACAGCTCCTCGGTCAGGAACGGCATGACCGGGTGGAGGAGGACCAGGATCTGGTCGAGCGCCCAGCCGGCGACCGCGCGCGTTTCGGCGGCGATGGCGGCCTCGGCGCCGTCGGCCAGCAGCGGCTTGGTCAGTTCGAGGTACCAGTCGCAGAAGCGGTTCCACACGAAGGCGTAGATCGTCTCGGCGTACTGGTCGAAGCGGAAGGCGGCGATCGCGGCGTCGAGGGCGCGGGCGGTCGCGACGACCTCGCCGACGATCCAGCGGTTGACCGGCTGGCTCGCCGCGGGGGAGGCGGCGGGACAAGACGGCGCACCGGTCGGCGCCACGCCGGCGATGCCGTTGCTCTGCGCGAAGCGCGCGGCGTTCCAAAGCTTGGTCGCGAAGTTGCGGTAGCCCTCGACCCGCTTCTCGTCGAGCTTGATGTCGCGCCCCTGGCTTTCCATCGCGCACAAGGTGAAGCGCAGCGCGTCGGCTCCGTAGCGGTCGATCAGCGCGAGCGGGTCGACGGTGTTGCCGCGCGACTTCGACATCTTCGCCCCCTTCGCGTCGCGGACGAGGCCGTGGCAGTAGACGGTCGCGAAGGGGGGCCGATCCATGAAATGGATGCCCTGCATCATCATCCGCGCGACCCAGAAGAAGATGATGTCGAACCCGGTGACGAGGACGTCGGTCGGGTAGTGGCGGGCGAGGTCGGGCGTCTTCTCGGGCCAGCCGATGGTGGCGAAGGGCCAGAGGGCGGACGAGAACCACGTGTCGAGGACGTCGTCGTCGCGCCATATTGGAAATGTGGTATTCTCTAGGTCGGTCTCATACCCTTTGCGCCATCGCGGAAACTCAAGCGCATGCTCGCGCTTATCGACCACCGCTACTCGCCGTCCGTAATGCAGCTCGGCCGCTTTAATAGCAGCCTCTTCATCTTCTGCGACGAAAACGTCCACATCGACGCCCGGCGTTTCGCTTAAGAACGGACTATCAGACGCTAAGCGGACGGTTAAGCTCTTATCGTGATGCTGATGATGCCCATACCACGCCGGTATCCGGTGTCCCCACACGATCTGCCGCGACACGCACCACGGCTGGATGTTCTCCATCCAGTTGAAGTACGTCTTCTCCCACGTCGCCGGCACGAACGTGGTCGCGCCGCTGCGCACCGCGTCGATCGCCGGGCCGGCTAGGGTCTTCGCGTCGACGTACCACTGGTCGGTCAGGTACGGCTCGATGACGACGCCCGAGCGGTCGCCGTAGGGCACCTGGTGGCGGTGCGGTTCGATCCGGTCGAGCAGGCCCAACGCGTCGAAGTCGGCGACGACCTTCCGCCGCGCCGCCTCGCGGGTCAGGCCCTGGTAGTCGGCCGGGCACGCCGCCGACATGGTCGCGTCGGGGTTCATCAGGTTGATCAGCGGGATGTTCGCCGCCGGATGCCGGTGGGCAAGGGCGAAGTCGTTGAAGTCGTGCGCGGGGGTGATCTTGACCGCGCCGCTGCCGAAGTCGGCTTCGACATAGCTGTCGGCGACGATCGGCAGGCGGCGGTTCATGATCGGCAGCGTCGCGTAGGTGCCGACGAGATGCCGGTAGCGCTCGTCGTCGGGGTTCACCGCGATCGCGCCGTCGCCGAGGATCGTCTCGGGGCGCGTCGTCGCGATGGCGATGAAGCCCGACCCGTCCTCGAGCGGGTAGCGGAAGTGCCACAGGTGGCCGTCGACCTCGCGGTACTCGACCTCGAGGTCGCTGATCGCCGTGCCGAGCTTGGGGTCCCAGTTGACCAGCCGCTTATCGCGGTAGAGCAGGCCCTCGCGATACAGGTCGACGAAGACCTTGGTCACCGCCGCGCTGAACCCTTCGTCCATGGTGAAGCGCTCGTGCGCCCAGTCGCAGCTCGCTCCGAGCCGGCGCAGTTGCTGCGTGATGCGGCCGCCGCTGGTCGCCTTCCACTCCCAGACGTGGTCGAGGAACGCCTCGCGGGTCATGTCCGCCCGCCGCGCCCCCTGCGTCGCCTCGGCGAGCTGGCGCTCGACGACCATCTGCGTCGCGATGCCGGCGTGGTCGGTGCCGACGACCCACAGCGCGTCGCGGCCCTTGAGCCGATGGTAACGGATGAGGACGTCCTGAAGCGTGTTGTCG
>CAXTQJ010000315.1:0-2701 GCA_964246245.1 uncultured Sphingomonadaceae bacterium
CCCGCGTCGAGGACACGCGGCAGGGCGGCCAGCGCGGCGTCGCCGGCGTCGTCGACGCGGATCCAGTGCGCCCCGCCGAACATCGCGATCTCGCTCGCCGCGGCGACGAGCGCGGCGGGGTCGGCGGTCAGCGTCGCGGCGGCGATCACCGTCTCGGGGTCGGGCAGCCGTCGCGCCAGCGTCCGTGCAAGGTCGGCCGAGGCGGCGGTGTCGGGACCGTACAGCAGGACGAGGCGCACCGCCGGATCGAGCCGCGCGAGCGCGCGCGCGTCACCCTTCATGGGCGGACGATCCGCCCCACCCGCGGGGAGGATCGGCTGCGACCCGCCGGTCGTCACGGCGCCGCCATGTCGCCGTCGTGGGCGAAGCGGGCGAGGCGGATGACGATCTGGTTGGCGAGGTCGGTCGCCAGTCGTTCGAGCGCGGTGTCCTCGGCGGCGACGACGGCGTAGTCCGAGCTGACGCGGTCGATGCCGGCGTCGGTCGTCGCCGTCGCGTCGAGGACGACCGCGCCGGTCGCCAGTGCGACGAGCTTGTAGCGCGCGCGCAGCGTCCGCCGCTCGCGCGTCACCGAATTGTCGCCGCGGATGCCGAAGCCCAAGATATTGTCGTCGAGCTCGACCTCGAGGCGGTAGCGCGGGTGGTCGCTGGTTTCGCCCATCCGCGTCTGCAGCTCGCCGCGGACGAGGTAGCCGGCGCGGTCGGCGATCGGCGCGATCGCGATGTCGGCGAGCGCGGCGGCGGCGACGCCGTGGCTGCCGCCCGAATAGACCGGCTGGAGGCCGCACGCCGCCAGCACCAAGGGTGCGACGGCGACGGCGACGCGCGCCAGCCCGGCCGCGAAGGCGACCGCCGCCCTCACGCGACGAGGTTCACGAGGCGGTCGGGGACGACGATGACCTTGCGCGGTACCTTGCCGTCGAGGGCGCGGGCGACCTTGTCGCGGGCGAGGACGAGCGCCTCGACCGCCTCGCGCGGCGCTCCCTTGGCGGTCTCGACGCTGTCCTTGAGCTTGCCGTTGACCTGGATCGCGATGGTCACCGTGTCGTCGACCAGCAGCGCCGGGTCGGCGACCGGCCATGGCGCGTCGGCGATCAGGCCGGTGTGCCGGCCCGCGGCCGCCGCGCGCACCGCCCACGCCTCCTCGGCGAGGTGGGGGATCATCGGCGCGGCGAGCTGGAGGAGAACGTCGATCGCCGCTGCCCGGTCGGGCGAGGGGGCGGCGCGTTCGAGGGTGTTGACCAGCTCGTACAGCCGCGCGACCGCCTTGTTGAACTGGAGCCTGTCGATGTCGGCGGTGACCCCGGCGATGGCTTTGGCCGCCGCGCGGGCGCCCTGCCGCCCCGCCCCTTGGGGGGAGGGGAGGCCCGCGTCGCCCGCTTCCGCCGTGGCCAGCCGCCAGACGCGCTGGACGAAGCGCCACGCGCCGTCGATCCCCGCCTCCGACCACGCGAGGTCGCGCTCGGGGGGCGAGTCGGACAGCATGAACCAGCGCAGCGCATCGGCCCCGTGGCGCGCGAGGATCGCGTCGGGGTTGACGATGTTCTTCTTCGATTTGGACATCTTGACCACGCGGCCGACCTCGACCGGCTGCCCCGTCGCCGTCTCGACCACGTCCCCGCCGCGGCGCTCGACCTCATCGGGGGCGAGCCAGATGCCCGCAGGCTCGTTGTCGCGCTCGAAATCGCCCTCATCGATCGCGGCCGCGTTGGCGATCGCCCGGCGATACGTCTCGTGCGTCACCATCCCCTGGGTGAACAGCCCGGTGAACGGCTCGCTCAGGTCGATCCGGCCGATGCGTTGCATCGCGCGCGTCCAGAAGCGCGCGTAGAGCAGGTGGAGGATCGCATGCTCGACCCCGCCGATATACTGCGCCACCGGCAGCCACGCGCCGGCGGCCGCGCGGTCGAACGCCTGATCGCTCGGCGCGCTGGCGAAGCGCATGAAATACCACGACGAATTGACGAAGGTGTCGAGCGTGTCGGTCTCGCGCACCGCCGGCTCGTCGCAGGCGGGACAGCGCACATGCTTCCACGTCGGGTGGTGGTCCAGCGGATTGCCTGGACGGTCGAACGTCACGTCCTCCGGCAGGCGCAGCGGCAACTGGTCATCGGGCACCGGCACCACGCCGCAGGCGACGCAATGGATCACCGGGATCGGGCAGCCCCAGTAGCGCTGCCGGCTGACCCCCCAGTCGCGCAGCCGCCACACGGTCTCGGCCGCGCCCCAGCCGTCGGCCTCGGCGCGCGCGATGACGGCGGCCTTGGCGGCGTCGACTTCGAGCCCGTCGAGGAAGCCCGAGTTCACCAGCCGACCCGCGCCGGTGTACGCCGTATCGCCGACGAAATCCGCGCCGGTCGTCTCGCCATCCGCCACGACGCGGCGGACGGGCAGGCCGTATTTGCGCGCGAAGTCGAGGTCGCGCTGGTCGTGCGCCGGCACCCCCATGATCGCGCCGGTGCCGTAGTCCATCAGGACGAAGTTGGCGATGTAGACCGGCAGGTCGACGCCGGGCGCGAGCGGGTGCACGGCGCGCCGGCCGGTGTCGAAGCCGAGCTTCGCCTGCGTCTCGAGCTCGGCGGCGGTGGTGCCGCCTTCCTGGCACCGGGCGACGAAGGCGGCGGCGGCCGGGTCGCGCGCGGCGGCGGCCCGCGCGCCCGGATGGTCGGCGGCGACGGCGACGAAGCTCGCGCCGAAGATC
>CAXTQJ010000316.1:0-424 GCA_964246245.1 uncultured Sphingomonadaceae bacterium
GCCGCGCGCCTCGGCCCGCGCGATCGGCACCGGCTGGCGGCAGCACGCGCCACATCCGGCCCGGCACGATACCGTCCGGCCATCGGCTTCGTCGCGCGCGGCGGCGCGGCTGGTCAGCGCGCTCGCGACGTTCTGGAACACGGGCAGCAGGTCGGCGAGCGGGGCCGGGGCGGTCGTCAGCGTCAACTCGATCGACATCCGGTCGGCACCGATGCGCAGGTCGACCTTGCCGGTGACCGTGTCGGGAGGGGCATCGGATGACATCGTCGCGGGTCTAGCGCGGATGGCGGCGGGGGTGAAGTGGCGGCGGGGGCGAGGGAGCGGCGGGGCCCCGCCCCCCCCCCCCCCCCCCCGGTTGGGCGGGGGGGGGCCCCCCCCCCCCCCCCCCGGCGCTGGAGTGCCGCGTTCGGGTCGGCGGAGTTCA
>CAXTQJ010000316.1:434-2655 GCA_964246245.1 uncultured Sphingomonadaceae bacterium
CGTTCGGCGCGCTGCTCACCGCCGCGTCAGAGCGTCCGCTCCCGCTCCTCGATCTCGAACGTCTCGATGATGTCGCCGGGCTTGATGTCGGTGTTGTTCTCCAGCCCGATGCCGCATTCGAGCCCCGTCCGCACCTCGGGCACGTCGTCCTTGAACCGCCGCAGCGACGACACGTTGGCGACGTAGATGACGACGTCGTCGCGCATGACGCGGGCGCGCAGGTTCTTCTTGATGATGCCTTCGACGACGCGCGCGCCGGCCGCCTTGCCGGTCTTGCCCGCCTGGAACACCTCGAGCACCTGCGCCCGGCCGACGACGTTTTCGAGGAACTCGGGGCCGAGCTGCCCGGCCATCGCCGCCTTCACGTCGTCGATCAGGTCGTAGATGACGTCGTAGTACTTGAGCGCGACGCCGTCGCGCTGGGCGAACTCGCGCGCCTTGGCGTTGGCGCGGACGTTGAAGCCGATGATCGGGGCCTTCGACGCCGCCGCCAGCGTGACATCCGACTCGGTGATCCCCCCGACGCCCGAATGAAGGACACGGACCTTGATCAGGTCGGTCGAGATGCGGTTGAGCGACGATACGATCGCCTCGACGCTGCCCTGGACATCGCCCTTGACGACGACCGGATACTCCTGCGCCTTCGCCTCGCGGAGCGCGTTGAACATCGTCGCGAGGTCGGCCTGCGGCTGCGTCGTCCGCTCGGCGACGATCAGCCCGGCGCGGTAGGCGGCGACTTCCTTCGCGCGTGCCTCGGTCTCCATGACGCTGAACGGGTCGCCGGCGCGCGGCACGCCGGACAGGCCGAGGACTTCGACCGGAACCGACGGCAGCGCCGACTTGACCTGGACCGCCTTGTCGTTGAGCAACGCACGGACCTTGCCCCACTCGGCCCCGACGACGAAGACGTCGCCGGTCTTGAGCGTCCCGCGGTTGACCAGCACCGTCGCCAGCGGCCCGCGGCCTTTATCGAGCCGCGCCTCGATCACCGTCGCCTCGGCGGCGCGGTTCGGGTTGGCGCGCAGCTCGAGCAGCTCGGCCTGGAGTTCGATCTTCTCGAGCAGCTCGTCCAATCCGGTCTTCTTCGTCGCCGAGACCTCGACGTCCTGGACCTCGCCGCCGAGCGATTCGACCTGGACGTCGTACTGGAGAAGCGCGGTGCGGATCCGCTGGGCGTCGGCCCCGGGCTTGTCCATCTTGTTGATCGCGACGATCATCGGCACACCCGCCGCCTTGGTATGGGCGATCGCCTCGACCGTCTGCGGCATGATCCCGTCGTCCCACGCGACCACGAGGATGACGATGTCGGTGACGTTGGCGCCGCGGCGGCGCATGTCGGTGAACGCCTCGTGACCCGGCGTATCGAGGAAGGTGATCGGCTGCCCGCCCTGCGGCGTCACCTGATACGCGCCGATGTGCTGGGTGATGCCGCCCGCCTCGCCGGCGAGGACGTCGGTGCCGCGGAGCGAGTCGAGCAGGCTGGTCTTGCCGTGGTCGACGTGGCCCATGATCGTGACGACGGGAGGACGCGGCTGGAGGTCGGCTTCCTCGTCGACCGCGCCGACGACGCCGATCTCGACATCGGCCTCGGACACGCGGACGATGTTGTGGCCGAACTCGCCGATGACCAGCTCGGCCAAGTCCTGATCCATCTCGTCGACCATCGCCATCGGCGTGCCGAGGCGGTTGAGGACCTTGAGGACGTCGCTGCCGCGCTCGGCGAGGCGGTTGGCGAGCTCCTGGACGGTGATCGATTCGGGCACGGTGATGTCGCGGACCTGGCGCACCTGGCCGGCCCCGCCGCCGTGGCCGCGATGCTGCTTCTCGCGCGCGCGGCGGAGCGCGGCGAGGCTGCGCGTGCGGACGCTGTCGTCGGCGTCGAGCGCGCGGGTGACGGTCAGCTTGCCCTGGCGGCGGTCGTCGATCCGGCCGCGGTTCGGCCGCGCGGGGAGCCCGCGCTTGCCGCCCTCGTCGTCGTCGACGATCGGGGTGACGACGCCGAGCGGACGGAGACCGGGAGTTGCGCGCGCCTCGACGGGACGGAGCGCGGCTTCCTCCTCGGCCTTCTTCTTCTCCTCGGCGCGGAGCTTGTCCATCTCGACCGCTTCGGCCTTCTCGATCTCCTCGCGGCGGCGCGCCTCCTCGGCGACGCGCATCCGGTCCTCTTCGGCCTCGCGGAGCATCGCGGCGAGCCGCTCCTGCGCGGTCAGCCGGTCGGGCT
>CAXTQJ010000317.1:0-2266 GCA_964246245.1 uncultured Sphingomonadaceae bacterium
CGCCGCCGATTGCCACCCACCCGAGGAAGGCGCCGAGACACACGCCGCCGACGACGAAGCCGACCGTCACGATGGTGACGTGGAGCCGGGTGCCTGTGGTCCCGTGGAGTGCGAGACCGCTCAGCCCGCCGACGAGCGCGGCGGCGAGGACACCGCCGACCACCCCCGCCCACGTCTTGTTGGGGCTGATCGATGGTGCGAACTTCGGCCCGCCGACCGCTCGACCCACGAAGAAGGCGGCGATATCGGTCGCCCAGACGATCGCGAAGGTCGCGACGGTCAGCGTCAGCCCCGTCGGCAGGGCGCGCAGCCACAGCAGCGCGATCATCGGCAGCCCGCAGTAGAGGAGCCCAGCGGCCACCCAGAACGCGCGACTCCGGTCGAAGCCGCGCATGAACAGTCCGAGCGTGCCCGCACCGGCCGCAAGAACGATCAGCGCGTCGCTCGCCGAACCATAGACCGTCAACCCGGCGACGAACGCGAGGCTGACGAGGACGGCGAGCCGGAAGCCGCGCGCGATGCCGTGTATCACGCTCCATTCGGCACTCATCAGCAGGACGGCGGCGGCGACGAGCGCGGTGAAGGCGACGCCGCCGGCCCAGACCGCGCCGATCGCGACGGCCGCCAGTGCGATGCCGGTCGCAACCCGGGTCGCCAGTTGGCCGGGCCGGCGCGCGCCGGCGAACGGGACGGTCATGCTAGCGCCCGCCATAGCGCCGGTCGCGCTGGCCGAAGGCGGCGACCGCGCGTTGCAGCGACTCCCGGCCGAAGTCGGGCCACAGCTCGTCGGTGAAGACGAGCTCGGCATAGGCCGACTGCCACAGCAGGAAGTTCGACAGGCGCTGCTCACCGCTGGTGCGGATGACGAGGTCGGGCGGCGGCAGCCCGGCGGTGTCGAGCCGCGCGTCGATCGCGGCGGCGTCGATCGCGGCGGGCTCGAGCGTTCCCGCCGCCGCCTCGGCTGCGATCGCTCGCGCCACCCGGACGATCTCGTCGTGCGAACCGTAGTTGAGCGCCAGCACCAGCGTCATTCGCGTGTTCGCCGCCGTCAGCGACCGTGCCTGCTCGAGCATCGTGACGACGTCGTCGCTGAGCACCGCGGTGTCGCCGATGAAACGCAGGCGCACCCCGTTGGCGTGGAGCTCGGCGATCTCGGTCCGCAGGTAGTGGCGCAGCAGCCCCATCAGGTCGCTCACCTCGTCGGCCGGCCGCCGCCAGTTCTCGCTGGAAAAAGCGTAGAGCGTCAGCACCTCGATGCCGAGATCGGGGGCCGCCTCGATCGTCCGCCGGACCGCCTCGACGCCCTTACGGTGACCCATGATCCGCGGCAGGTGGCGCGCTTTCGCCCAGCGGCCGTTGCCGTCCATGATGATCGCGACGTGGCGGGGAACCGCCGACGCCCCGGTGCCGGTGCGCGGCCGCACCCCCGGCGGTGCGGGGTCGGGCGGTGCAACCCCGCTCCGCGGGCTAGACGCGGGGCGCAGGCTCACTTGCCGAGGATTTCCTTTTCCTTCGCGCCCGATACGGCGTCCATTTCGGCGGTGATCTTGTCGGTCGACTTCTGGACGTCGATCTCGAGCCGCTTCTGTTCGTCCTGACTGATGTCGCCTTTCTTCTCGGCCGCCTTCAACCCCTCCATGCCGTCGCGGCGGACGTTCCGCACCGCGATCTTGGCCTTCTCCGAATATTGCGACGCGAGCTTGGCGAGTTCCTTGCGTCGGTCCTCGGTCAGGTCGGGGATCGGGAGGCGAAGCGTCTGGCCATCGATGATCGGGTTGAGGCCGAGGCCGGCGGCGCGGATCGCCTTGTCGACGACCTGGACGTTCGACTTGTCCCACACCTGGACCGCGAGCATCCGCGCGTCGGGCGCGGTCACCGTCGCGACCTGGCTCAGCGCCATGTTCGCGCCGTAGACCTCGACCGAGATGCGATCGAGGAGCGAGGTCGACGCGCGGCCGGTGCGCAGGCCGCCGAGGTCGCTCTTGAGCGCCTCGACCGCCGAATTCATCCGCCGGTCGAGATCGGCCTTGTGCACCACGGAATCGAAAACCGCCATCGTCTATGCTCCTGCCCCGTCGGCGTGGGCCGACAGATCGTCGGCGCCGACCGTCGTCGACACGCCCTCGCCCGCAAGCACCGCCGTCAGGCTGCCCTCGGCGCGGATGTTGAAGACGACGATCGGAATGTTGTTGTCGCGGCACAGCGCCACCGCCGCCGCATCCATCACCTTCAGATTGTCGGCCAACACCTTGCTGAAGCTCAGTTC
>CAXTQJ010000317.1:2276-2652 GCA_964246245.1 uncultured Sphingomonadaceae bacterium
GGGGCGACGCCGGCCTGCTCGAGCGCGTTCTGCACCGCGAGCGCGTTCATCACCGTCGCCAGCATCCCCATGTAGTCGGCGCTGGCGCGGTCGAAGCCCTTTGCCGCCGCCGCCAGCCCACGGAAGATGTTGCCGCCGCCGACGACGAGGCATAGCTCGAAGCCGGCGTCGCGCGCGCGCTTGACCTCGACGGCGATCCGCGCGGTTTCGGCAGGGTCGATGCCGTACTGGCCCGACCCCATCAACGCCTCGCCCGACAGCTTGAGCAGGATCCGGGTGTACGCGGCGCGGGGCCTGGACGGGGGTGTTCCTCCGGGAAGCGGGGCGGCGCTAGGGCGGGAGAATGCTGGCGACCCGCCGCACGCAAGTTGTTGTC
>CAXTQJ010000318.1:0-2311 GCA_964246245.1 uncultured Sphingomonadaceae bacterium
CGCCGACAAGGACGCGACGCTGATCCTGACCGGGACCGGCGATGTCCTCGAGCCGGCGGAGGTAGCGGTCGGTCCGCCAGTCCTTGGCCAGCTCGACCGCAGCGCGGGTCAGCTGGCCGGGGTAGCGGTCGAGTTTCGCCTCAAGTCGCTCGAACAAAGTGAAGGCGTCGGCCGTCGCACCGGCGAACCCGGCGACGACATGGCCGCCCTCGCCGAGGCGGCGGACTTTCTTGGCGTTGGCCTTCATCACCGTCTGGCCCATCGTCACCTGGCCGTCGCCGGCGACGACGACGCGGCCGTCCTTGCGCACCGACACGATCGTCGTGCCGTGCCAGTCGGGAAAATCGCTCATGTCGGCGTGGGTGCTTTCGAACAAAGGGGGGTGATCGCCTCCAATGTAGGAACCGGATCGGCGGCGTGAAGGGCAGCGAAAATCCCCGTCGGCGCGCCTTTCGGAAAGATTGTGAAAGCGCTACATTAACCGCGCAACACATCAGGAGACACTGCCATACCCCCGCCCCCGCGCCGCATGCAGAATACGCCCGTGCCGATGAACGGCCCGCGCTTCGACGAATTCATCACCGTGCCCAAGGTCCGCGTGATCGACCAGGACGGCGAGAACCTCGGCGTCCTCTATACCAAGGAAGCGATCGCGACCGCGCACGAGGTCGGCATGAACCTTGTCGAGGTGTCGCCGGGAGCCGACCCGCCGGTGTGCAAGATCCTCGACGTCGGCAAGTTCAAGTACGAGGCGCAGAAGAAGGCGGCGGCGGCACGCAAGAACCAGAAGACGCAGGAGATCAAGGAGATCAAGATGCGTCCCAACATCGACGACCACGACTACGACACCAAGATGAAGGCGGTCCAGCGCTTCATCGAGGAGGGCGACAAGGTCAAGCTGACGCTCCGCTTTCGCGGCCGCGAGCTGAGCCACGGCGAACTCGGGCTGGCGCTGCTCGAACGCGTCCGCGACGACGCGATCGACTATGCCAAGGTCGAGCAGCTGCCCAAGATGGAAGGCCGCCAGATGCTGATGGTCATTGCGCCGCGCTAGCCGCGTGATCCGCGGGACGCTGCTCGCCGCGCTGGCGCTCGCCGCGAGCGCGTGCGACGCCGACCCGCCGGCGAAGGAGCCGGTGTTCCCCGCGCCGGCGCGCCCGGTGGCCCCCGTGGTCTCGCCGCGCTGGTCGACCGAGGACGCGCGCGACAACGCCGGCGAGGCGAAGACCGTGCTCGGCGCGCTCGGTCCGCTCGCCGGGCGCAGCGTCGCCGACATCGGTGCGGGCGAAGGCTATTACGAACGGCCGCTGTCGCGCGCGGTCGGGCCCCGCGGCCACATCGTCGCCGAGGACATCGACGCCGCGACCGTCGCCAAGCTGACGCGGCGGGTCCGGCCGCTCGGCAACGTGACCGCGCTGCTGGGCAAGCCCGACGACGTCGCGCTGCCGCCGGGGTCGATCGATCTCGTCGTGATGGTCCACATGTATCACGAGATCACCCAGCCCTACGCGCTGCTGTGGCGGCTGCGGCGAAGCCTGAAGGTCGGCGGCCGCGTCGCGATCGTCGACGCCGACCGGCCGACCGCCGACCACGGCACGCCGCCGGCGCTGCTGGCGTGCGAGCTGGGCGCGATCGGCTATGCCCGGACGGCGACGCGGCCGATCGGCGAGGGGGCGTATCTCGCCGTGTTCGAGCCGCGCGCGCTGCCCGACGCGATCGCTCCCTGCCGCTGATCTGCTGCCGAAAAATGCCCTGCGACGGGCGATTGCGCGGCGAAACAAAAGGACTAATGTTCGGCGACGGAACAAGGTCAATCACGGCCGGTTGCACGAGCGCCCGACAGGGGCAGGGGAGAATAGGCTGATGGCGACGACACCCAAGGCGGCGAAACCGGCCGCGAAGGCTCCGGCCAAGCCGGCGGCGAAGGCGGCGCCGGCCAAGGCGGCCCCGGCCAAGGCCGCCCCGGCGAAGAAGGCGGCGGCGCCCAAGGCCGCGAAGGCCCCCGCCGATCCCAATGCGCCGAAGAAGGTCGACGCGCTGCAGAAGCCGTTGACCCCGTCGCCCGAACTCGCCGAGATCGTCGGCAAGGCGACCCTCCCGCGCGGCCAGGTGGTCAGCAAGGTGTGGGAATATATCCGCGAGCACAAGCTGCAGGACCCGACCGACAAGCGCGTCATCGTCGCCGACGCAAAGCTGAAGAAGGTGTTCGGCCGCGACAAGTGCACGATGTTCGAGATGAACAAGTACCTGGCGCAGCATCTGAGCTAGCCAAGCGCGGCCGGTCGCTATGCGACGAACGCTCTTCGTGTTC
>CAXTQJ010000318.1:2411-2640 GCA_964246245.1 uncultured Sphingomonadaceae bacterium
GGGCGGGCGGGGGGGGGGGGCTACCCGCCCGCCCGAGTCCGTCCGAGGGGGGCTTCGCCGGCGGCCCCCCGGATCGCGACGCCGTCGAACTCGCGACAGCAGCATCGCGTCCGCGCGGTGCGGCAGGCTAAGCGACCGGCCGACCTTGCATCGCCCGCATCGCCACGGTGGTGCGGGCGTGATCCTCCCCGTCCCGCGGGGAGGTGGCGCGGCGCAGCCGTGACGGAGG
>CAXTQJ010000319.1:0-240 GCA_964246245.1 uncultured Sphingomonadaceae bacterium
GCGCCGAGGCGTTCGGCTTGGGCGCGCGCCTCGTCGCGGCTCATCGCCTCGAGCGTGCCGGTGAAGACGACGGTCTTGCCGGTCACCGCCGACGCGCGCGCCGCGACCGCGAACGGCGCGACCGCCACCTCGCGGCGCAGGTCGGCCACAACGTCGCGGTTGTGCGCCTCGCCGAAGAAGTCGACCGCGCTGGCCGCACCCGCCGCGTGGCCTGATCCGCCCAGACCTGTTCATCCCGAT
>CAXTQJ010000319.1:303-2282 GCA_964246245.1 uncultured Sphingomonadaceae bacterium
GCCGCCACTGCCGTCGCTGCCGCCACGCGCTCGGCGAAGGCGTCATAGGTGCCGAATGCCCGCGCGAGGTCGCGCGCGACGACCTCGCCGACATGGCGGATGCCGAGCGCAAACAAGAAGCGATCGAGCCCGATCGTCCGCCGCGCGTCGATGGCCCCGAGCAGCTTGTCGACCGACACCGCGTCGAACCCCTTGCGCGCGACCAGCGCGCCGCGGTGCGCGTCCAGGCGGAAGATGTCGCCCGGCGTCGCGATCAGCCCCTCGGCGACGAACAGCTCGATCCGTTCGGCCCCCAGCCCCTCGATGTCGAAGGCGCGGCGGCCGACGAAGTGGCGCAGCCGCTCGACCCGCTGCGCCGGACAGATCAACCCGCCGGTGCACCGCCGCGCGACCTCGCCCGCCTCGCGCGTCGCGTGGCTGCCGCACGCCGGGCAGACGATCGGAAAGACGAACGGCGCGCCGCGCTGGGCGTCGCCGGGGACGGGTCCGAGGATCTGCGGGATGACGTCGCCGGCGCGCTGAAGCTCGACCGTGTCGCCGACGCGGACGTCCTTGCGCGCGATCTCGTCCTCGTTGTGGAGCGTCGCGTTGGTCACGATGACCCCGCCGACGCCGACCGGCTCGAGCCGCGCGACCGGGGTCAGCTGCCCCGTCCGCCCGACCTGGATGTCGATCGCCAGCAGCTTCGTCGTCGCCCGCTCGGCGGGAAATTTGTGGGCCAGCGCCCAGCGCGGCCGTCTATTACTTGTTTCTCCTAACCGATCCTGAAGGTCTATGCTATCGACCTTGTAAACTACTCCATCAATGTCGAACAAAAGAGATGACCGAGCCATCTCGATCTCGTCGTAGCGAACAAGTGCTGCATCGATGTTTTCGCATCGGATCACTAGGTCGCTCACGGGTATTCCCCAGGTCCGAAACCGCGCTAACATCTCGAAATGGCTTTGTGCGATCGGTTCGCTCGCTTCTCCGATTCCGAAGGCAAAGAAACGCAGCGGCCGCGCCGCGGTCACCGCGACGTCGAGCTGGCGCAGCGACCCGGCGGCGGCGTTGCGCGGGTTGGCGAAGGTCCGCTGCCCCGTCGCCGCTTGGGCTTCGTTGAGCGCGAGGAAATCGGCCTTGGCCATGTAGACCTCGCCGCGCACCTCGACCACCGCCGGCGCGTCGGCCGGCAGCCGCTGCGGCACATCGCGGACAGTGGCGACGTTCGCCGTCACGTCCTCGCCGACCGCGCCGTCGCCGCGCGTCGCGGCGGTGACAAGCACGCCGCCCTCGTAGCGCAGCGACAGCGACAGCCCGTCGATCTTCGGCTCGGCGGTCAGCGCTAGCGGCGCGTCGTCGGCGAGGCGGAGGAACCGTCGCACCCGAGCGACGAACTCGACCACCTCGGCGTCGGCGAAGGCGTTGTCGAGGCTGAGCATCGGCCGCGCATGGACGACCTTGCCGAACCCCGCCGCCGGCGCCGCTCCGACCGCGTCCGCCGGCGAGTCGCCGCGAACCAGCTCGGGATGCGCCGCCTCGAGCGCGGCATTGCGCCGGACGAGCGCGTCGTATTCGGCGTCGGTGACAGTGGGGGCGTCGTCGCGATGGTAACGGACGGCGTGCTCGGCGATCTCGGCCGCGAGCCGAGCGAGTTCGGCGGCGGGGTCTTCGGCCGCCTCGCTCACCCGACCGCCCCCAGCAACCGCGCAGCCTGCGCCCGCGCCTCGTCGGTCACTTCCGCCCCCGACAGCATGCGCGCGATCTCTTCGCGGCGGGCGGGCGCGTCGAGGGGGGTCACGGCTGTGCGAGAGCCGCCCGCGTCGGCCGTCTTGGCGATGCGCCACTGGTGCGCCCCCCGCGCCGCGACTTGGGGCGAGTGGGTGACGACGAGAACCTGCGCGGTCTCGGCCAGCCGGGCGAGGCGGTCGCCGATCGCGCTCGCTACCGCGCCGCCGACGCCGCGGTCGATCTCGTCGAAGATCATCGTGCGCGCGCCG
>CAXTQJ010000319.1:2292-2625 GCA_964246245.1 uncultured Sphingomonadaceae bacterium
CGTCGAGATAGGCGCGCTCGTTCGCCTTGAAGCGGTCGCGGTTCTCCAACTTCATCAGCGACATGCAGAACTGGTTGAGCCAGTAGCCTTTGCGCGCCTGCTCCGCGTCGAACACGATCGTGCCGGCGCTGCCGGTCGCGGCCAGCGCAACCTTCAACGCGAGAACGAAGCGCGACAGCTCGCCGCCGCTGGCGATCTTCACCAGCGGGCCGAACGGCGCGCCGGGGTTGGTCGCGACCTCAAAGGCGACGGCGGCGGTGCCCTGCGCGCCCGCCGGACCCGGCGCGACGACGGTGCGAAAGCGCGCGGCGTCGAGCTTGAGCGGCGCGAGTT
>CAXTQJ010000320.1:0-217 GCA_964246245.1 uncultured Sphingomonadaceae bacterium
GACCTGGTTCTCCTGGGTGACGCCTTCGAGCGCGAGATTGTTCGCGTTGACCGAGCTTTCCGACGCGCTGATCACCGCGCGCGCCGTCGCCAGCGAAGTGTAGGCGTTCTGCGCCGTCTCGGCGACCTGGCGCCCGATGAAGCCGATCTGCTCCATGAACTGGCTGCGGACCGCCTGCGCGGCGCGGATCTGCGACCCGTTGAGCCCCGCCTGGTAG
>CAXTQJ010000320.1:227-2610 GCA_964246245.1 uncultured Sphingomonadaceae bacterium
GCGACAGCCCGACCGTCTGCGCGAACTGGCCGCCGTCGCCACTGACCGCGCCGCTGCCGATCGCGCTTGTTCCCGTCGCGCCGCCGGTGCCCGTTCCGGTCGTGTCGGTGCCGCCGGTGGTGGTCGTCCCGGTGCCGCCGCTCGACGACACGCCGGTCGTCGTGGTGAAGCCGCTGCTGCCCGACTGGACATAAGTATAGTTGAGCCCCGCGCCGATGCCGAGGCTCGGCCGGCGCTGGCGCTCGATCGTCGACACGTCGAAGCGCGCCGCCGCCTCGTCGAAGCGCGCGGCGAGGAGCGCGGGGTTGTTGGCGTTGGCGAGGTCGACCGCCTGGCCCATCGTGCCGGGCAACACCGGGAGCGGCGGCAGCGGCGCGAGCGTGCCCGGAAAGTGACCGACGACGCGGAGGTAGGCGTTGCGTGCGGTCGCGAGCTGGCCCTGCGCGACGACGAGGTTCGACTGGGCGTTGGCCAGCCGCGCGTCGGACTGGGCGACGTCGGTCCGCGTCAGGTCGCCGACCTCGAAGCGGTCGCGGCTCTGCTGCTGCTCGCGGCCGAGGACCTTGACCTGGTTCGCGTTGAGGTCGACGACGGCGGCGTAGCGCAGGACGTCGGCATAGGCGGTGACGACCGCGAGGAGGACCTGGTCCTCGACGGCGCGGAGTCGCGCGCGCGCAGCGTAGATGCGGTTCTCGGCGGCGTTGACCGCGGTGCGGGTGCGGCCGCCGCGATACAGCGACTGGTTGACGTTGAGCGCGCCCTGGTAATAGCGGCCGCCGTCCCGGCTGAAATCGTCGCCGCTCTGCTGGGCGACGCCGGTCGCGTCGAGCGTCGGGCGCGCGGCCGACAGCGCCTGCGGCACGCCCTCGTCGGCCTGGCGGACGACGCCGCGCTGGACGGTCAGCTGCGGGTTGGTCGCATAGGCCTCGGCAAGTGCGTCGGCGAGCGTCTCGCCGGCAGCGGGCGCGGCGATCAGCGCCGGCGCGGCGAGGAGCAGCGCGACCCGGGTCGCCGACCCGCACGTCATCCGGTTCAATCCACGCCCCAAGACACGTCCCCTCAAAATACGAATGCCGGCGCGCGCGCGAACCCCGGCAGCACCGGCGCGGCGGTCTCGGCGATGCCGGTGCCGGCGAAATGCCCGGCGATCACCCGGCCGACCGTCGCGCGGCCGATCCCGTCGCCGCCGACGATGACGGCGGCGAGTCTGCCGCCGTCGGCGACCTGCGCGACGAGTGTCGGCGGCAGCTCGGCTGCCGCGCCGTCGAGCAGGATCAGGTCGTACGGCGCGTCGGCGGCCCAGCCGGCGGCGAGCGGTCCGATGACGACATCGACGCCGTTGCCGCGCGCGATGCCGGCGAGGACCGGGTCCTCCTCGACCGCGGCGACCCGCGCGCCGAGCGCGGCGACGAGGGCCACGGCATAGCCGGTTCCCGCACCGACGACGAGGACGCGGTCGCCTGGTCGAACCCGGGCATGGGTCAGGAGCAGGCCGAGGATCATCGGCTCGAGCATCGCCCGGCCCGGCGCGATCGCGACACCGGCGTCGGCATAGGCGAGGCTGGCCGCCGCCACGGGGACGAAACGCTCGCGCGCGACGGTGCGGAACGCGGCGAGGACGGCGGGGTCGTTGACGCCGGTCGGGCGCAGCTGGCTGTCGATCATCGCCTCGCGCCGCGCCTCGACCGTCATGCCCGTTCCCGCTTGTTGGATGGTGAGTTATAGATATAATACAGTGCCGGCGCAACCCCCGAGCCGGCGCGAGCGTCCTAGCGGGCGTGGTTGCCCCCGCCAAGCAATATGGCTACACGGTGCGGCGCTGGCGCGGCCCGATGGCGGAGTGGTGACGTAACGGACTGCAAATCCGTGCACCCGGGTTCGATTCCCGGTCGGGCCTCCAGGCTGGGCGGGCAAGGCGGCTTGGGCGGCGCGGCCCCGGCGAGCGTTTGACGCGCCGCGCTTCCCGCGCCACAGCGGGCTTCATGCGCTATCTTCCGATCATCGCCGCCGCCCTCGCGCTGGCTGCGCCGTCGCTCGCCGCCTTGCCTGCCGCCGTCGTCGCCGATCCGCCGGCCGACGCCGCCCACCCGGCCGCGATGGCGGCCCTCGTCATCCCGTCGGGCGACGCCGCGCTCAACGCGGTGATGTACGTCGCCGCCGGGAACGCGCCGCATCCGACGCTCCTCCTCCTCCACGGCTTTCCCGGCAACGAGCAGAATCTCGACCTTGCCCAGGCGGCGCGGCGCGCCGGATGGAACGTCCTCACCTTCCACTACCGCGGGTCATGGGGCAGTCCCGGCACCTTCTCGTTCGCGCACTGCGCCGAGGACGCGGCGACCGCGCTCGCCTTCCTCCGTTCGCCGCCGGCGGCGCGCTTCGGCGT
>CAXTQJ010000321.1:0-2586 GCA_964246245.1 uncultured Sphingomonadaceae bacterium
CCGCCTCGCAGGGCGGTGGCGCGCAGCGCCGGAGGGGCGGTCGAGACACGGACGGCGGTCTCGCCCGACCGCCCCTCCGTCAGCCCGCGCTGCCACCTCCTCGCGAGCGGGGAAGATCCGAGGCGGCGGGCCTTGCCGCGTCAATAGTGGCCGTTCCCGCTTTGTTCTTGACTTTTCCCGCTCGCATCGGCATAGCTGGTGTGATGTCCGACTCTCTCCCCCGCCGTCGCAGCCGCCCGTCCGGGTGGACCGGGGCGCGGCAGCTCGACTTCGTCCGCGACCTCCGTCAGTCCGGCAATGTCAGTGCATCGTGCGACCGTGTCGGCCTCTCGCGGGCCAGCCTCTACCAGTTGCGCGTACGCAGCCCGGAATTCGATCGCCTCTGCGGCCTGGCGCTGGCGGCGTATCGCGAGGAGCTGCGCCAGGAGGCGATGCGCCGCGCGCTCGACGGCCGTGTCGAACCGGTTCGCTACCGCGGCCGCATCGTCGGCGAACGTGTCGTCTACAGCGACCGGCTGCTTGCCGCAGCACTTCTCGGTGGCGGGCGCGCCGGCGCGGTTAAGTTGACACCGGCGGCCGACGTCGCGTCGCGCGGCGACGCGGCAGGAGGTTAAGTTGACAGACCCGACGACAAATTCGTCAAGCTACGCGGGTCACACGACCTGTCCCAGCCCGTCGCACGACAGGTCGAACGCGGCGAGGCCCCCTTCGAGGTAGGCGGCGAGCATCGGCAGGTCGAGTAGGAAGTCGGCGGCGTCGTCGACCTCCTCGCTGGCGTCGTCCATCGCGTCGGACCATTCGCTCGCGTCGTAGGTGCCGCGGCCGACCAGCGCGAGGGCGACGAGCTCCGCCTTCTCGTCGTCGGCGAGGTCGTCGATCGTCGCGCGGAGCTCCTCCTCGGTCGGGTTCCCGCCGTCGTCCTCGATCTCGTCGCGCGCGCCGTCGTCGGTCGGGTTCGAACCGTCGTCGGGATCGGTGTCGGGGACGAGCGCCTCGAACTCGCGGGCGCGGAGGATGACGCGGCAGACGGTCTCGAGCGGGATGGTCAGTTCCATGGGGCGTCTCCTACCTTGCGCGGAACGACGCCACCCGGGGCCGGTTCCCTACGCCGCCGCCGCGACGTCCCGCGCCAGCCCCAGCCGGCCGCGCGCGGCGTCGTACTCGCGGCGCAGGCGGGCGATGAAGGCGGCGGCCGGCACGACCGCGTCGACCGCGCCGATGCCCTGGCCGCAGCCCCAGATCTCCTTCCACGCCTTGGGCGCGGCGTCGGAGCCGAAGTTCATCGTCTTGAGGTCGCCCGCCGGCAGTGCGTTGGGGTCCATCCCGGCGAGCGCGATCGACGGCTTGAGATAATTGCCCGCGACGCCGGTGAACAGGCTCGAATAGACGATGTCGACCGACGACGAATCGACGATCATCGCCTTGTAGCGGTCGTCGGCGCGCGCCTCGTCGGTGGCGATGAACGCCGAGCCGATGTAGCCGAAGTCGGCCCCCATCGCCTCGGCCGCAAGGACCGCGCCGCCGGTGGCGATGCTGCCCGACAGCGCCAGCGGCCCGTCGAACCAGCGACGGATTTCGTGGACGAGGGCGAACGGCGAGATCGTGCCGGCGTGGCCCCCGGCCCCGGCGGCGACCGCGATCAGCCCGTCGGCTCCCTTGTCGACCGCCTTCCGTGCGAAGGCGTCGGTGATGATGTCGTGGAGGACGATGCCGCCGTAGCTGTGGACCGCGTCGTTGACCTCGGGCCGCGCGCCCAGTGAAGTGATGACGACGGGGACCTTGTATTGGACGCACAGCGCAAGGTCATCCATCAGCCGGTCGTTCGATTTGTGGACGATCAGGTTGACCGCGTACGGCGCATCGTTCGACCCGAGTTCGGTCGACAGGCGCTGCAGCCATTCCTCGAACTGGGCCAGCGGCCGGGCGTTGAGGCTGGGAAAGCTGCCGATCACGCCCGCCTTGCATTGCGCGATGACGAGGTCGGGGTTCGAGATGATGAACAGCGGCGACCCGATGACGGGGATCGACAGGCGGCGGGCGAGGTGGGCGGGAATCGACATGGACGCAGTCCCAAGGCGGTTTCGCCGACCGTCGCGCGGGTTGACGCGAAGGTCAACCCCGCCCGGTTCTCACGCTCGCGGGGAGGATCAATTCGCCAGCAGCACCTTCAGCGGGATGCTCGCGTCCGCTAAACGCGCCGCGTCGACCGCGAGCCCCTGGCCGCCGTCGGCCTCAACCAGCGCTTTGCCCTGGACGAAATCGCGCGCGGCATTGATACAGTCGAGCGCGATCACCCGCCCTCGGCGGAGATAGACCAAGCTCCACGACCGCGCGGCCGGGTCGCCGCGCGTCACCGTCACGTCGTGTCCGGCACTCAGCCCGACGGTCTGCAGCTTGAGGTCGTACTGGTTCGACCAGAACCACGGCACCGCATGGTACGGCCGGGGCTCGCCGAGGATCGCGCCGGCCGCGACCTTCGCCTGGTCGATCGCGTTCTGGACCGATTCGAGACGGATGCCGGCCCGGTCGGCGAAGGCGTTTACGTGGTGGGCGCAGTCGCCGATCGCGAACACGTCCGCCAGCGAG
>CAXTQJ010000322.1:0-2197 GCA_964246245.1 uncultured Sphingomonadaceae bacterium
GTCGAGACGCAGCCCCAGCCCGGCGACCGTCGCGCGGAGGTCGGCGAGGACCGGCACCGCGCGCTCGGCCGCCGCGGTCGGGGTCGGGGCGCGGTGGTCGCCGGCGAAGTCGGCCAGTGTCGTGTGGGTTTCGTGACCGACCGCGGTGATGATTGGGATCGCCGAGAGGGCGACGGCGCGGACGACTGCTTCCTCGTTGAACGCCCACAGATCTTCGATGCTGCCACCGCCGCGCGCGACGATGAGCAGGTCGGGGCGAGGAATGGCCGCGCGCCGACCCACCTTGTCATCCCCGCGAAAGCGGGAATCCATCACCTGCAGCGCCTCGGGAGATGGGTCCCCGCTCTCGCGGAATTGACAGAAGGGGAGCGCGTTGAACCCCGCAATCGCCGCCGCGACCTGCCCCGCTGCCGCCTCGCCCTGAACCGCGACCGGCCACACCAGCACGCGGCGCGGAAAGCGCTCGGCCAGTCGGTGCAGGATGTCGCGGATGACCGCGCCGGTCGGCGAGGTGACGACGCCGATCACCGCAGGAATATATGGCAGCGGCCGCTTGCGCTCGGCCGCAAACAATCCCTCGGCGGCGAGCTTCGCCTTGCGCGCCTCGAGCAGGGCCATCAGAGCCCCCGCTCCCGCCGGCTCCATCCGCTCGATGACGATCTGGTACTTCGAGCGGCCCGGATAGGTCGTCAGCTTCCCCGTCGCGACGACCTCGAGCCCGTCCTCGGGGCGGAAGCGCAGGGCCCCCGCTCCACCTTTCCACATCACCCCGTCGATCACCGCGCCGGCGTCCTTGAGACACAGGTACAGGTGCCCCGACGCCGCCCGCTTGAACCCGCTGATCTCGCCACGGACGCGGACATAGCCATAGGCGTCCTCGACCGTCCGTTTGAGCGCGCTGCCGAGTTCGGAGACGGTGTATTCGGGGGTGTTGGTCGGGGTGGTCACGGCGGCCTCATACCGCGTCGCCGACCGCGTGACAAAGACCGCGGCGCTACCGCAGGACACCCCGCGCGCGCATCCGGGCCGCGAACCACACAAGCCCCGACGCGACGACCCACAGTGCGGCGGTGAAGCCGATGCCGCCCGGGGTCTTCAGGCTCGCCGGCATGACGCTGATGCCGTACTGATAGACCGTGCCGACGACGAGGCCGGCGAGCGACACGGCGAATACGGCGACGGCGAACCGGCTGCGCAGCAGCAGCAGGATCGAACCGAGGATCGCGCCCCACACGCCGAGGGCCCATGCCACCTCCATCCACGCCGGATAGGTCGACAGCCACGCCTGCTGCTCCGGCGTCATCGCCGCGAGATAGCTGGCGTTATGCGTCTTGGTCATCACCCAGTCGATCGGGCCGCCGCTGTTCCACAGCAGACTGGCGACGGCCACCGTCCAGAACCACCATGGGCTGCGCGTCGCGATCCGGCTGGCCATCACTGTTCCCCCCGACGAGAAATGAACGTGCTACCGATAAGTCGTCTAGCAGGCGCGCCGGCCGCCGTCGAACCCGTCGCCGAGGCAGTGCTCCTCGTCCCGGCCGCAAATTTCTCCGACCGCGCCGACGAGACTGCCATGTGCCTGCATTCTCGAAGGGCGGCAGGGTATCGCGCGGTCGCTGGGCCCCGGCGTCGTCGCACGACGGCAAAGTCGGCGAAAATGCTGTCCTATGGCACCTCTATTCGCTTATCCCGGTGACGATGTGCTGCGATCGATCCGCCTGCAAGTGCCTTGCCCACCACCACCGCTTCCGACCGCGCTTGAGTTCAACGAGTCAGGGTAAATCCACAGACATTCGTGAACCTAAGCGCCATCGGGACGGCCGCTGGTGAACGTCCTCGTCATCGGCGGCGGCGGGCGCGAGCACGCGCTGTGCTGGAAGCTGCGCCAGTCGCCGCGAGTCGACCGGCTGTTCTGCGCTCCCGGCAACGCCGGCATCGCCGCCGTCGCCGAGTGCGTGGCGCTTGCAGTCGGGAACGATGCGATCGTCGCCTTCGCGCGCGCCGAGCGGATCGATCTCGTCGTTGTCGGGCCCGAGGTGCCGCTCGTCGCCGGGCTGGTCGACGCGCTTCGCGCCGCGGGTCTGCGCGCCTTTGGACCGACCGCGGCGGCGGCGCGGCTCGAGGGCTCGAAGGGTTTCACCAAGGCGCTGTGCGCCCGCGCGAACATCCCGACCGCCGCTGTTGAACCGGGTAAAGG
>CAXTQJ010000322.1:2207-2583 GCA_964246245.1 uncultured Sphingomonadaceae bacterium
ACCGGGGGGGGGGGGGGGGGGGCGCACGTCGCGGTCCATTGGGTGCCGGTGGTTATCATGGCCTTTGGGTGGGGGGGGGGAATGGGGGGTACTATCGCGACGACCGCCGCCGAAGCCGAGGCCGCGCTCGCCGACCTACCCGGCGCGGTGGTAGTCGAGGCCTTCCTCACCGGCACCGAAGCGAGCCTGTTCGTCCTGTGCGACGGCGCCCACATCGTCTCCCTCGGTAGCGCGCAGGATTACAAGCGCGTCGGCGATGGCGATACCGGGCCGAACACCGGTGGCATGGGCGCGGTGTCGCCGGCCCCCGCGCTGACCGCCGACCTCGAACGCCGCGCCGACCCCGGAGGGGTGACGCTCTCCACGGTCCACCGGG
>CAXTQJ010000323.1:0-491 GCA_964246245.1 uncultured Sphingomonadaceae bacterium
GGCGGGCCGCGGCGGCGCAGGCGAGGCGGGGCGTCCGGCCGGCGCCCGCGACGCCGCCCTTCTGCGGTTCGGCGCCGATATTGACCTGGACGAAGCAGTCGGGGCGGCGGTCGGTCGCGGCCACCGCCGCGGCGAGCGCGTCGACCAGCGACGGCCGGTCGACGCTGTGGATCACGTCGAACAGCGAGACCGCATCGCGTGCCTTGTTTGACTGAAGCTGGCCAACGAGGTGGAGGCGAACGCCGGCATGGTCGGCGACCAGCCCCGGCCACTTCGCCGCCGCCTCCTGGACGCGGTTCTCGCCGAAGCTGCGCTGGCCGGCGGCGAGGAGTGGGCGGATCGCCTCGGCGGAGTGCGTCTTGCTGACCGCGATCAGCTCGACCGCGCCCGGATCGCGGCCGGCGACGCGCGCCGCGCGGGCGATGGTCGCGCGGACGGCGGCGAGGCGGTCGGTTGGGGCGGTCGGAAGGGAAGCCGCTATCATCTATTAT
>CAXTQJ010000323.1:501-2581 GCA_964246245.1 uncultured Sphingomonadaceae bacterium
CGTGAACGCCGTCCCGAGATACACCGCCTGGTCACGCCGGAGCGGATCGGTCGGGCTGAGGGTCGTCTTGACCTTGACGCCGCCGGTCACCGACAGCTGCGGCGTCAGCAGGTAGGCACCGCCGACCTCGAGCGAATAGCGGCGGTCGATCTGCGACGGAGTCGCCGTCGCCAGGGGGTTGAGGAGCAGCGCCGGCCCCTCCTCGGCGGCGACCTGGAGACTCGTCTTCCAGCTCGCGCCGCGATAGCTGACACCCGCGTCGAGCGCCTCGCGGTGCGGGGCCGCGCCGAGCGACAAGGCGGTCGGCAGGCTGCCGGCGGTATCGGCGCGGGCATAGCCGCCCGACACCGCGAAGCTGCGCCAGCCGACGGCGAGGTCGACGTTGTACGCGGCCGGCGGCGTCGGCGTCGCGGCGGCGACCTCGAGCGGAACGGCGGCGGCGCGGGTCGTGTCGACGACCGGCGCGGTGACGCGCGAGGTGACGCCGATGCTGAACGCGCGGCGGCTGTCGACCTTGCCCGACGGGGTGAAGCGGAACGCGCGTTCGGCGGTCGCCAGCCGGGCATTGGCCGGAGTCGCCCCCGGCGCGGTGAAGCTGAACTTCGCCGGATCGACGAGGTTCGGCGCGAACGAGGTCAGGGTACCGGCGCGGAGATGGTCGGCGCTGCCGTCGTCGAGGGTCAGCGTCGGCACCGACGCCGGATGCTTGACCGTGATCTTGGTCACGGCGAGCGCCGGGCATGCGACGACCGCCGCCAGCAGCAGTGCCGCCGACACGATCCGGCCGGTCATCGCCGGCTTCGAGATCCTGTCCTTCCCCATGATTCGTCGTGCCCAGTTAGCAGTGCGGCCGATCTCCGCCCAGTCCCCACCAACGCGACTAGCCGGGAATCGCTTCCGGATTCTTGACGAGCTACGGCGTCGCGGGCGGTTTTCACCCGACGGCGGGCGAATCATCGCAAGGTGTTGCCCAAGTGCATCGCCCTTTCCGTGCCCGCGCGCGCCGCCTATAAGGACGCGTCAACGACAACGGAGCGAGTTGGATGGGTTCGGTGGGACGAGGCGTGCGCGCCGCCGCGACGGTCGCGATGCTCGGCCTCGCGCTCGCCGGCTGCGCCCACCACCGCGGCGGCCGGGGCAAGCACGCCAAGGCCGCACCGATCGCCCCGGCGCGGCTGGCGACGATCGGGGTCAACGCCTACCTGTGGCAGGCGAGCCTCGACACGATCGCGTTCATGCCGATCGCCTCGGTCGATTCGAACGGCGGCGTCATCGTCACCGACTGGTACGTCAGCCCGGCGACGCCGAACGAGCGGATCAAGGTGACGATCGCGATCCTCGACACCGTCCTCCGCGCCGACGCCGTCCGCGTCTCGGCCAACCGCCAGCAGAAGGACGCGAGCGGCGGCTGGGTCGAGGTGCCGGTCCGCGCCGGCACCGTCCAGAAGCTCGAGGAGACGATCCTCGGCCACGCCCGCGACCTGCGCCGCGCGTCGATCCCCGGGTGACGCGTGTCTGACGATCGGCGGGCGAACCCGCCGGGGGCCGACGGGTCGGCGGCTCCGCCGGCGAAGTTCGACTTCGCCGCCGCCGAGGCGCGGTGGCAGGCGGCGTGGACCGCCGCCGGCACCTTCCGCGCCGACGACGCGTCGGCGAAGCCGAAATTGTACGTCCTCGAGATGTTTCCCTATCCGTCGGGGAAGATCCACGTCGGCCACGTCCGCAACTATGCGATGGGCGACGTCATCGCACGGACGCGGCGCGCGCAGGGCTACGAGGTCCTCCACCCGATGGGCTGGGACGCGTTCGGGATGCCGGCCGAGAACGCGGCGATCGAGCGCGGCGTCCACCCGCGCGAGTGGACGCTGGCCAACATCGCGACGATGAAGGGGCAGCTTCAGCGCCTCGGTTTCGCACTCGACTGGAGCCGCGAGCTGGCGACGTGCCTGCCCGACTATTACGGCCACGAGCAGGCGCTGTTCCTCGATTTGCTGGCGGCCGGTCTCGTCGTGCGCAAGGCGAGCGCGGTCAACTGGGACCCGGTCGACATGACCGTGCTGGCGAACGAGCAGGTCATCGA
>CAXTQJ010000324.1:0-677 GCA_964246245.1 uncultured Sphingomonadaceae bacterium
GCGGCCTGCGCCGTCACGCCGACCGCCGCCGCGC
Organism: uncultured Sphingomonadaceae bacterium; assembly: GCA_964246245.1. GTDB lineage: Bacteria > Pseudomonadota > Alphaproteobacteria > Sphingomonadales > Sphingomonadaceae > Polymorphobacter_B. The sequence goes on from CAXTQJ010000324.1 coordinate 35, forward strand.
CGCTCTTCGCGCCGTCGAGCCAGTTGAAGCGGCTGGTGCTGAGCAGGATGAAGTGAATCAACAGCGCCAGCACGAACAGGAAGATGCCGAGCGCGGCGAGGACGCGCTGCGGATCAAAGGTCTGCCACATTCTCCACATGGATTTTCCCCTTAGCTATGCGTGGCGGGCGTCGCGACGCTCGCGGTGGTGGTCGGCGCATCCTTGTAGCCGTTCGGGCCCGGCAGCCACGGCCGCCACTGCCAGACGAGGAAGTGCGCGATGATCGCGATCACCGTGAACACGATGAAGCTCGTCAGGAACAGCTTGTGGAAGTCCTTCGCTTCTTCGGCAGTGAGGTACGTGCGCACCCCGATGCCATCGTCCTTTTCAATCATTCGTCGCCTCCTTGTTGCCCGCCTGAAAAGGTCGCCGACCAACCGGCGAGGCGGAGTTCGACACGGCCTGAGTGCCGCGACCGAAGGGTGGGGCCCGATGGGCCGAAAGGGGATGTGCGGTCATGCCGCCTGCGCCTCGAGGTGCGCCGCGTGGGCGACGCGCGTGGCGGTGATCTCGGTCTCGCCGGCAGCGCGGGCGCTGCGCTCGACGGCGTCGCGCAGGCGCTTGGCGGCCGAGATGCGGACGAGGACCGGCTGCGCCTCGACC
>CAXTQJ010000324.1:687-2569 GCA_964246245.1 uncultured Sphingomonadaceae bacterium
AGATCGTCGCGCGCCGCGTCGGTCCATGCCAGCTCGCGCACCAGCCGTGACGGCGTCGCGTCGTTAGCCGGCCGCGCGGCGTCCATTACCGTCGACAGCGGCAGGATGGCGAACAGCGCGTCGAACAGCGCGTTGCACACTTCCTGGATCAGGTAGGTCGCGCCGGCATAGCCCATGAACGGCGTGCCGGTGTGGCGGCGGATGACCGCGCCGGGGAAGCTCGCCGGCACGTAGACCGACCGGCCGCCGGCTTCGGCGAGGTACATTCGCTCGTTGTAGCTGCCGAACAGGACGAGCGGCGGCTTGGTCCGGATGAGGTCGCGCACCGCGGCGTTGTCGGGCTTGATCCCGGCCGAGCGGCTGACGGCGAAGGTGCACGGCAGGCCGAGGTCGCCTTCGAGGAAGGCGCGGATGCCGCGGGCGTAGGTCTCGGTCGCCACCACCGCGAAGCTCGCCGTGCCGAAGAAGTCCTGCGTCACCGATCGCCAGAGGTCCCACACCGGCTTGATCGTCGTGTGCTTCTCGCGCTCGATGAACGGCTCGGGGTCGAGGTTCAGCAGTTCGCCGAGCTTGCGCAGGAACAAGGTCGTGCTCTCGAGCCCGATCGGCGCCTGGAGGTACGGCCGCTCGAGCGCCTCGCACAGCCCGCGGCCGAATTCGCGGTAGAGGCAGACGTTGACCGCCGCCTCGGGCAGCCGCCTGACGTCGGCGAGGTGGCTACCGAGCGGGAAGACCATGTGGACCTCGGCCCCAATCCCCTCGATCAGGCGGCGGATCTCGGCGAGGTCGGAAGCCAAGTTGAAGCAGCCGTATTTCGCACCGATGATGTTGACCTTCGGCCGTGCGCCTTCCTTGAGCGGCTTGAGCGCCGGCACCTTCTTGGCGCCAAACTGCGTCCACAGCCACGTCAACGCGCGGTCGGCCGCCTGCCACTGGTCCTCGTCGATCGTCCGCGGCAGGAAGCGCTGAATGTTGGTCCCCTCGGGCGTGACGCCGCCGCCGATCATCTCGGCGATGCTGCCGGTGACGACGACCGCCGGCAGGTCGCGATCGAGCGTCTGCCACGCCCGCCGCATCGCCCCCTCGGTCCCGTCGCGGCCGAGTTCCTGCTCGCCGAGCCCGGTGACGACAATCGGCAGCTCGTGCGGCGGCAGCGCGTCGGTGTAGTGGAGGACGCTCGTCACCGGCAGGTTCTCGCACCCGACGGGACCGTCGATGACGACCTGGAGGCCCTTGATTGCGGTGAAGGCGTAAACCGCCCCCCAGTAGCCCCCGGCCCGGTCGTGATCGAGGACGAGGGTCATGACCCGACCGACTCCTCGGCCTTCGCCGCGGCGATGCGCTGGCCGGCGTACTTCGCCTTGAATTCGGGGCGGAGGCGCGGCGTCTCGCTCCACACGCCGGCGGTGTCGCCGTGGCCGACACCTGCGAAGAAAGCGCTCATCTTGTCGAACCGCGCCTGGTTGCCGAGCGCGGCGTTGACCACGGTGGCGAGGCTCCCCGCCCCCGCCGCGCCCATCAGCGGCCGCGCCGAGATGAGGTTGGTGAAATAGAGCGCGGGGATGCTCCGCTCCTTGGCGTGCTGAACGACCGGCGTCGTGCCGATGGCGAGGTCGGGCTTGAGCCCGTCGACCGCGGCGAGATCGTCGGCGAGGCTGGCACGGTACCTGACGGTCACGCCGCGCGCCTCGAGCCAGTCGCGGTCGGGCTCCGACCACGGCGTCTTCGGGCACGCGGTACCAACATACTCGACGGTCGCGCCGCTCTCGATCAGCAGGCGGGCGACGAGGAGTTCGGAACCTTCGTAGCCCGACACCGTGAGCCGCCCCTCGCCGCCGGGCCGGTCGTGCCGACGCGCGAGTGGCGCGAGTTGTACGGCGCG
>CAXTQJ010000325.1:0-251 GCA_964246245.1 uncultured Sphingomonadaceae bacterium
TCCCTCGTCCCTCCCCTGCAGGGGAGGGATGGGATCGTGTCACGATCTTTACACTGCGACATCCACTGCGCCGCCGGTCCCGCACACTTCGACACGATTTCGACAAAGCCGCCATTGACCGTGCCGTATCCCCTGACGCAAAGCCGCGCAACTGCTTCTGGGGAGGAGCGCCGCGCCGGGCCGGGGCCCCCCCCCCCCCCCGATTGTTTTGAAAATATGGGGGAAAGACACCCCCCCACAGCCCACCCCCC
>CAXTQJ010000325.1:261-2031 GCA_964246245.1 uncultured Sphingomonadaceae bacterium
GGTCAAAGGAGACCGCGCATGTCCGCTCCCGCGTCGTATCACGATCACGTCGCCGCCGTCGGCGCGACGATCGGGGCCCATGGCGCGCCGTGGGACGGGATCAGCGCCGAGGGCGTCGCGCGGATGCGGCTGCAGAACCGCTTCCGCACCGGGCTCGACATCGCGCGCTACACCGCCGGCATCATGCGCCGCGACATGGCCGCCTACGACGCCGACCCGGCCAACTACACCCAGTCGCTCGGCTGCTGGCACGGCTTCATCGGCCAGCAGAAGCTGATCTCGATCAAGAAGCACTTCGGCTCGACCAAGGGCCGCTACATCTACCTGTCGGGGTGGATGGTCGCCGCGCTCCGGTCCGAGTTCGGCCCGCTGCCCGACCAGTCGATGCACGAGAAGACGAGCGTCCCGGCGCTGATCGAGGAACTCTACACCTTTCTCCGCCAGGCCGACGCGCGCGAGCTCGGCGGCATGTTCCGCGAGATCGACGCCGCGCGCGCCGCCGGCAACGCGCTCCGCGAGCGCGAGCTGACGACGGCGGTCGACCGCTACGAGACCCACGTCGTGCCGATCATCGCCGACATCGACGCCGGCTTCGGCAACGCCGAGGCGACGTATCTCCTCGCCCGCAAGATGATCGAGGCCGGGGCCTGCGCGCTCCAGATCGAGAATCAGGTCTCGGACGAGAAGCAGTGCGGCCATCAGGACGGCAAGGTCACCGTGCCGCACGAGGACTTCCTCGCCAAGGTCCGCGCCTGCCGCTACGCCTTCCTCGAACTCGGCGTCGACGACGGCATCATCGTCACCCGGACCGACAGCCTCGGCGCCGGGCTGACCAAGCAGATCGCGATCAGCCACGCCCCCGGCGACCTCGGCGACCAGTACAATTCGTTCCTCGACTGCGACGAGGTCACCCCGGCGACGATGACGGCGGGCGACGTCGTCATCGCCCGCGACGGCAAGCTGTTGCGGCCGAAGCGCCTGCCGTCGAACCTCTACCAGTTCCGTCCGGGCAGCGGCGAGGACCGCTGCGTGATGGACTGCATCGCCTCGCTGCAGAACGGCGCCGACCTGCTGTGGATCGAGACCGAGAAGCCCCACATCGAGCAGATCGCCGGCATGGTCGACCGCATCCGCGCCGTCGTGCCGAACGCCAAGCTGTGCTACAACAACTCGCCGAGTTTCAACTGGACGCTCAACTTCCGCCAACAGGTATTCGACGCGTGGACCGCGGCGGGCAAGGACGTGGCGGCGTACGACCGCACGCGGCTGATGAGCGCCGACTACGACGCGACCGACCTCGCGGCCGAGGCCGACGACCGCATCCGCACCTTCCAGGCCGATTCGGCGAAGCGCGCCGGCATCTTCCACCACCTGATCACGCTGCCGACCTACCATACCGCGGCCCTGTCGACCGACAGCCTCGCCAAGGAATATTTCGGCGCGGCGGGGATGCTCGGCTACGTGAAGGGCGTCCAGCGCGTCGAGATCCGGCAGGGCATCGCCGCGGTCAAGCACCAGAACATGAGCGGCTCCGACCTCGGCGACGACCACAAGGAATATTTCGCCGGCGAGGCCGCGCTCAAGGCCGGCGGGGCGCACAACACGATGAACCAGTTCGCGGCGTAAGGCGAAGCGCGGACTCGCGCGAGCCCGGCCGGCGGCCCGGGCGACCTTCCCGCCCGGAGCCGTCCGACGGCGCGGCTTCGCCGCGGCGGCCGACACCGGGTCGATGCGTCAAGCACGCAGACGTCGATGGCACGTGATCCTCCC
>CAXTQJ010000325.1:2041-2553 GCA_964246245.1 uncultured Sphingomonadaceae bacterium
TAGGCGCCGAGCCCCATTCGCCGGGCGAGCGCCGCCTGCGCCCGACGCGGCGCGGGTTCCTGATCGGCACCGGCGCGGCGGTCGGGCTGGCGGTCGGCTATGCGGTGTGGCCGAAGTCGGTGTCGCTCAACTGGGCGGCGGCGCCCGACGAGACGCTGCTCAACGGCTTCGTCAAGATCGGCACCGACGGGCGCGTCGTCGTCGCCATCCCGCAGGCCGAGATGGGGCAGGGGATCGGCTCGGCGCTGGCGCAGATCGTCGCCGACGAGCTCGGGGCCGACTGGAACACGGTCAGCCTCGAACCCGCGCCGCTCCACCCGGTCTACGCCAACCGCGGCATGGCGCTCGACGCGACCGCCGGGCTGCCGGCCAGCCTGCAGGGCTTCGCGCGCTGGGGCCTCGGCAGCGTGATCGAGCATTTCGACCTTCAGATGACCGGCGGCAGCACCTCGGTCCGCGGTTTCGCCGGACCGATGCGCCTCGCCGGCGCGGCGGCGCGGACGATGCTGTGC
>CAXTQJ010000326.1:0-2503 GCA_964246245.1 uncultured Sphingomonadaceae bacterium
CCCGCCAGCGGGAGAGGGAAGCACTACTGCGGCGGCGGCGTTCCCGTCGTCACCGGAGCCGACTGGCGCGCGCCGAACTGCGCCCCCGGCGTGCCGAGGAGGGACGCGGCGGCAGCGGCGGCGGGATTGGTCGTGCCCGCCGGCGCGACGAAGGCCGACGTCACCGGCGGCGGCGGCGCGTGGTCGCTGCCGAGCGACGCCTGGACGATCTTCGACGGGTTAGCCGGCGGCTCGCCCTTCTCGATCGCGTCGACGTAATCCATGCCTGTCGTCACCCGCCCCCACACGGTATAGTTGCGGTCGAGCTTCAGCGACGGCGACAGGACGATGTAGAACTGGCTGTTGGCGCTGTCGGTCTCGCCGGCGCGCGCCATCGCGACCGCACCGCGGACGTGGGGCAGGTCGTTGAACTCGGGCTTGAGATTGGGCAGCTTCGACCCGCCGGTACCGGTGCCGGTCGGGTCGCCGCCCTGCGCCATGAAGCCGTCGATGACGCGGTGGAAGATCGTGCCGTCGTAGAAATGGTCGTGAACCAACGTCTTGATTCGCTCGACGTGCTTCGGCGCGACGTCGGGGCGCATCGCGATCATCACCCGGCCGCCGGTCGACAGGTCGAGGACGAGGATGTTGTCGGGCGTCAGCGGCGGGGCCGGCGGGGGCGCCTTGACCTGGGCCGCCGCACCGCCGGCCCAGACGACCGCTGCCACCGCCACCAGCCACGAGCGCATCACTGTCCCCACCATCGCCATGCCGATGCCCTACGCCCTCGGGGCTGTCACGTCGGTTAACGGCGCGCTTGCGTCGGCGACGCGGGCGAGAACGTCGGCGGCGATCCGCGGCGTGACGAACTTGCGGATGTCCCCGCCATACACGGCGATCTCCTTGACCAGCCGCGACGCGATCGGCTGGAGCGCGACGTCGGCCATCAGGAAGACGGTCTCGATCCGCGCGTTGAGCTGCTGGTTCATCCCCGCCATCTGGTATTCGTACTCGAAATCAGACACCGCGCGCAGCCCGCGCAGGATGATCCGGGCCCCCTCCGCCTCGGCGAACTTCATCAGCAGCGCGTCGAACGGCACGACGCCGACCGCCTGCCCAAGGTCCGCGGTCTCGCGCTGGACCTGCGCGACACGCTCGTCGAGGGTGAACATCGGCGACTTGGCGGGGTTGGTCGACACGCCGATGATCAGCTTGTCGACCAGTTTTGCCCCACGCCGGATGATGTCCATGTGCCCGAGGGTCACGGGGTCGAACGTGCCGGGGTAGACGCCGACGCGCACCTCTAGAAATCCCGCTCAATGGCGAAGCGGGCGATCGCGCGAAGGAGGTCGGCCTCGGCACCGTAGCCGTGGAGGTGGTCGATCGCCTGGTCGATCAGCATCGCCGCCTGCGTCCGCGCGCGGTCGACGCCGAGAAGCGAGACGAAGGTCGCCTTGCCCTGCTCGGCGTCCTTGTGGACCGCCTTCCCCGTCTTGTCGGCGTCGCCCTCGACGTCGAGCAGGTCGTCGGCGATCTGGAAGGCGAGGCCGAGGTCGCGGGCATAGCCGCGCAGCGGGGTGCGCGCCTGTTCCGGGATGCGCCCCATGATCGCGCCCGCTTCGAGGCAGAAGCCGATCAGTGCCCCGGTCTTCAGCTGCTGGAGCCGCGTCGTCTCGCCGAGGTCGAAGTCGCTCTCGGTCGCGGCGAGGTCCATCATCTGGCCGCCGGCCATCCCCGCCGGGCCGCTGGCACGGGCGAGTTCGAGGACGAGCTCGGCGCGCGCCGCCGGATCGCCGTGCGTCGCCGGGTCGGCGAGGACCTCGAAGGCAAGCGCGTGGAGCGAATCGCCGGCCAGCACCGCCGTCGCCTCGTCGAACGCCTTGTGGACAGTCGGCTTGCCGCGGCGGAGGTCGTCGTCGTCCATGCACGGCAGGTCGTCGTGGATCAGCGAATAGACGTGGACGCATTCGATCGCGACCGCGACCCGCAGCGCGCGCTCGCGGTCGACATGGAACAGATCGCACGCGGCGACGACGAGCAGCGGCCGCATCCGCTTGCCGCCGCCGATGACGGCGTGGCGCATCCCGGCGAACAGCCGCGCGCGGCCGTCGGTCGGGACCGGCAGCAGCCGGTCGAAGCGCTGGTCCATCGCCGTGCCGATCGCGTCGAGCGCCGGCTTGAGGCTGTTCGACGGACGTGTCATGACGTCAGCCCGCATCGAAAGGGGTGACCCCCGCCGCGCGGCCATCGCTGCCGACGACGATCGCCTCGATCCGCGCCGCCGCCCCGGCGAGCTTGCCCTCGCAATGCTGCTTCAACCGCTGTCCCTCGGTGTAGAGATCGATCGATTCCTCGAGCGTCGAATCGCCGGCCTCGAGGCGATGGACGATCTTCTCGAGCCGTGCGAGCGCGACCTCGAAGCTGAGCGCGGGTTCGTCGGACACGGAGTCGATCACGGCGCGGTTGTGAACGGACGGCGGGGGAGGGTCAAGCCGGGGGCGGTGCGACATCGGGGCCGTCGATC
>CAXTQJ010000327.1:0-2495 GCA_964246245.1 uncultured Sphingomonadaceae bacterium
CGCCGGCGGCCCGACGAAGGTCAGGCCGGCACCGCGGACCGCGTCGGCGAAGTCGGCGTTCTCGCTGAGGAAGCCGTAGCCGGGATGGACCGCGTCGGCTCCGGTCCGCGCGGCAGCGTCGAGCAGCCTGGCCGCGTCGAGGTACGACTCTGCCGCCGCAGCCGGGCCAATGTGAACTGCCTGGCCGGCGTCGCGGACATGGAGCGCGCCCGCATCGGCATCCGAATAGACCGCGACGGTGGCGATCCCCATCCGGTGCGCCGTATGGACGATCCGCCGGGCGATCTCGCCGCGGTTGGCGATGAGGAGCTTCTTCATGGCACGGCCTATAGCAGCTTGAGGCGGACGAAGCCCACTGCGCTTGTCCGGTCGCCACCGTAGCTCGGATCAAGCGGGGCTGGGGTCAGAGTTCGCGACACGAGCGCGCCAAGGCCGAAGGCGACGTGGCGTGCAACGCGGAAGTCGCGGATGCTGCCGAACGACACCTTGCCCACGGTGAACGCCGGTCCATCGGCGACCGCGCCGGGCGGCAGGAGCAGTTCGTCGTTGTCGATGCGCTCGGCGCGACCGAAGACGGTCCAGCGGCGGTCGAGGTGGATGGTGCTTTCGAGGACGAAGGCGTCGAGCGCCGGCCGCCGCGACCCGTTCGGCTCGATCGCTGTCCGGCGGCCCCACGCGAGGGTCGCCGCCCAGAAGCCGCCGTCGTGGCCGACCGGCCGCGTATAGATTGCGCTCGCCGACCAGCGATCGAGGTTCTCGGCCGGGCTCAGCTGCTCGGGGCTGATCTGATGGGCGTACGACGTCTGGAGCGAGAGCGTCCGCGTCGGGTTCCAGCTCAGCCGGACGGCGGTCGAATCGAGGTTCGGCGCCTTGATGTCGAAGCGATGCTGGTCGGGCTCGCGGCCGCGGAAGCGTGACGCCTCGATCTTGACCGCGCCGGCGGGCGTGGCGGCGGTCGCGCCAACCGTCACCACGCCTTCGCTGATATGGGTGCTGTCGAGCCAGTGGTGGCTGATCGGCGCTTCGGGGTCGTCCATGATCGACTGGCGATGAAGATAGGCTGGGGGGCCGAAGGCCGGTTCGCCGGGCAGGGCGGCGTAGACGAAGACGCTGGCATGATCGCCGACGCAGTGGCTGAACGATGCCGACACTTCGCTGAAGAGGTCGTGCGGGTGCTGCCGGTCGGTCAGCGGCGTCCGCCCGTCGGCGGTTTCGCCGGTCGACAGCAGCTCGGGGAAACCCTGTGGGCCCATCAGGGGGTCGGGCGACAGCGCGACGTGGAAGCTGAGGCGGTCGCGGTCCGATATATCCCGCTCGGCCATGCCCATGATGTGCCCGGCGGCGAACGCCCGGTCGCCGCCGCGCGGTCCGGTCTGGTCGGTATAGATGCCGTCGAGGTAACCGTGGAGCATCAATGTCCAGCCATCGGCGGCGACGTGCAGCCCCTCGTGGATCGAGGCATCGGGCTGCCAGCTCGTTCCCGACGCCTCGCGGGTCATCGGGTAGGGGCCGAAGGCGGCGGGCCCCACGTACATGTGATCCATGCCCGCCATACCGGCCATCGAATCGTCGTGCCCGGCGGGCGACACGGCGACGGCTGGCATCGCCATACCCGGCATGTCGGTCATGGTCTGCGCGGCGAGCGGTGCGCCGCCGGTAAGCAGCGCTGCGGCGAACGGCAGGCGCATGGCTACATCCGGAACGTGCCGAAGCGCGTCTCGCCGATCGGCTGCGTCAGGCTGGCGGCAAGGCTCAGGGCGACGACGCGGCGGGTGTCGGCGGGATCGATGACACCGTCGTCCCACAGCCGCGCGCTCGCGTAATATGGGTGACCTTCGCGTTCGTAACGCTCGCGGATCGGAGCCTTGAACGCGGCTTCCTCCGCGGCATTCTTGAACCCGCCGGTCTTGACCGTCGCCAGCACGCTCGCCGCCTGCTCGCCGCCCATCACGCTGATCCGGGCGTTCGGCCACAGCCAGAGAAAGCGGGGCGAATAAGCGCGGCCGCACATGCCGTAGTTGCCCGCGCCGAAGCTGCCGCCGGTGACGACGGTGATCTTGGGGACGGCGGCGCAGGCGACGGCGGTCACCATCTTCGCCCCGTGCTTGGCGATGCCCTCGTTCTCGTAGCGGCGACCGACCATGAAGCCGCTGATGTTCTGGAGGAACAGCAGCGGCACCTTGCGCTGGCAGCACAGCTCGATGAAGTGCGCCCCTTTCTGTGCGCTTTCGGAAAAGAGGATGCCGTCGTTGGCGACGAGGCCGACCGGCATGCCTTCGATATGGGCGAAGCCGGTGACCAGCGTCGGGCCGTAGAGCGCCTTGAACTCGTCGAGGATGCTGTCGTCGACGATGCGGGCGATGATCTCGCGCGCGTCCTGCGGCTGGCGGGTTTCAGTCGGGATCAGGCCGTGGAGGTCGCTTGCCGGAAAGCGCGGCGGCGACGCACAGCCGGCCGGCGACCTGACCGACGCCGGCGATCATGCCCGCGCCGGG
>CAXTQJ010000328.1:0-2493 GCA_964246245.1 uncultured Sphingomonadaceae bacterium
CCGGCCAAGTCGGCGGCGACGAGGACCAAGGCGTTGATTTCATTGCCCGGGGTCGGCGTGGCCATGGCCAGCCGGCCGACGCCGGCCACCTTGGCGGGGATCGCGTTCATCAGCACCGACGAAGGATAGGCGGCGCGCCCGCCGGGGACGTAGATGCCCGCCGCATCGACCGGCCCCCACCGCCACCCGGTGCGGACGCCGACGGCGTCGATCGCGTCGCGGCCTGTAGGAAAATGTTCCACGTGGAACATTTTGATCCGCTCGGCCGCCAGTTCGAGCGCCGCGACCACGTCGGGCGCGACCTTCGCACGCGCCGCCGCGCGCTCGTCGCGACCGATCTCGATGCCGACCGTCGCGAGGTCGACCCGGTCGAACCGGGCCGTCAGCTCGGTGAGCGCCGCGTCGCCGCGCGCCCCGACAACGGCGATGATCGCGGCGACGTCGGCGGCGACCACCATGTCGCTTTCGCGCCGCGCGGTGACCAACTCCTCGAAATCGCGGAAGAAATCCGGCGCGCCCGCATCAAGCCGCTGCGGCATCGATCCCCCCGGCGGCCGCGCGGAAGCGTTCGACCCACGGCACGACCTGCGCCGCGCGCGTCTTGAACGCGGCGCGGTTGACGATCAGCCGCGAGCTGACCTGCGCCACCGTCTCGACCTCGACCAGCCCGTTTTCGGCCAAGGTCCGCCCGGTCGAGACGAGGTCGACGATGCGGTCGCACAGCCCGAGCATCGGCGCCAGTTCCATCGCGCCGTTCAGCTTGACGCACTCGGCCTGGACCCCGCGCCGGGCGAAGTGCGCCTGCGTCACGTGCGGATATTTGGTCGCGACGCGGACGTGGCTCCACGTCCGCGGGTCGTCGGCCGCCGCCTGCGCCGCGGGTTCGGCGACGGCAATGCGGCACCGCCCAATGCCGAGGTCGACCGGGGCGTAGATCTCCGAGAAGTCGTGTTCCATCAGCACGTCGTTGCCGGCGATGCCGAGCTGCGCCGCGCCGAACGCGACGAAGGTCGCGACATCGAACGAGCGGACCCGGATCAACGCCACGCCGGGCAGATTGGTGGCAAACTTGAGCGCGCGGCTGGCCTCGTCGCTGAACGCCGCCTCGGGGACGATGCCGGCGCGGGCGAGGACGGGTAGCGCCTCGGTCAGGATGCGCCCCTTGGGCAGCGCGATGATCAGGTCGTCGGGCATGGCGGGGTGGTAGAGGCGAGGGCGGCGGGGGGCAAGGACTCCCGCCCACTTGCGGGAGGGGAGAAGGTTGCCACACGTTCCTCGCCCTGCCACATCGGATCCATGTCCGAAGCCGCCGTCCGCGCCGCGTTCGATTTCCAGGCGCCGTGGGCGCGGCGGCTCGGCGCGGCCGTCACCGCGCGGCTGCTCGACACCATCGCTGCAGTCGTCGACCGGTCGACGGCGGTCGGTACGGCGGTGCTCGACTGGCCCGGCGAACCGATCGCCGACGCCCTCGTCCTCCGCCTGATCGGCGGGATGAACGCCCTCGTCCGCGTCGGCGCACTCCCCGATCTCGCCGCCGCCTACCCGCCGAACCCACTGCCCGATGCGGCGGCGCTTACCCCGCATGTCGCGACGGCGCTTGCCGATCCGCGCCTGCTGCCGTGGCTCGATTCGCCACCGCAGACCAACGAGGTCGGGCGCTCGGGCGTCCTCATGCCGGGACTGATGACGATCGCCGCCGCCACCGGCTTGCCGCTGCGGCTGTTCGAGCTTGGGGCGAGCGCCGGGCTCAATCTGCGTGTCGACCGCTATGCCTATCAATTCGGAGGCCTGCGCGCCGGCCCCGACGACGCGCCGTTCGTCATCGCCCCCGAATGGACCGGGCCGCCACCGCCGGCCGCGCCGGTCATCGTCGTCGATCGCGCCGGGGTTGACCGCGCACCGGTCGACCTCGCCGCCGATGCCGACCGGCTGCTCGCCTATGTCTGGCCCGACCAGCCCGATCGCGTTGCCCGGCTCGAGGCGGCGATCGCCGCGTTCCGTGGCGATCCCGCTATCGTCGACCGGGCGGACGCCGCCGACTGGGTCGAGGCGCGCGTCGGCCTCCAGCCCGGCACGGTGACAGTCGTCCTGCACAGCATTGCCTTCCAGTATTTCCCCGCCGCGACCCAGGCGCGCGTCGTTGCCCACTTGGCCGGGCTCGGCGCGACGGCGACCGAGGCGGCGCCGCTGGCGTGGCTGCGCTTCGAGTTCGAGACCGCCGCGACCGACCTGCCGACGCTGCGCCTGACGCTGTGGCCCGGCGGCGACGACCGCCGCCTCGCCCGGGCGCATCCGCACGGGGCCCAGGTCACGTGGCTCGCCTGACGCCGCCGCCGGCGCCGCCACTCGTCCTCGCGTCGGCGAGCCCCCGCCGCCTCGCCCTCCTCGCGCAGATCGGGATCGTCCCCGACGCGGTCGACGCCGCCGACCTCGACGAGCCGCCGCTCGCCGCCGAGGCCACGGTGTAGAGATTATTGACGTACTGGTTCGTAC
>CAXTQJ010000329.1:0-1873 GCA_964246245.1 uncultured Sphingomonadaceae bacterium
CTTCTTCGTCCACGACGGGATCGCCCGCGCGCTGCCGGCAGCGCGGCTGGTCGGCGCTGACGGGGTCGTCCGCGGCTGCCGCATGATCAAGACCCCGGCCGAGCTCGCGCTGATGCAGGCGGCGACCGACGTCACCATCGCCGCCTACCGCTGGACGTGGCCGCGGGTGAAGGAGGGCATGACGCCGGCCGACATCGCCGCGCTGATGAACGCGGCGACGGTCCGGCTCGGCGGCGCGGGACGCAAATATATCTCGGTCGCCTCGGACCTGCTCGGCGAGGCGGCGGCCTACCCGCACGGGTCGCGCGACCCGCAGCGGGTGCGCGAGGGCGAGGTCGTACTGATGGACTGCGGCTGCACGGTCGACGGCTACCAGTCCGACATCAGCCGCACCTTCGTCCCCGGCCGCGCCCCCGATGCGGTGCGGCGGGTGTGGGACGCGGTCGCGCACGGGCAGCAGGTCGCCTTCGCCGCCGCGCGGGTCGGGGCGGCGGCGGGCAGCGTCGACGATGCGGTCCGCGCCGCCTACGCCCCGCTCGGCTACGGACCGGGATACCGGCTCCCCGGCCTGTCGCACCGCACCGGCCACGGCATCGGCCTCGACGGCCACGAGCCGGTCAACCTGGTTCACGGCGAGACGACGCGGCTCGCGCCGGGCATGTGCTTCTCCGACGAGCCCGGGCTCTACCTGCCGGGCCGGTTCGGCGTCCGGCTCGAGGACTGCTTTCACCTGACCGAGGCGGGACCGAAGTGGTTCTCGGTGCCCCCGCCGAGCCTGGACGCGCCGGGCGGCTAGCTCGGCCCCGCGCGGGGGGAGGAGCACGGCGTCCGGCGGACCTTACCGGACGTTAACAAATAAGCGAAGTAAGCGCCCACGCACGTCGTTGAGGTCGTGACGGGTCCGTAACTATCCCGCGAGCGACGTCAGCGCCGCGATCAGCGCGTCGATCTCGGCCGCCGTGGAATAGTGCGCCAGTCCGACGCGGACCAGCCCGCCGGCGTTGGCCAGCCCAAGCCGGTCGATCACTTCGACCGCGTAGAAATTACCCGACCAGACGCAGATGTTATCCGCCGCCAGCGCCGTCGCGACCGCATCGGGCGGATGGCCGGCAAGGGTGAAGGCGAAGGTCGGCACCCGCCCCGACATCGTCGGCGGCCCGTACAGCCGCAGGCCGGGGATCGTCGCCAGCCCGGCGAGCAGGCGCTCGCCCAACCCTCGCTCGTAGGCCGCGCACGCCGCCATCGCCGCGCGCAGCCGCCCGCGACGGTCGTTCGACCGGTCGCCGACCGCGCCGCCGAGCCAGTCGAGGTAGTCGATCGTCCCGGCGACCCCGGCCTGCGCCTCGAACGACGGGGTTCCGGTCTCGAACGCCGCCGCCGCCGGCGCGTCCTTCGCCGGGCGGACCTTATACGCCGCGCTCCCGACGAGCGCCCCCGGCCGGACCCACAGCACCCCGGCGTGCGGTCCGAAGAACTTGTACGGCGAGCACACCAGCACATCAGTCCCCAGCGCCGCGACGTCGACCGCGACGTGCGGCACCGCCTGCACCGCATCGACGAAGACCAGCGCCAAGGACTGCGCGTGGACGGTCGCGGCGATGGCGGCGACGTCGTTCAGCGTGCCGAGCGCGTTCGACGCCATGCCGACCGCGACGAGCCGCGTCCGGTCGTTGAGCAGGCCCGGAAGCGCGGCGGTGTCGAGCATTCCCGTCGCCGGATCGAAGTCGAGCCAGCGCACGGTCATGCCGCGGTCGGCGGCGACGCGGAGCCACGGCGCGACGTTCGCGTCGTGGTCGAGCCGGGTGACGACCAGCTCGTCGTCCGGCCCCCACCCCGCCGCCAGCGCGCGCGACACGGCGAGCGTCAGCGACGT
>CAXTQJ010000329.1:1883-2475 GCA_964246245.1 uncultured Sphingomonadaceae bacterium
CGTCGGCGCATGCCTGCGTCCCGCCGGGCGCGTCGAAGTAGATTCGCCGCCGCCCGTCGTCGGTCGCGGCCAGCGCCGGGAAGCGCGCACGGACGGCGTCGATCGGAAAGCCGGTCATGGCTGACGCCGCGCGGTGATGACGGTGTCGATCTCGTCGGTCCGCGGGTTGACGAAGTCGAGCCGGACGCGGCCGTCGCCCGTCGCCGTCGCTGTCGCCGGGACCGAACTGTTGGTCAGCGCCCACCCCGCCGGCAGGATGACGGCGTTCAGCGGCCGCCCGAAGCTGCGGTGCCAGACGAGCTCGTCGCCCTTCAGCCCGTAGCGGTCGGGATCGGTATAGGTCTCGGCGATGCGCAGGCGGCGGCTCGTCCCCGGCGCGACGGCGGCGAAGCGGAAGACGATCGCGTCGGTGTCGGCGGTCACGTCGGTCGCGTCGGGCTCGAGCGCGCGGATCGCCGCCGCCCCGTGCACCGGCTCGGCGGCGAACGCCTCGCCGGTGTCGAGGTCGCGCGCCGACGGGGCGCTCGCGATACTGCCGGCACGGACGATGTTGACGTAGGCGGCGATCCCCGGTCTGGTCTCGGTATAGTCG
>CAXTQJ010000330.1:0-2472 GCA_964246245.1 uncultured Sphingomonadaceae bacterium
CCCCTGAAGGGGAGGGAATGTCACACCGCCTTCTTCTCGATCAGGCCGTAGCTGCGGTCGTACCACTTCGAGCCCGGATAGTTGTAATTGAGGACCGCCGCCGACTTCTTGGCCTCCTCGGGCAGGCCGAGCGCGAGGTAGCATTCGACGAGCCGGTGGAGCGCCTCGGGCGTGTGGCTGGTCGTGTTGAAGCTGTCGACGACGGTGCGGAAGCGGATGACGGCGGCGAGAAACTGCTTGTTCGCCTGGTAATAGCGCCCGACTTCCATCTCCTTCCCCGCAAGGTGATCGCGGGTCAGGTCGACCTTCAGCCGCGCGTCGGCGGCGTAATCGGTATTGGGATAGCGGCGGATCAATTCCTGCAGTGCGTCGAGCGCCTTCCCGGTCGTCTTCTGGTCACGCGAGACGTCGGCGATCTGTTCGTAATAGCTGACCGCGACGACGTAGTAGGCGTACGGAGCCTCGCGGCTGCCGGGGTGGAGCGCGAGGAAGCGCTGCGCCGACAGGATCGCTTCGGAATAGTTCTGACTAACGTAGTAGCTGTACGCGCTCATCAGCTGCGCGCGGCGCGACCAGACCGAATAAGGATGCTGCCGCTCGACCTCGTCGAACTGCGCGGCGGCGAGCTTGTACTCGTGGCGACGGAGCGTCGTCAGCGCGGCGGTGTAGAGCGTATCGACGTCCTGCGCGACGTACGGCCGGTCCTTCTTCGCCTTGGTCGACGCGCAGCCGGAGAGGATGACGGCGACGCCAGCGAGCGGCAGCACGACGGAACGGAACACGCGCGAACGGATCATGGCCAGAGCCTTAGCCCAAGGGTATTGAGGTGCCAAGCCACGGCCCCGCCGGTGACTTGCTTCTCAATTGAGAACCCTGGGATCAACGTAGTTGACCCGGTCGTGGCCGTTATCCTCCGGCCGCCCACCCCCACGGAAGAAGCCGACGATACCGACGACCATCAACGCCGCGCCGAGGATGATCCACAACCAATCGCTCATCGACACCTCCTCGCGGGGCTACGACCGGAAATACGCGACCACCTCGCCGTGCTGCTTGATCGTGATCGGCTGGCCGTAGCGGTCCTTCGACCCGGCGACCGACAGGCGGACCCATCCCTCCGACACGCAATATTCGTCGACGTTGGTCCGCTCGACGCCCTTGAAACGGATGCCGACGCCGCGGGCGAGAAGTGCCTCGTCATAGTACGGGCTCGCCGGATTGTTCGACAGGCGGTCGGGGGGCGTGTCGGCGACGGCGTCGGTCGGGGTCTCGGTCATGGCGGCCTTCATCGCAGGTTCGCGCGTGGTGATAGCCACCCCGGCGGCGATGCGCTACCGTCGGCGGATGGCAGAGGACTTTGTGCGCCACAAGCAGGCGTGGACGAGCGACGAGGTCGCCAAGCTGCGTCGCTTCGCCGAGAAGGGGATGGCCGTGAAGGCGATCGCCAAGGCGCTGACCCGTAGCGAGGAGTCGGTCAAGGCGCGGGCAAAGGAGGATTCGCTCAAGCTCGCCAAGCTGCGGTAGCGGATCGGTCCGAGGCGCCTGCCGCCTGAAGGTCGCCGCGTCTTCGGCGCAGCGCTTCAAGCGGGTGCGCGCAAACCGACGGTCGCCAGCTTCTGCCATGGCCCGTCGAGATACCGCCAGACATCGACCGCGACGACGACGAAGGTCCACGGCGCAAAGCCGGCGGAAAGCTCGGCCAAAGTGGCGCGCGCGACGGCCGGATCGACCTTGTTCTGCACCGTGACGTGGCCGGCGAACCTGACGCGGTCCTGCGCGATCAGCACCGGCTCCCACGCCGCGACAAGATCGGCGTGGAGCGCGGCGAGTTCGGCCGAGCGGAGCGTGTACGCGACGCCCCGGCCGAGCGAGCGCAACCCGGCGACCGCGACCGCCGGCCGCGGGTGTTCGCGTGCGACGAGTTTGAGCCGCGTGACGACGGCGTCGACTTCGCTGCCCGGCAGCTGGTGAAACAGCGAGATATGCGCCGGCACGACGTTGCGTTCGGGCGGGAAATGTTCGCGGCGCAGCGCCTCGAACTTCGCCAGCGTAGCCGCCTCGGGTCGCGCGGTGACGATCAGCGGCCGGGTGTCGATCATTGCATCCCCGAAATGTTGTCGACACGCGGAACCGCGTCGGGCGGATAACGTTCGCACGGCACACCACGCTCCCCGGACAAGGACCCGATCATGGCCAAGAAGCCCAGCCCCGCGCTCGCCGTCGCCCCGACCACTGGCGACGACGCCCAGCCGCAGTACAAGGTCGACTACCGTGAGATTCAGCCGTTCGGCACGCTCAAGGATCTGCCGATCGCGCTCGAGGACAACGCCCGGACACAGAGCGTCGCGGTGCTGAACCAGGTTCTCGCCGACACGATGACGTTGCGCGACATGTACAAGAAGCATCACTGGCAAATGTCGGGAGCCACTTTCTATCAACTCCATCTGCTGCTCGATAAGCACTACGAGGAGC
>CAXTQJ010000331.1:0-2471 GCA_964246245.1 uncultured Sphingomonadaceae bacterium
CATCCGCAACCGGGCCTGCTCGGCGCCGCCGCGGCGTTCGCCGCCGAGCACGGTTGACCACGCTTGGCGGCGGCGATCCGCCGGGCGATGATCGCGCGACAGAGCGGGGGATGGCGGTGGCGCGAGCGATCTGGACCGGCGTCGCCGCGCTTGCGCTGATCGCGGCAGATCCCGGCGCGGCGCAGCCGTATGCGGCGACGATCGCCCGCGACGAGTGGGGCATTCCCCACATCCATGGCCGCAGCGATGCCGATGCGGTCTACGGCATGATCTATGCCCAGGCCGAGGACGATTTCCCGCGGATCGAGGCGAACTATCTGACCAGCCTCGGGCGCGTCGCCGAGGCCGACGGCGAGAGCGCGGTCTGGCAGGACCTCCGCCAGCGGCTGTTCGTCGACCCGGCGACGCTGAAGGCCGCCCATGCCGCGTCGCCGCCGTGGCTCCGGGCACTGACCACGGCATGGGCCGACGCGCTCAACGCCTATCTCGCCGATCATCCCGCCGTTCGCCCCAGGGTGCTGACCCGGTTCGAGCCGTGGATGGCGCTGAGCTTCACGGAAGGCAGCATCGGCGGCGACATCGAGCGAATACCGCCGGCGCCGCTCGAAGCCTTCTACGGCGGCCGGCCGGTCGCGGTCGTCGCCGACGACGCCGCCTTCCGCGAGCCAGCAGGATCGAACGGTATCGCCGTCGCGCCGCGGCGGACGCGGGACGGCCACGCCCTGCTCCTGATCAACCCGCACACCAGCTTCTTCTTCCGGGCCGAGGCGCAGGTGACGAGCGATGCCGGCCTGAACGCGTACGGCGCGGCGACGTGGGGCCAGTTCTTCGTCTACCAGGGGTTCAACGCCCATGCCGGGTGGATGCACACGACGAGCGGGGTCGATACCGTCGACACCTTCGCCGAGACGGTGACGGCAGGGCCGCGGCCGACCTATCGCTACGGCACGGACGACCTTCCGGTCGCCGTGGCTCCGGTGACGCTCAGGGTCCGCCAACCCGACGGCAGCTTCGCGACGCGGACTTTCACCACCTACGCCACCCGCCACGGCCCGGTCGTCGGCCGCGACGCCGCCGGGCACTGGCTGACCGCGGCGCTGATGAACACACCCGTCGCCGCGCTCGGGCAGAGCTACCTGCGGACCAAGGCAACCGACCGCGCCGCCTTCCTCGCCGTCGCCGCCGCCCAGGCCAACGCGACCAACAACACCCTGTTCGCCGACGACCGCGGCGAGATCAGCCTGTTGTTGCCGCAGTTCGTTCCCGTGCGGTCGGCGGCGTTCGACTATACCCGACCGGTCGACGGCAGCGACCCGGCGAGCGACTGGCGCGGCCTCCACCCGCTCGCCGACCTGCCGCAGGTCAACGATCCGGCGAGCGGCTTCGTCTACAACTCGAACGACGCGCCGTGGCGGGCAGGCGGCGAGGGGACGCTCCGCGCCGCCGCCTTTCCCCGCTATTTCGACCAAGCCGGGGCCAATCCGCGCGGCGACCACGCGCTACGCCTCCTCGCCGGCGACGCGGTCTTCACGCCCGAGCGGATGGTCGCGGCGGCGTACGACCCGTATCTGCCGGCGCTCGCGCGGCTGCTCCCCGGCCTGATCGCGGCGCACGATCGTGCCCCCCTCGCCGCCCGCACCGCGCCGGTCGACCTGCTGCGCGGGTGGGACGACCGGTGGAGCGCCGGCTCGACCGCGACGACGCTCGCCGTCTATTGGGGCGAGGCGCTATGGGCAACCGCCGCCGCGCCGGCCAAGGCGGCGGGGATGTCGGTGTGGGACACCATGGCGACCCGGTCGACCGACGCCGAGCGGCTCGCCGCGCTCGATACGGCGGTCACCCGGCTGACCGGCGACTTCGGCGACTGGCGAGTGCCGTGGGGCAAGGTCAACCGCTTCCAGCGGAACGACGGCGCGATCCAGCAGACCTTCGCCGACACAAGACCGAGCACCCCGGTGCCGTTCACCTCGGCGCAGTGGGGCAGCCTCGCGTCGTTCGGGGCCAAGGCCTATCCGGGGACCCGACGCCGCTACGGGACCAGCGGCAACAGCTTCGTTGCCGTCGTCGAGTTCGGTCCGCAGGTTCGCGCGTGGGCGGTCGCCGCCGGCGGCGAGAGCGGCGACCCGGCCTCGCCGCACTTCATCGACCAGGTCGACCGCTACGCCGCCGGCGCGCTGCGGCCGGTCCACTTCTACCCGGCCGACGTCGCGGCCCACGCGGTGTGCACCTACCGGCCGGGCGACGCCTGCCGCCCGGCTCCGAGTCGCGCGCAATAAAATTCCAAAGTTGATGAAAGCGACGCGACGTCAGGGAAGGCACCCGCCCGCCCCCATTGGCGCGGGACGTAGCCGGCGGCGGGAGAGGACAGAAAGCGTCATGCCGCGAGTGTGACGCGTCGATCCTGTGTAGGACAGCGCTTTTTTCCCGTCCGTCGCGGCCGCCGAGGCGCAGCGTCAGGCGCAGCAGGCCGA
>CAXTQJ010000332.1:0-2469 GCA_964246245.1 uncultured Sphingomonadaceae bacterium
TCTGTCCGTCGGCGGCGCGAAGCGCGACCGTCATCCCGGGAAAGCCGTTGGCGGCGAGATCAGCGGCGGCGAACGCGGCGAGCGCGTCGGCCGCGGCGCGGAACGCCGGCGTCGTGTTCGGAGCGACGACCGTCGCCGCGCGCCCCGCCGCCGGCATCACCGCCGCCCCGGCCAGCGCCGCCGCACCGCCGAGCCACGTCCGTCGATCGAGCCGCATCGCGTTTTCCCCCTGTTGCAAGCCGATCCTGCCATGCCCGACCCGCGGCGCAAAGGCCTTCCGCGCGCAGGCCCTCCGCGCGCGCAAGCCACTGGAACAAACCCCGTCCAGTCGCCATAGTCGGACGATGGCCAATATCCAGATCCGCACCTCGCTCGCCGAACCGGAAAGCGACGGTCCGTTCGTCCCCCACCGTCCGGCGCGGCCCGAGAAGAGCGAGGGCGGCAAGCGCTTCACGCTGGTGACCGACTATATGGCGGCCGGCGACCAGCCGGCAGCGATTACCGAGCTCGTCGCCCAGGCCGAGGCCGGCGACCGCGACCAGGTCCTCCTCGGCGTCACCGGGAGCGGCAAGACCTTCACCGCCGCCAAGGTGATCGAAGCGGTCCAGCGCCCCGCGCTCGTTCTCGCCCCGAACAAGATCCTCGCCGCCCAGCTCTACGGCGAATTCAAGAGCTTCTTCCCCGACAACGCCGTCGAATACTTCGTCAGCTACTACGACTACTACCAGCCCGAGGCCTACGTCCCGCGATCCGACACCTACATCGAGAAGGAGTCGTCGGTGAACGAGGCGATCGACCGGATGCGCCATTCGGCGACCCGGTCGCTCCTCGAACGCGACGACGTCATCATCGTCGCGAGCGTGTCGTGCCTCTACGGCATCGGCTCGGTCGAGACGTACAGCGCGATGACCTTCAGCCTCAGGAAGGGCATGACCGCCGACCGGCAGGAGATCGTCCGCAAGCTCGTCGCGCTCCAGTACAAGCGCAACGATGCCGGCTTCGCCCGCGGCAACTTCCGCGTCCGCGGCGACAGCCTCGAACTCTTTCCGTCGCACTACGAGGACAGCGCATGGCGCCTGTCGTTCTTCGGCGACGAGATCGAAGCGATCACCGAGTTTGATCCGCTGACCGGCAAGAAGGTCGCCGACCTGACCAGCATCAAGGTCTACGCCAACAGCCACTACGTCACGCCGGGACCGACGCTCAAGCAGGCGTCGGAGGCGATCCGCCACGAACTGACCGAGCGTCTCAAGGAGATGCACGCCGAGGGCAAGCTCCTCGAAGCCCAACGCCTCGAACAGCGGACCAACTTCGACCTCGAGATGATCGCCGCCACCGGTTCGTGCGCCGGCATCGAGAACTACAGCCGCTTCCTCACCGGCCGCCTGCCCGGCGAGCCGCCGCCGACGCTGTTCGAGTACCTGCCCGAGAACGCCCTCCTCTTCGTCGACGAGAGCCACGTCACCGTGCCCCAGATCGGCGGGATGAGCCGCGGCGACCACCGCCGCAAGCTGACCCTCGCCGAGTACGGCTTCCGCCTGCCGAGCTGCATCGACAACCGGCCGCTGCGCTTCGAGGAATGGGAGGCGATGCGGCCGCAGACGGTCTTCGTCAGCGCGACGCCGGGCAAGTGGGAAATGGAGGCGACCGGCGGCGTCTTCGTCGAGCAGGTCATCCGCCCGACCGGGCTGATCGATCCGCCGATCGAGATCAAGCCGGTCGAGGACCAGGTCGAGGACTGCATCGCCGAAGCGCGCAAGGTCGCCAAGCTCGGCTACCGCACCCTCGTCACGACGCTGACCAAGCGCATGGCCGAGGACCTGACCGAGTTCATGCACGAGGCGGGTCTGCGCGTTCGCTACATGCATTCCGACGTCGAGACGCTGGAGCGCATCGAGCTGATCCGCGACCTGCGCCTCGGCGTCTACGATGTGCTGGTCGGCATCAACCTGCTGCGCGAAGGCCTTGATATTCCAGAGTGCGGCCTCGTCGCGATCATGGACGCCGACAAGGAGGGCTTCCTTCGTTCCGAAACCAGCCTGATCCAGACCATCGGCCGCGCCGCGCGCAACGTCGAGGGCCGCGTCATCCTCTACGCCGACACCGTCACCGGCAGCATGGAACGCGCGATGGCCGAAACAGACCGCCGCCGGTCGAAGCAGGAGGAGTACAACGCCGCTCACGGCATCACGCCGACGACGATCAAACGCAACATCAGCGACGTCCTCGCCGACGTGTCGATGCGCGACGGGCTCACGGTGGACACCGGCGACGACGAGACCCCGAACCTCGTCGGCCACAACCTCAAGGCCTATATCGCCGACCTCGAGAAGCAGATGCACAAAGCCGCCGCCGACCTCGACTTCGAAGTCGCCGCCGCCGTCCGCGACCAGATCCGCCGCCTCGAAGCCGACGACCTCGGCCTGCCCCCGAACGCGGGGAGCGCGGCGCCGGTCAAGGGTCGTGCGG
>CAXTQJ010000333.1:0-1680 GCA_964246245.1 uncultured Sphingomonadaceae bacterium
GGTCGGCGATGTCTTTCATCCCGCCTTCCTTCACGCCGGCGAAGGTCATCTTCGCCGACGACGCCGCGCCGGCCTTGACCTGGGCGATGCCTTCGAAGGTCTTGTCGACCTCGGCATTGGGCCCGCCGGCGGCCGCCGCCTTGCCGTAGGCGCTCGCCGCCGCCGGGTATTGGCCGAGGCCGAAATACGCGCCGCCCGCCTGCGCCGCCGTCGTCGGGTCGCCGGCGAGCTTCGGCGCATTCGCCCCCGCCGTCTGCGCCCGCGTCGCCGCCGCCTGCGCCAGCTTCGCCGTCATCGGGTCGGAGCCGAGCGCGCCGCCGGCCTTGCTCAGCACCGTCTGCGCGACGCCGGGCTGGTTGTTGACGATCGCCAGCTTGGCGAACTCGCTGATGTCCTCGGGCCGGCTGAGGTTGCCGGTCGCGTCCATCAGATGGAACAGCGCGAGCTTCGCCTCGGGCTGCATCTGCGTCTTCTGCTGCTCGACCAGCAGCGTCTTCCACCGCGACGGGCTCGGGTCGCTGCGGACCAGCTTCTCGGTGGTGGCGAGATAGCCCTTCTTGTCGCCCGACTTGTACTGCGCGCCGGCAAGATTTTCGAGATACTGCGGCTTCGGCCCGTTGGTGGCGATCAGCTTGTTGTACGACGCGACCGCCTCGGCATAATGGCCCTGCTTGATCGCCGCCTGGGCGATGAGGACGGTCATCTCGTCGCCGCCGGCCTGCTTCGCCAGCGCGACCGCCTTGGTGTAGTTGCCGGCGTTGTAATAGAGCGAGGCAAGCTGTTTCGGCGTTCCCTGGCCGCCCGCCTGCAGCTCGTCGGCCGCCTTCCCGTACTGGCCCTGCTTGGTGTAGACATACGCCGCCATCTGCGCGACCTTGGCGCGCTCCTCGGGCGTCTTGGCGGCGGCCTTGGCGGTGTTGAGCGCGTTGACTGCGGCCGGCCCGCTCGACTTCGCCGCCTGGTTGAGCGCGGTGCCGACCGCCTTCGACACCGCGGCGGCGGCCGGCGGCCCGGCGGCCAGCGCCAGCATCGCGGCCCCGGCCAGATACATCCCCAGCTTCATCGTCGGTGTCCTCGCGCTTGGTCGGTGGTTGATGATCGTCGTACGCCGCTGGCCGCAGGCTGAACGCGGCCGCCGACGTTCATGGTCCGCGACCTTATCCGATCGCGCGTCGCGTGCAATGGGCGAGGAACGATGCTCCCCGCTGCGCGAACGTGGCCGCAAGCTCCCCCACTTCTGGGAGCGGTCGGGGTGGGTGAATCTGCGATGAACTTGGTCACGCGCACCCTTACTCTCCGCCCCCTCCCAGAAGTGGGGGGAGTGGGCGACCTTTCTGTAAGGCCAGACGATTGCCTCGCCGCTGCCGAACGCCTAATCGCACCGGCCCGACCACGACTGAAAGTCTTTGCCCTTGATCCGCGCATTCGTCTTTCCCGGCCAAGGCAGCCAGTCGGCCGGCATGGGCAAGGCGCTAAACCTTGCAAGCCCGGCGGCGCGCGAGGTGTTCGACGAGGTCGACGCGGCGCTGGGGGCACACCTGTCGCGGCTGATGTTCGACGGTGACCTCGCGACACTGACGCTGACCGAGAACGCGCAGCCGGCGATCATGGCGATGTCGCTGGCCGTATTGAAGGTGCTGGAGGCCGAGGGCGGCATTTCGTTGAAGGAGAAAGCCGTCC
>CAXTQJ010000333.1:1690-2461 GCA_964246245.1 uncultured Sphingomonadaceae bacterium
GTCGATCGCCGGGCTGCGTGTCCTCGAGCGAGAGGGCGGCGTCGTGCTCGCCGACAAGGCGGCGTTCGTCGCCGGCCACAGCCTCGGCGAATATAGCGCCTTGTGCGCCGCCGGAGTGCTGACCCTCGCCGACACCGCGCGGCTGCTCCGCGCGCGCGGGCAGGCGATGCAGGCCGCGGTCCCGGTCGGGGTCGGCGCGATGGCGGTGCTGATCGGGCTCGACCTCGCCACGGTGGTCGACGTCGCCGCCGAGGCGGCGGCGAGCGGCGAAAGCGAGCCGCTCGTCTGCGAGGTGGCCAACGACAACGCGCCGGGGCAGGTCGTCGTCTCCGGCCACGTCGCGGCAGTGGCGCGAGCGATCACGCTCGCCAAGACCAAGGGCTCGCGCCATTCGGTGCTGCTGCCGGTGTCGGCCCCGTTCCATTGCTCGCTGATGGCCCCGGCGGCCGCCGGGATGGCGGCCCCGTTCGTGCCGGTCGTCGCCAACGTGACCGCCGCTCCGGCGACGGCGCCCGACGCGATCCGGTCGCTGCTTGTCGAGCAGGTCACCGGCCGCGTCCGCTGGCGCGAGAGCGTGCTGGCGATGGTCGACGCCGGCGTGACCGGCTTCGTCGAACTGGGAGCGAAGGTGCTGAGCCCGATGGTCAAGCGGATCACCCCCGACGCGACCGCCGAGGCGGCGCTCGACATGGCGGGGATCGAGGCGCTGGCAAAGGCGATGTAATCATCCCTCTCCCTCGCGGGAGAGGGAAATGAGCTGGAGATTAGCAT
>CAXTQJ010000334.1:0-2448 GCA_964246245.1 uncultured Sphingomonadaceae bacterium
GGGGCACGCGCCGACCCCCCCACCGACGAGCGATGACGCGGCGCGCCGCGCCGTCGCCACGCCGCTGGTCAAGGCGTGGCTCGACGCTCACCTGCCCGAGATCGTCGAAGCCGCCGTCGCCGCCGAGATCAGGCGGCTGACCGGGCAGGGGTGAGCGCTGTCCGGGCGGCCGGCGATTCACGCGACGAGCCGCCGGCCGCGATTGACAACACCGCCCCTGTCGCTTAACGACCCGCTTCCTTCGCGTGGTCCGCTCCGGCGGCGCGCGTCCTCGATTCGGCCAAGGTTGACGACAATGTTCGCGGTAGTGCGCACGGGCGGCAAGCAGTATCGCGTCGCCGCCGACGACAAGATCCTCGTCGAGAAGCTCGACGGCGCGGCCGGCGACACGGTCCAGCTCGAGACCTTGCTGTCGGGCGACGGCGCGGATATCAGCGGCGCTGGCGGCACCGCGAGCGTCACCGCCGAGATCGTCGCCCAGACCAAGGCCGACAAGGTCGTCATCTTCAAGAAGAAGCGGCGGCATAACTACCGTCGCAAGAACGGGCACCGCCAGCAGCTGACGGTGCTCAAGATCGTCAGCGTCGGCTGACGAGAACCAGCGATTTCGGTAGGCTAGACCATGGCACACAAGAAAGCAGGCGGCTCGTCGCGCAACGGCCGCGATTCGGCCGGACGGCGGCTCGGCGTCAAGCGCTTCGGCGGGCAGGACGTCACCGGCGGCTGCATCATCATCCGCCAGCGCGGTACGCGGGTCTACCCGGGCCGCAACGTCGGGATCGGCAAGGACCACACGCTGTTCGCGACCGACGCCGGCGTCGTCGTCTTCCACGCTGGCCGCCAGGGGCGCAAATACGTCAGCGTCGACCCGCGCCCGGCCGAGCCGATGGCAATTGTCGCGGAATAACCTGCCCGGTTATCTATTACCGATATCGTGTTGGATGTCAGTGTGAGCTTCCGCACAAGGCCGGCGCCTGATTTTCGGGCTCATACGTGTGAGGGTCCGGACCTGCGATAGCGCCGAGAGCCCCGCCAGTCGATGTACCACTCCGGTTAGGGCTGCGTTCCGCCGGCGGATATGCTAGGGGGACGCATGAAGTTCCTCGACCAAGCCAAGATCTTCCTTCGCTCGGGTGCCGGCGGCGACGGCGCGGTGTCATTCCGCCGCGAGAAGTTCGTCGAGTTCGGCGGGCCCGACGGCGGCGACGGCGGCCGCGGCGGCGACATCGTGTTCGAGAGCGTCGCCGGGCTCAACACCCTGATCGACTTCCGCTACGCCCAGCACTTCAAGGCCCCGCGCGGCCAGCACGGCATGGGCCGCGAGCGGACCGGTGCGGGCGGCGGCGACCTGATCATCAAGGTCCCCGTTGGCACTCAGGTGCTCGACGACGACGGGGCCGACACCCTCCTCGCCGACTTCACCGCACCGGGTCAGCGGCTGACGCTGCTCCGCGGCGGCGAGGGCGGCAGGGGCAACACCTTCTTCAAGTCGTCGACCAACCGCGCGCCACGCGAGTTCATCCCCGGCGGTACGGCGGCGGAGGCGTGGGTCTGGCTGCGTCTCAAGCTGCTCGCCGACGCCGGACTGCTCGGGATGCCGAACGCCGGCAAGTCGACCTTTCTCAACGCGGTGACCAACGCCGCCGCCAAGGTCGGAGACTATCCGTTCACGACGCTGAAGCCCCAGCTCGGCGTCGTCGGCTGGAAAGGGCGCGAGTTCGTCCTCGCCGACATCCCGGGGCTGATCGCCGGCGCGGCCGACGGGGTCGGCATCGGCGACCGTTTCCTCGGCCACATCGAGCGCTGCCGTATTCTCCTCCACCTCGTCGACGCGAGCGCCGACGATCCGGTCGGCAACTACGCGGTCGTCCGCGACGAGCTCGATGCCTATGGCGCCGGTCTTGCCGACAAGGCCGAAATCGTCGCGCTGAGCAAGGCCGACGCGGTCGACGGCAAGGCGTTGGCCAGGCTGCGCAGGAAGCTGGAGAAGGCGAGCGGAGCCGAGGTCCTGCCGCTGTCGGCGGCGACCCGTGATGGGTTGGACACCGTTCTCGACCGGCTGGTCGAAGCGGTCGGCAAGGTCCGCGAGCCGGCGGGTGACCGCGCATGGACCCCGGTATGAGCCGCTGGTTCCTTAGCCCCCATCGCAGCGGATGGCGTCTCGGCGACGGGTGCACGTCTTATCGGGGGAGGAGGGAAAAGGAGAGCAAGTCCGATGCTTTTGCTCGGACGCGGTCGGCGTGATGGCGACCGCGGTCAGCCTCGACCCCCCGCCTCCCCCCGCCGCACGCTTCGCGCCGGCGGCGTGCCCGCGGCTCGTCGTCAAGATCGGGTCGTCACTGCTCGTCGATGCCGGCGAGGTTCGGCGTAGCTGGCTCGCCTCCGTCGCCGCCGACATCGCCGTGCGGCGCGCCGCCGGCCAGGCGGTGGTCGTCGTCACTTCGGGGG
>CAXTQJ010000335.1:0-2436 GCA_964246245.1 uncultured Sphingomonadaceae bacterium
GCAAGTGACCACGCCGTACCGCCTGCTCGCGCCGAACGAGCGCGTCGTCTTCTGGCGCGGCGCGGCCGAACGCGCGCTGCCGGCGGTCGTCACCCTCGCGCTGATCGTGCTGATGACCGCGCCGGTGTTCGTCGCCGTGCCCGTCGTGCCCAACCTCGCGCTTCTCGGCGTCCTCGTCTGGGCGAGCTTCCAGCCGGGGCTGATGCCGGCATGGCTCGCCTTCCTCCTCGGCGCGGCGAGCGACATCCTGTTCGGCCTGCCGCTCGGCGTCGAGGAGACGCTGCTGCCGGCGGTGGTGGTCGTCGTCCGCGTCGTCGAAGCGCGCTTCGGCGATCACCGCTACGCCTTCGACTGGCTGTTCGCGACGCTGATCATCGTCGTCGCCGCGCTCGCCGAATGGTGGCTGCTCGCGCTCGGCGGGGTCGACGGCCCGTTCGCGCCGTTGCTGATCCAGGCGGCGACGACGGTCCTCGCCTACCCCGCCGTCGTCGCGCTCGCCGCGCGCATCCAGCGGCGACTGGCGACGGCGTGAGGGGGACATGACCCCGCCGCCCGACGCGCGCTTCACCCGGCGGGCGCTGCTCGTCGGCGCGGGGATGGGCGCGGTCGGCGTCACCCTCGCCGGCCGAATGGCGTACCTGTCGGTGTGGCAGGGGGCGAAGTATGCGTCGCTCGCCGAGGGCAACCGCGTCTCGCTCCGCCTCGTGCCGCCGCGGCGCGGGTGGATCGTCGACCGCGCCGGCAAGCCGCTCGCGCTCAACCAGCCCGACTACCGGCTCGAGCTGCTGCCCGAGCAGGTCGGCGACGTCGAGGCGACGCTGGCCGCGGTGACGCGGGTCCTGCCGCTGACCGCCGACGATCTCGCCCGCATCCGCGCCGACCTCGCCCGCCAGCCGAAGTACATGCCGGTCGAGATCGCCCACGGCCTCGACTGGCCGACGTTCGCGCGGATCAACGTCAACCTGCCCGACCTGCCCGGCGTCCAGCCGCAGCCCGGCTTCCTGCGCGTCTACCCCGGCGGCGACGCCTTCGCCCACCTGCTCGGCTATGTCGGGACACCGACCGCCGACCAGTTCGCCGCGACGCGCGACCCGCTGCTCATCTTCCCCGGCTTCAAGATCGGCAAGGACGGCATCGAGCGCCGCGCTGACGCAACGCTGCGCGGGGTCGCCGGCGCGCGCCGGGTCGAGGTCACCGCGCGCGGCCGGGTGGTCAAGGACCTCGATACCCGCGCCGACGTACCGGGCAAGACGCTGCGCCTGACGATCGATCGCGACCTGCAGAGCTATACCGCGCGTCGCCTGACCGACAATTCGGCGAGCGTCGTCGTGATCGACTGCAACAGCGGCGACATCCTGACCATGGTGTCGATGCCGGCGTACGACCCGAACGCCTTCTCGACCCGCGTCACCGCCAAGCTGTGGGCCGAGCTTCAGGCCGACGACCACCACCCGCTGATCAACAAGAGCGCGCAGGGCCTCTACCCGCCGGGGTCGACGTTCAAGACGATGACCGCGTTGGCGGTACTCGGAGCCGGCATCGCGCCGACCGAGGCCGCCGTCTGCACCGGGACCTACCGCCTCGGCAACGCGCAGTGGCACTGCGCCTCGCGCCGCGGCCACGGCCATACCGAGATGCGCAAGGCGATCGCGCAAAGCTGCGACGTCTATTTCTATACCTTCGGCCGCGCCGTCGGCGTCGACGCGATCGCCGCGATGGCGCGGAAGTTCGGGCTGGGGCAGAAGTTCGACCTGCCGCTCCCCGGCCAGTCGGTCGGCATCGTGCCCGACACGGCGTGGAAGGAGAAGCGGTACCATCGGTCGTGGGGCGTCGGCGACACGCTCAACACCGCGATCGGCCAGGGCTACGTCGTCGCCAACCCGCTCCAGCTCGCGGTGATGGCGGCGCGGCTGGCGTCGGGGACGGCGGTCGAGCCCCGCCTCTATGCCGATGCGCCGCGCGCGCCCGCCCCGTCGCTCGACGTCGCCCCCCACCAACTGGCGGTCGTCCGCGCCGGCATGACCGCGGTCGTCAGGGCGGGTGGGGCGCGGCTGGCGGTCGACGGCGTGCAGATGGCGGGCAAGACGGGGTCGGCGCAGGTCCGCGGCATCAGCAAGGCCGACCGCCGCGCCGGTCGGATCAAGAGCGAGCTCCAGCCGTGGAAATACCGCGACCATGCGCTGTTCGTCGCCTTCGCCCCCGCCGACGCTCCGCGTTACGCGATCAGCGTCGTCGTCGAGCACGGCAACCACGGCAACACCAGCGCCGCGCCGATCGCGCGCGACGTGCTGACCTACCTGTTCGAGCCGGCGCGGGCGCTGGTGACGCTCGCCCCGCTCGAAGCGGCCTATTCCCGCAAGAAGGCCGCCGCGCTCGCCGCCGCCGAAGCCGCGGCCAAGGCAGCGGCGGCGGGACCGGTCGACGCCGCCGCCGTCG
>CAXTQJ010000336.1:0-1742 GCA_964246245.1 uncultured Sphingomonadaceae bacterium
GTACGACGGCATTGCTGGCATCGCATGTGGAAGACAATAGCCGGCTTGTCCGGCGAAGGATGGGTGGCTAGGTCCGGTCGATGGACGATCTGCTCGCTCGCATCGCGGCGCGAAAGGCCGATCTCGACGCGCTGCGGCCGCTGGCCGGCGCGGCGCTGGCGGGATTGCAGCGGTATTACGATGTCGAGCTGACCTGGACCTCGAACGCCATCGAGGGAAACACGCTGACCGCGCGCGAGACCGCCGAGGTCATCGAGCATGGCCTGACTGTCGGCGGCAAGCCGCTCCGCGATCACCTCGAAGCGCTCGATCATTACGCGGCGCTCCTCTGGGTGCGGGACATCGCCGGGGCGACACGGTCCCTGTCGGAAACGCTGGTCGCCGACCTGCACCGGCGCATCGTCGCCCGAAGCCAGCCCGACCTCGCCGGCGTCTATCGCTCCGATCCCCGCCGGATCGCCGGTTCGGCGGTGGTGCTCCCCAACCCGGCCGAAGTGCCGGCGCTGATGGCGGAATTCGGCGTCTGGCTGGGCGCGGCGGCCACTGCCCCCGCGGCCGCCTTCGACGCGCACTTCCGCCTGACCGCGATCCATCCGTTCGGCGACGGCAACGGCCGGACGGCGCGACTGCTGATGAACCTGATGCTGTTGCGCGGCGGCTACCCGCCGATCGCCGTCCGGCCGGAGGACCGTCGGGCCTATCTCGCCGCGCTCGAGCGCGGGTCGCTGACCGGCGATCTCGGGCCGTTCCAGGCGATGCTGCACGCGCGTCTCGACGCGACGCTCGCCGACTATGTTGCCGCCCTCGGCGAGGCGCTACCTGCCACGACGGGCGAGGGGGAAGATAGACACGGCGCGGGCGTTTTGATGTTCTTGCCGCGGGGAGGCTAGGCCGATGTTGCTGCTCGCGCTCGCCGCGTCGGCGGTGCTCGGCTCGCTGCCCGTGCAGACCGATCGCCAGTTCTGGTTCGACACGTCGCGTCTGCCGGCAACGAGACGATCGTACTGGGCACGCATCGCGCTGACCGTCGGGGTGTCGGGCCGACCGGTGACCTGCCGGATCGTCGTCGCCAGCGGCATCCGTCGGCTCGACGCGATGATCTGTCGCGAGCCGATGAAATCCGCCGCCTTCCGTCCCGCCACCGATCTCGACGGCACGCCGGTCACGGCGGTGGTCGAACAGACCTTCGCGGTCAACATGCCGGCACCGCCGCCGAGCCGACCGTTGACGTTCGCCATGCCGATCAGCCGGCTGCCGGACGATGCGACCAACCCGAACGTGACCGCCCGCGTCGTGACCGATGCCGGCGGCAAGGTGGCTGGCTGCGCGATCGTCGCGCCGAGCGGCAACCGTCGCCTCGACCGGCTCGCCTGTCCGGCGGCGGCGACGGTAGAGCTGCCGGTGATCGGGGATGCGTCGGGGGCGATCCTGCGCGCCGTTCGCGATGTCGTGCTGGCCTTCATGGTCACGCCCTCGGGCAACGGCGATGTGCCGTGACGGTGAAGACGGCGGGGAAGCTTGATGCACCGGGAGCGACGTGGATGCTGCTGATGATCGTGGCGTTGGCGGCGATGCCCGAGCTGATCGATCCTCGTCAGTTAACCGCGCTCGCCGACCGGATCGGCGACGAACGCGTCCGACGCGGCGAGCAGGCGCGTGTCCGCCTCGCGGTCGATGCGGCCGGTAGGCCGGCGGGCTGCGAGATCGTCGCGTCCGATGATGCGCCGCGCGCGCAACGCTTC
>CAXTQJ010000336.1:1753-2432 GCA_964246245.1 uncultured Sphingomonadaceae bacterium
GGGTTGCAGCGCCTCGCCTATCACCCCGCGCACGACGTTGCGGGTGCGCCGATCGCAGCGGTTATCGACTACACCATGGCGACGACGATCCTCACCGCCATGCGGCCGCCCGAGGCGGCACCACCGCCGCGCGTCGACTTCGCCGTTCAGGTCGATCGGCTGCCGAACGGAACGGCCTCGGCGTCGGCCGACCTGCTCGTCGAAACCGACGAAGCGGGCCACGTCGCGTACTGCGACGTGGCTCGATCGGCCGGTGCGGCCGCGCTCGACCGCATCGCGTGCGCACAGGTGACGGCGACGGCGTTCGCGCCGGGTCGCGACGCTGCCCGCCAGCCCGCGGCGGCCTTGCGTCGGGTCAGTTTCGGCTTCAGCACGACCGTCATCGCACCCGTCCAAGGAGGCGACCCTGGCGCGTCGGTACGAGGCCGCGGCCGAGCGGGGGGCCGTTGCGCAGCGACCGGACCGGCGCGGCGAGCCTCGCCGCCGAGGCGCGGCCGGCGTCGGCGCGGGTCGAGCTGACCGTCGACGCCGCCGGCGCGCCGGTGCGATGCGACGTCGCCGCGTCGAACGGCGTCCACAGCCTCGACCGCGCGGCGTGCGCCTATCTGCTGCGCAGCGCCCGCTTCGCGCCGGCGCGCGACGGCGCGGGCGCGCCGGTCGCCGCGATCGTCCGCATCGC
>CAXTQJ010000337.1:0-2425 GCA_964246245.1 uncultured Sphingomonadaceae bacterium
GCGCAAGAGCGCGCCACCTCCCCGCAAGCGGGGAGGATCATCTCCTCACCCGATCTTCCCCAGGCACCACAGCAGGATCGCCTTCTGCACATGCAGGCGGTTCTCGGCCTCGTCCCACACCGCCGAGCGCGGGCCGTCGATGACGTCGACGGTAACCTCCTCGCCGCGGTGGACCGGCAGGCAGTGGAGGAAGATCGCGTCGGGGGCCGCCGCGGCCATCAGCGCCGGCGTCACCTGGAACTTGGCCATCGCGGCGAGCTTGTCCTTCGCCGCCGCCTGCCCCATCGACACCCACGTGTCGGTGGCGACGACATCGGCCCCATCGACGGCGGCGCGCGCGTCGTGGAGCAGGTCGATGTTGCCGCCGCGCGCCTCGGCCATCGCGACGATCGCCTGGTCGGGGTCGTAGCCGTGGGCGACGCCCAACCGCAGCTCGAAGCCCATCACGCTCGCCGCCTCGATCAGCGAATGCGCCATGTTGTTGCCGTCGCCGAGCCACGCCCAGCACGTGTCCCCGACCGGCCGACGCAGGCGCTCCTCGACCGTCATCATGTCGGCCATCGCCTGGCACGGGTGGGTCAGGTCGGTCAGGCCGTTGATCACCGGAACGGTCGCGACGTCGCCGAGCTCCTCCATCATCGCGTGGGTCGTGCAGCGGAGCATCACGACGTCGACCATCCGCGACAGGACGCGCGCGGTGTCGGCGACGGTCTCGCCGCGGCCAAGCTGCATGTCGCTCGCGCCGGCGACGATCGTCGACCCGCCGAGCTGGCGCATCGCGACGTCGAAGCTGAACCGCGTCCGCGTCGACGGCTTCTCGAAGATCGCCGCGAGGACGTGCCCGGCGAGCGGCGCGTCGGCGTCGGGCGCACCCTTCGGCAGGCCGGCCCGCGCCGCCTTGCGCCGGTGGGCTTCGTCGAGGATCGAGCGCAACCCGTCGCGCCCGGCGGCGGCGAGGTCGATGAAGTTGGGCATCAGGGGTGCGCCTGGCTCACCGGTAGGAGGGGAAGCTGATCACGCCGCCAGCGGCGGCGCGTACGCCCGCGCCGCACCGGACAGGCGCTCGACGAACTCGCGGACGTGGCTCTCGTCGATGATCAGCGGCGGCAGGACGCGGACGACGTTGTCGGCCGCCGCCACGGTCAGCACGCCGTGGCTGCGCGCATGGTTGACGAAGGCACGGCTGTCGCTCCTGAGCTCGATCCCGAGCATCAGGCCGAGGCCGCGGACGCCCCTGAACAGGTGGTCGTGGTTGGGGATCATCTGCTCGATCGCCTCGCGCAGCCGCCGCCCCATCCGCTCGACGTTGGCGAGGAACGCCGGCTCGGCGACGACGTCGAGCACCGCGCCGCACGCCGCCATCGCCAGCGGGTTGCCGCCATAGGTCGAGCCGTGGGTGCCGACGACCATGCCCTGCGCCGCGTGCTCGGTGGCGAGGCACGCGCCGACCGGGAAGCCGCCGCCGATGCCCTTGGCGATCGCCATGATGTCGGGGGTCACGCCGAAGTGCTGGTAGGCGAACAGCGACCCCGTCCGCGCGACGCCGCACTGGACCTCGTCGAAGATGAGGAGCGCGCCGTGTTCGTCGGCAAGGTCGCGCAGCCCCTGGAGGAACGCGACCGACGCGACGCGGATGCCACCCTCGCCCTGGACCGGCTCGACCATGAAGCCGCCGACCTGATCGCCCGCGGGCGAGGCCATGAACGCCTGCACCGCGGCGAGGTCGTCGAACGGCAGCACGGTGAACCAGTCGGGGAGCGGCTCGAAGCCGCCGCGCATCTTGTCCTGGTCGGTCGCGCTGATCCCAGTCATCGTCCGGCCGTGGAACGCCTGCTTGAAGGTGACCATGCGGAACTTCTCGGGGCGGCCGGCGACGAACTGGAAGCGCCGCGCCGTCTTGACCGCGCACTCGACCGCCTCGGCCCCCGAATTGGTAAAGAACATCGTGTCGGCGAAGGTCAGGTCGACCAGCCGCTCGGCGACCGCCGTCTGGCCCGGGACCTGATACAGGTTCGACACGTGCATCAGCGTGGCCGCCTGCTCGCCTATGGTTCGGGACATGGCGCCCAAATCGACCCGACCAGATGCGGATGGCCGTGGCCGAGCGAATTGACCGCGATCCCCGCGGCGAAGTCGAGCCAGCGGTTGCCGTCGGCGTCGAACAGGTACGCGCCCTCGCCGCGAACGGGAACGACCTCGCAGCGCCCGTAGACCGGCATGACGGGCGTGATCGACATGGGAGCTGCCCCAACGCAAAAAGGCGGCCCCAGCGACCGCCTATCGGGGGCGGGGTTTAGCGCGCGGGGTGCGGCGGCTCAACCCCCGATCGATGGGTGGCGCGTACGGCAAGCCAGGCGCCGCATTGCAAGCGGGGTGAGGATGGTGGGAAACACGTACCGTCGACCCATCACCCCGTGCTCGACAC
>CAXTQJ010000338.1:0-523 GCA_964246245.1 uncultured Sphingomonadaceae bacterium
GAACTTGAGGCCTTCGACCGTCGCCCGCCACGGGCTGAGCGGCGACCGCGGCGGCCGCGGCACCGCGCCGACCACGAACAGGCAGGCGACCGCGACCGCGAACAGCCCCGCCGAGGTCAGGTACGACGTCGCCGGCGACGCGGCGTAGAGCAGCGCGCCGAGCGGCGGCCCGATCACCGACCCGCCCTGCCAGCTCATCGAATTCCACGCGATCGCGCGCGGCAGGATTTCGCGCGGAACGAGGTTGGGGGCGAGCGCCGAGATCGCCGGCCCGGCGAACGCCCGCGCGATGCCGATCGCCACCGCGACGACGAACAGCGCGGCGATCGTCGTGCCGCCGGTCAGAGCGAGGACGCCGAGGAAGCCGGCGCAGGCCATGACGACGCCGTTGGCCCCGCGCGCGATCCACCGCCGGTCGAGACGGTCGGCGACCCAGCCGGCGACCAGCGACAGCGCGAACAGCGGCACGAACTCGGCAAGCCCGATCATGCCGAGCAGGAACGCTGCGTCCCTCGTCGACATC
>CAXTQJ010000338.1:533-2424 GCA_964246245.1 uncultured Sphingomonadaceae bacterium
AGCATCGCACTCGCGATGTTGGCGGCGAGCCGCGCGGCGAAGAAGGCGCGGAAATTGGCGATGGCGAAGGGCGACACGCCGGGCGTGGTAGGGGACGGCGCGGCCGATGAACAGATAGGTCTTCTTTGCCCCGCCCCCTGCCCTGCCGCCGCACCGCGGAACCGGTTTCGCGACACCTCCCGAATCCGGGAGTTACGGCCAATATGGCGAAACCCTAAACCCGGTCCGCCGGAAGGGCCCGGCACCTCGTCGGGAGTCGTTCATGCTGCCTTGTTTTCGGTCCATCCACCTTGCGGCGCTGATCGGCCTCGCCGCGGCGGCGCCCGCCGCCGCCGCCAGCGTCGTATATACGTTCAGCGAAACCGGGGCGTTCTTCGGCGACGCCAGCTTTACCTACACCGCGCCGACTTTCTTCACCGGGCCGCAGGACTTCACGCCGCAGCTCTGTGCGGTGACGCCGAACGCCCAGACGACGGCCACCAACACCTGCGCGCCGACGCAGCGCGCCGAGCCGGTACCGACGTCGTTCAACGTCAATGCCGACTACATCGGCTTCAACTATTCCGACGGCGGCGGCGGGAACGGCACCGGCTTCTTCTTCTTCACGCCGCACGCGTTCCGGGCCAACGGCGTCTACCTGACGACGCCCCCGAGCAACGCCTGCACCCCGGGCCACGGCTGCGTCGGCAGCGCCGGCGAACGGACGCTGACGGTGTCGGGGATCGTCGGCGGGACGGTCCCCGAGCCGGCGGCGTGGGCGCTGATGGTCGCCGGCTTCGGCCTCGTCGGCGTGACGGCGCGGCGGCGTGACGGGGTCGCCGTCGCCGCCTGACGCGACGCGCCGCCGCGGCGGCGATGGACGGGGGCGGCGAAGTCGGGCACCATCGCGCGCTGGCGGCATGGTCGCCGCGCGCGCTGCAACCGGCGCGATCGGGGCTTTCCCGACTCGCCGATCGCGAGATCGTGCTGGTCGGCCTGGTTCGTCGCGACGGGTGCGGTCATCGCGCTCGTCGCCGTCGCCGGGCGAACATCGGCCCGGACGCTGGCGCTCGCAGCCTTGAGCGGCGCGGTCAGCCATCTCGTCTACCCGGCGATCAAGCGCGTCGCGGCGCGGCCGCGGCCGTTCGAGCATCGCAGCGGGCCGGCCCCGAGTGCGGTCCCGCTCGACGCGTTCAGCTTTCCCAGCGGCCATCTGATGACGCTCAGTGCGACGCTGACCCCGGCGCTGCTGCGCTGGCCGAAGGGGTGGCTGATCGCGCTCGGCCTGTGGCTGGTGCTGGCATGGAGCCGGATCGCGACGGCGCACCACTATCCGAGCGACCTCCTCGGCGGGACGCTGCTCGGCGTTGCGGTCGCGCTGGCGGTCGTCGGCGTCGTCGGCTGAGGGCGCGCGACTGACGTCGTCCAGCGGCCGGGAAGCGAGTCGCTGCCATTGAATTTGTTCCGGGTTTTACAATGACTTAGCCGGTCACTTTATTGGCGCGGGCGCTTACATCGCTTACTTGTTCATCTTCGGCCGGGCGGTGATCACCACCACCAAGCGCGTTAGACCCATCCCAGACCGGGTCGTCACACCGCCGGATCGACCTCGACCTCGACGAGGCGCGGCCCCGGTCCGGCCAGCGCGCGGGCGAGCGCGGCGCGGAGATCGGGCAGCGTCGCCACCCGCTCGCCCGGTACGCCCTGCGCCGCGGCGAGGGCGATGAAGTCGATCGCGGGATCGGTCAGGTCCATGCCGACGTAGGTCCCGCTCGCCG
The DNA here is from genome assembly GCA_964246245.1 of uncultured Sphingomonadaceae bacterium. GTDB lineage: Bacteria > Pseudomonadota > Alphaproteobacteria > Sphingomonadales > Sphingomonadaceae > Polymorphobacter_B. The sequence continues at coordinate 2,291 of CAXTQJ010000338.1, forward strand.
CCGATGGGCCGCCCAGCGTGCGGGTGCGCTGCTTGAGGATGCGGTAGCTGCGGTTGTTGACGATGACCGCGACGATGCCGAGACCATAGTGCGCCGCGGTCCACAGCGCCTGGATCGAATACATCGCGCTGCCG
>CAXTQJ010000339.1:0-278 GCA_964246245.1 uncultured Sphingomonadaceae bacterium
CCGCCGCCGCGCGCCGCACCGCCTGCCGCCCCTGCCGCACCGCCTCGGCAGTGACCGCGCAGGTGTTGATCACCGTCGCGTCGCCCGGCAGCCGCGCGATCGCGTCGCCCTCGGCCAAGTTGAGCCGGCAGCCGAACGAACGGACGATCACAGGTCGACGCTGCCGATGAAGCTCGTCGTCGCCGGTCCCGACAGCGTGATCGGCCCGCCGTCCCACGCAACCCGCAGATCGCCGCCGGGCAGCGTCACCGTCACCGCCGCGTCGACCAGCCGCCGCC
>CAXTQJ010000339.1:288-2421 GCA_964246245.1 uncultured Sphingomonadaceae bacterium
CCTGCACCAGAACGCTGTACCGGGCGCGTTGCAGCGGGTCGCCCCCGCCCCGCGCTCCCAGACACGCAGCGTCAGGTGGCCCCGGTCGACCAGCTGCGCGACGCCGACGTTGACGCGGTCGGGGAACAGCGCGTCGTACTCGATCCGCGGGCCGATGGTTTCGAGCGGCACGGCAGCGGCATCGGCGACGAAGAAGACGATATGCGGATTGCCGACGCTGACCGCGACGCCGTGACCGAGGTCGTCCCACGCGGCGGGCACGTCGAGCGTGTCGACCGGATAGGCGAGCGGAACCGCGTCCCAGTCGAAGCGCGGCGGCGGGTAGACGATGCTCGCCGCCGCCCCGTCCGCCGTCGCGTCGAGCAGGCCGCCCGCGGAATCGATCGTCGCCGCGTATCCTAGCATCGTCGCGACGCAGCGCGCGGCGTTGCCGCACGCCTCGGCGACGCTGCCGTCGGCGTTCCAGATGCGCATGAACGCGGTGGCACGGTCGCTCGGCTCGACCACGATGACCTGGTCGGCCCCGATCCCGGTGTGGCGGTCGGCGAGGCCGCGGACCTGCGCGCGGGTCGGGACCAGCGGCGCGCCGCGCGCGTCGAACACGACGAAGTCGTTGCCGAGGCCGTGCATCTTGGTGAAGGCGCGGAGCATCGCTCGCGCGTCTAGCCGCTCGCGCCGCCGCAGGCCAGCGCGCCGCGGGTGCAACCCGGTGCACCCGACGCAACCCCGTGCAACCCGGCGCATGTCGTAACAACTGGGCGCGTGCTCGACCGAGCGGTAGTCGTCCTGCCACGCCGCCGCCGGGGCCGCGGCGATACCGGACAGGGGACCTCTATGAAGATGACCATCGCTGTCGCCGCTTTTGCCGCCGTGCTCGTCGCGACGCCCGCCGCCGCCGGCTATCGTTACGTCACCGTCGACGGCCCGGCCGATCCGATCCGGCAGGCGACGATCGTCACCGGAATCAACGACGCCGGCCTCGCCGCCGGCTACAAGGTCGACAGCGACGGCGTCGGCGGCCCGGGGCTCTACACCGGCTTCACCGTCAACGCCGATGGCAGCGGCTATACCAGCTATGTCCGCCCCGGCTCGATCGCGACCGGGTTCGCTGGCATCAACAACGCCGGCGACATTGCCGGGGTGTCGATCTCGCCGACGTTCGCCGGCACCGGCTTCGTCCGCTCGGGTACCACCGGCGCCTATACCGACATCACGCCGACCTTCGCGGGCGCTTATTATTCCGAGGCGATCGGAATCAACAACGCGGGCAGCGTCACCGGCTATTACATCACCGATCCCGCCGCGACGGTTGCGACGCTGACCCAGTATGCCCACGGCTATGTCGAGACCGGCGGCGTCTTCACCGCCGTCGATGTCGACCCCGGCACCGGCTATGGCACCCAGGTCGTCTCGATCAACGACTTCGGCTTCCTCACCGCGAGCTACTACGGCGCGACCGACAATCTGATGCATGCGGCCTACGGCTACTACGACGCGGCGAGCCACACCGCCGGCATCATCCCTTATGCCGACCCGTTCGGTGCCGCCTCGAACAGCCTCGGGACGGTCAACGACCTCAACCAGCTGGCCTATGATTCCGTCTACCCGACGCCGCTGAGCCCGATCGGCTTCGTCTCGGCGGCGTACGTCCTCGATCCGCTGCACCACGCCGCGACGCCGATCGCGGTGCCCGGCGGGCTGTTCACCAACGCCTATGCGATCAACAACGTCGGCCAGGTCACCGGCTTCTATGCCGCCGGCACGACCCTGCACGGCTTCATCGCCACCGCCGTCCCCGAGCCGGCGGCGTGGGCGCTGATGGTCGCCGGCTTCGGGCTCGTCGGCGGCGTGTCGCGGCGCCGGCCGGCGTCCGTCGCCGCATAGGGCTAGGCCGCGCGCGCCCCAGCGGCTATATCGCCGCGATGGTTTCGGAGCGGCCCCAATGAGCGCCACGTCATGAGCGTCCGTCCGTGGCGCGACATCGTCCGCCGCCCGTCGCGGCAGATCATGGTCGGGCGTGTCCCCGTCGGCGGCGGCGCGCCGATCACCGTCCAGACGATGACCAACACGCCGACCGAGGACGCGAAGGCGACGATCGAGCCGATGACGGCGACGGCGAGAAGCGCCGCCACC
>CAXTQJ010000340.1:0-1650 GCA_964246245.1 uncultured Sphingomonadaceae bacterium
CATCCGGCCGGAAGCGGTCGGACCGGCGTCGCCCGGTGGCGCGCCGCCGCGATCGCCGCGGCGAGCTGGTCGTAGCCGACCGCGCCCGACAGGATGCGATCGCCGACGACGAAGCTCGGCGTGCCCGTCAGGCCGAGCGCGCGGCCGAGGTCGAGGTTGCGCTTCAACTCGGCCTTGAGGGTGGGATTCGCTAGGTCGGTGGCGGCGCGGCGCTCGTCGAGCCCGGCGGCGCGGACGAGAGCCACGGTGCGTTCGTGGTCGAGCCGGCCGCTCGTCTCGAATACCCGGTCGTGGAACGCGGCGTAGCGGCCCTGTCGTGCCGCCGCCAGCGCCGCGAGCGCCGCCTCGCCCGACTCCGGCGACAGGACGGGAAAGTCGCGATAGACGACGCGCAGGTTCGGGTCGGTCGCGATCAACCGCTTGATGTCGCCGTGCGCGGCGCGGCAATAGGGACAGGCGTAGTCGAAGAACTCAACCAGCGTGACGTCGCCCCTGGGGTTGCCGGCGACGGCACCGGGGAACGGCGTTTCGACCTCGGCGCGGTTGTTGGCGAGGAGCCTGGCGACGTCGCGCGTCTGCATCGCCGTCATCGCCTCGGGGATGATCTCGGGATGGGCGAGGATGTAGTCGTGGACGATGCGCTCGATCGCGGCCTTGTCGGTCGGCGCGACCTTGTCGCCGCCGCATCCGGCGAGGAGGAGGAGCGCGACGGCCGTCGACCCGCGCGCCCTCACTTGCGTTTCTTCTTGGCGAGGGCGTTCTGCTCGACCTGCGCGATGTCGTCGGCGCGCAGCCAGTCGCGGCTGCCCGTCGGCAGGCCCCCGAGCGCGATCCTGGCGTTCATCGCCGCGCGTTTGGCGTCGCCTTCGAGGTCGTAGCGCTCGGCCGTCGCTAGTGCGGCGCGTACCTCGTCGCCCTCGTGTTCGTAGACGACGCCGAGCTCGTACCACGCGAACGGGTTTTCGCGGTCGCGGATCACTGCCTGGCGCAGCAGCGGCTTGGCCTCGGCGAAGTCGGCCGCGTCGTCGGTCGAGATCAGCGCATGGCCGAGCAGCGTCGCGATCAGCGGCGCCTTCGGCGCGGCGGCGACCGCGGCGCGGAGGACGGGCAGCGCCGCCTTGGGCTGGCCGCTCTCGAGCAGGATCTGGCCCTTCAGCTCGAGGTAATAAGGGTCGCCCGGGCGGAGCGCGAGCAGAGCGTCGGCCTCGCCGATCGCGGCGTCGGGGTAGGCCGCCTTGTGATAGGCATAAGCGTGGGCGTAGCGCGCCGGCTCGGTCTTGAGCGTTTCGGGATAGACCTGGAAGGTCCGCGCCGGCGTCTCGACGAAACCGACCAGCTTCGCCTTGACCCGCTGGAAGCGCGCGTCGAGGACGGGGTCGGGAGGCGTGTTCCACGCCGGTGACGTCTCGTAGACGTGCTGGAGGAAGGCGATGCGCTCGCCGTCGAGCGGATGGGTGCGGCCGTAGCTGTCGGTCTGCGGCACCCCGGCGCGGTACTCCATCCCGAGCAGCCGGTTGAAGAAGCCGATGCTGCCGCGCCCCGACAGCCCGGCCTTGGCGAGGAACGACGCGCCCGCCTGGTCGGCGCGGCTTTCCTGGTCGCGACTGTAGGCGAGCACGTTGGCCTCGGCCTTGGCGGTGCCGAGGCCGA
>CAXTQJ010000340.1:1660-2411 GCA_964246245.1 uncultured Sphingomonadaceae bacterium
GCCTCGGGGGCACCCACGACCGCCAGCCCGACTGCGGCGATCAGCGACAGGATCGAGATGTGGTTGGCGCGGCCGATGACGTCGTCGAAGCGGACGTTGTGGCCCCCGGCGATATGGCCGAGCTCGTGGGCGAGCACCCCCTGCAGCCAGTTCACGTTGTCGGCGTTCTCAATCAGCCCCGAATAGACGAAGACGTTCTGCCCGCCGGCAGCGAAGGCGTTGATCTCGGGATCACCGACGAGGATGATCTGGACCGAAGCCGGATTGAGCCCGGCGGCGATAATCAGCGGCCGCGCGACGTCCTTGAACAGCGCCTCGGTCTCGGCGTCGCGCAACACCTCCTCGGACCGCGCCGGCGCGGTCAGCACCAGCGCGGCGGCGAGCGCGGCGCAGACGGCAGAGCGGCGGACGAACATGCGCGGCATGTCGCGGCGATAGGCTGAACGCCGGGTGAAGGCGAGGGGTGGGCGACGATGCGTCTGGGACCGGTCGCCGCGGGCCGGCGCGCGCGGCGACGAGGTCGGCCGGGTGGTGCCGGTGCTTGGCGACGTCGATCCTCCCCGCTCGCGGGGAGGACCCTTCAGCCGCCGAACGTCCGTTGCCACCAGCCGCCCTTGCGCGGCGTGGCCGGCGCGTCGCTCGCCGGCGCGGCGGCGTCGTTGGCCGGGGCCGGCGGTGCCGCCGCCGGCTGCTGCGGCGCCACCTCGGCGACGACGGCGGTGTCGCCGAAGGCGTCGGGCTCGGCGATCAC
>CAXTQJ010000341.1:0-2397 GCA_964246245.1 uncultured Sphingomonadaceae bacterium
GCGCCGCCGCCGGCGTTCGCTTCGCCGCCGAGCCGACGCGACGCGACGGCGCGGCGTGCAGCCTCACGGCGACGCTGCGGATCACCGACATCGGTATCCCGCTTCGTCCGGGCGGCCTCGCGCTGTCGTGCCCGCTTGCGGCGGCGCTGACCGTGTGGAGCCGGCAGATCGTCATCCCCGCCGCGCGTGCCGCCGGTACCCGCGCGACGGCGATCACCGACTTCGGCAGCTACAACTGCCGCACCATCGCCGGCAGCGACCGGCCGAGCGAGCATGCGACGGCCAACGCGATCGACGTGTCGGGCGTCGCCTTCACCCGCGGCGGCATCGTCATCGCCCGCGACTGGCGCGATCCGGGCCGGCGCGGCGTAATCGCGCGCCGCCTGCGCGACGGTGCGTGCCGGGTATTTGGCGTCGTCCTGTCTCCCGACTACAATGCCGCGCACCACGACCACCTGCATCTCGATATGAGCCGCTGGCGCGTGTGCGGGTGAACGATTGACCTGCCGGGAGAACGACGGTGCCGCTGTATGTCGTCACTTACGACCATCCCGACGCCGACGGCTGGGCGGTACACCTGCTGCCGCACGTCGGCTGGCTCAAGGACCGGCTCGCCGACGGGTCGCTGCTGGCGTCGGGGCCGTTCGTCGCCGCGAGCGAGCGGACCGCGATGCTGATCATCGCCGTCGCCGACCGATCCGCGCTCGACCTCCTGATCGCGACCGACCCGTTCGCTATCGAAGGCCTGATCGCCAACTTGGTCGTCCGCGAGTGGGATCCGATCTTCGGCGCGTTCAACGAGCGGTCGAGCCGGCCGGAGCAGCTGCAGCGACGCTAGCGCGGTAGGGTGACCGTGCAGGCATAGGCGGCAAATTGCTCGACTGCGCCGGTCGTGGCGACCGCGTCGAGCGTCGCCATCGTCGGGCAGGCGAGACCGTCGCGGCCGGCACGGCGCGCTGCGCCCTGACTGGCCGCAGCGATCCGCCGTCGCTCGCGGCGTAGCAACGAGGCGACGAATCCTCTTCATCAGATCGAGGGCGGCCGGCGTGACGAAACATAGCTGCCGCTCCGGACATGCCCGATCGGTCGCGACGGCGAAACGCTCGAACGGACCAGACCTGAAATGGACGAAGTTGTCGGGCCTGCGGCGACCGCGACTGCGAGCGACAGCGCCGCCGGCATCACGCCTCGCCGGTATAGCCGCTCGACGGGGCCGGATCCATGCCGCGTCCCGGCTGGGTGTTCGACGGCGGGTCGCTCGACGGGAAGGTCTCGTCGAGCTCGATGTCGAGCTTGGCGTCGGGGTGGCTCGGGTCGCGCTGGAGCGCCGGCTTGTGCGCGGCGTCGTGCGCCTCGCGATGCTCGGGCTGGTCGGGGGTATCGGGATGCGCGAGCGGGCGTTCGGCGGGTTCGGCCATGATCGTTCTCCCAGGGACGACCGACTACGCGCGAGGGTCGGCGGACGTTCCGGTCGCTTGCCCGCGCTCCTCCCCCACCCTAATTGTGACGGGCTGGTCTTCACCGAACAAATCTGGAACAGTCGCCGTCATGCTGAGCCTCGTCCCCCAGCGGGCACCGTCCCGATGCTGAACCACATCAGCGTCCGCGGCGCGCGCGAGCACAACCTGAAGAACGTCGACATCGACCTGCCGCGCGACAGCCTCGTCGTCATCACCGGGCTGTCGGGCAGCGGCAAGTCGAGCCTGGCGTTCGATACGATCTATGCCGAGGGGCAGCGGCGCTACGTCGAATCGCTGTCGGCCTATGCCCGCCAGTTCCTCGAGCTGATGTCGAAGCCCGACGTCGACCATATCGAGGGCCTGTCGCCCGCGATCAGCATCGAGCAGAAGACGACGAGCAAGAACCCGCGCTCGACCGTCGCCACCGTTACCGAGATCTACGACTACATGCGCCTGCTGTGGGCGCGGATCGGCGTCCCCTACTCGCCCGCGACCGGCCTGCCGATCACCGCGCAGACGGTCAGCCAGATGGTCGACCGCGTGCTGGCGCTGCCGGAGGGGACGCGCCTCCTCCTCCTCGCCCCGATCGTTCGCGGGCGGAAGGGCGAATACCGCAAGGAACTCGCCCAGCTGCAGAAGGACGGCTTCGGCCGCGTCAAGATCGACGGCACGGTCTACGAGATCGGCGACGCGCCCGCGCTCGACAAGAAATACAAGCACGACATCGACGTCGTCGTCGACCGGGTAGTGGTGCGGCCCGATGTCGGGGCGCGGCTGGCGGAAAGTTTCGAGCAGGCGCTCAAGCTGGCCGAGGGGTTGGCGGTGGTCGAACTGGTCGACCGGCCTCCGTCGCAGCCCCCCCTTCCGTCGGCTGCGCCGACACCTCCCCCCGAGGGGGAGGGACTTGCTGGCGTCGCAGCCAATTCCTCCCCCCCTG
>CAXTQJ010000342.1:0-432 GCA_964246245.1 uncultured Sphingomonadaceae bacterium
CAGGGCGAAGACGGTCGGAATGCCCAACTCGGCGAACAGGCGGCGGAACTGGTCCTCGACGACGTCGGGCAGCGCGCCGACGACGAGGAGCGACGGCGCGGCGTCGGGTGCGGCCGCGGGCATCTGCGGGACGAGCGCGGCGAGGCACGCGTCCTCGCCCTGGGTGAAGGTCGTCTCGATCCCGCTGCCCGAATAGTTGAGGACGCGGGTGCCGCCGTGCTTCGCGTCGAGGCGGCTCGCCGCGCGCGACAGGTCGAGTTTGATCACCTCGCTCGGGCACGACCCGACGAGGAACAGCAGCTTGATCTCCGGGCGGCGGGCGAGGAGGCGGTCGACGAAACGGTCGAGCTCATAGTTGGAGTCGGCGAGGACGGAGAGGTAGCGCTCCTAGATGATCGCGGTGGCGAAGAGCGGCTCGGCGAAGACCATCAC
>CAXTQJ010000342.1:442-2380 GCA_964246245.1 uncultured Sphingomonadaceae bacterium
GCCTGGATCTTGCGGTGGAGCCAGACGATCCCGGGCAGCCCGCAGAACACCTCGCGCTGGCCGCGCTCGCGCAGCACGGGCGGCAGCCGGCCAGGAAGATCGGCGGCGCGGTCGAGGACGGCGACGCTCATGCCGCGACTAGCCCCGCCGGAGCGGCATCGAGCCGCGCCGCGCGCAGCTTGAGGATGAACTGCGCCGCGTTGATCACGTAGACGGCGTAGGCGGCGAGCGCGATCGTCAGCCGCTCCCCCGCGCTGCCGATACCGCCGAACAGCGCGACGACATAGGCGGTGTGGAGCGCGATCACGATCATGCTGAACGCGTCCTCCCAGAAGAACGCGGGGGCGAAGAGGTAGCGGCCGAACACGACCTTCTCCCAGATCGCGCCGGTCGTCATGATCGCGTAGAGCGCCGCCGTCTTGGCGACGACCGACCAGGTCGCGGCGACCAGCCCATCGCCGGTGACGAGGTAGCGGACGATGAGCGCGAGGCTGACCGCGAAGATCAGGAACTGGACGGGGGCTAGAATGCCCTGGACGAGCGTCCATGCGGTGGCGTCGCGGCGGGCACGCTCGGCCGGCGAATACAGGGCCACCCTGCCGCCGCCCGTCCGCCCCATCCCGTCGCCGTCGGCTTGCATTCGCCTCGCCTGCGCTTGCGTCGTCGACACGAAAACTACGTCGGGCGACGGGCGAGTGTCAACACGGCTTTACGTCCAATTTCATTGACACTAAGATATGCGATATCGAGCTTGAATGAGCGTTGCCAAATGCTTGCCGTCGCCATAGCCTCGACCTATCCGGCGATAACGGCCCGCGAAGGGCTGACCCGGAGCGTGGCGGCAGGGGACGGATGCGATGGCGTCGGTGCGCACGGAAGTCGACAGCGGACCGCCGCGCCGGGCGCGGGGAATCGACTCGTCGCCGCTGCGGATGGCGCGGCTGATCGAGGGCGAGATCATCCCGCGGCTGCTCCTCGCGCACCGTGCCGACCGCGACGTTGCACTGCCGCCGCCGGCGGTGTTCAGCGGGGGCGAACCGCTCGCGTTCGCACATCGCTCGCTGACCACCGAGGTCTATGGCCTGCTGGCCGAGATCGACGGCTATCTCGACCGCGGCGTGGCGATCGACACGATCTATCTCGACCTGCTCGCGCCGACGGCGCGGGTGCTCGGCGACTTCTGGGACAACGACGTGTGCGACTTCGTCGACGTGACGATGGGCATGTGGCGGCTGCAGCAGGTCATCCACGAGCTCGGCAACCGCGCGCATTGCCCCAGCGCGGCGACGCGCGCCGACCGGCGGGTGCTGTTCACCGTGCCGCCCGGCGACCAGCACAGCTTCGGGCTGGTGATGATCGAGGATTTCTTCCGCCGGGCGGGCTGGCGCACGTGGAGCGCGGCCGACGCGGCGCTGACCGACCTGTGCGCGGTGGTCGAGCGCCAGTGGTTCGAGCTGATCGGGCTGACGGTGAGTACGCTCGATCATCTGTCGACACTGCCCGGGGTGGTGCGCGACCTGCGCCGGTCGTCGCGCAATTCCGGTGTCGGGATCATGGTCGGCGGCAAGATCTTCACCGAGCGCCCCGAGCTGGCGGCGGAAATCGGGGCCGACGGCACGGCGCCCGACGCGGCGAACGCGCTGCTCGTCGCGGAGCGGCTGGTTGACCGCGGCGTCCGCCTCGACGGCAGGCGCTGACGCGGCCGACGGTCGCGTCGACTTCGCCGCGCCGGGTGACACGCTCGGCGGTTTCGCGCCCGATCTCGCCGCGCGGCTGACGACGGTCGCCGCCGATATCGCGCTCGTCGTCGACGGGGCCGGCGTCATCCGCGACGTCGCGATCGCCAACCCGGAACTCGCGCGCGAGCCGCTGGCGCCGCTCGTCGGGCGGCGCTGGGTCGAGACGGTCGGCCCCGACAGCGAGTTCAAGGTCGGCGAG
>CAXTQJ010000343.1:0-897 GCA_964246245.1 uncultured Sphingomonadaceae bacterium
GCCGTGGATCGGCTCGTACAGCCCCGGCGTCCCCGCCAGCCCGAGCGCCGCCGACGGCAGCATGCCCAAGGAGCCGGTCAGCATAGCCGCCTCGTCGGACAATATGTCGCCGAACAGGTTGTCGGTCAGGATGACGTCAAACTGGCGCGGGTCCTTGACCAGCTGCATCGCGGTGTTGTCGGCGAGCATGTGGCTCAGGGCGATGTCGGGATAGTCGGCGTCGCGCAGGCGCTGTACCTCCTCGCGCCACAGCAGCCCGGCCTCCATCACGTTGGCCTTGTCGGCGCTGACGACGCGGCGCGACCGGCCGCGCGCGAGGTCGAAGGCGACCCGCGCCACCCGCCGGATCTCGCCCGCGGTGTAGACGTGGGTGTTGACCCCGCGCCGCGCGTCGCCGTCGCCGCTGACGCCGCGCGGTTCGCCGAAGTAGACGCCGCCGGTCAGCTCGCGGACGAACAGGATGTCGAGCCCGGCGACGACCTCGGGCTTCAGCGTCGACGCGGACGCGAGCGCGGCGAAGGTCCTGGCCGGGCGCAGGTTGGCGAACACGCCCATGCCACTGCGCAACGTAAGCAGCCCCGCCTCGGGGCGCGTGTCGTACGACTGCGAGGCCCACTGCGGGCCGCCGACCGCGCCCATCAGGACCGCGTCGGCCGCTTTCGCCGCGGCCAGCGTCGCCGGCGTCAGCGGCACCCCGTCGGCGTCGATCGCCGCACCGCCGCAGCGCGCCGCGGCGGTTGGCGACCAGGTTGGGCAGGGCGAGCATCAGGCGGTCGGCTTGGGCGCGCAGCACCTGGCGCGCGTTTCGAAGCAGGCCCGGCAAATCGGGGATCTGCCGTTCGGCGCGGTCCAGCGCGGCGCGGCATCCGTCGGGGTCGGCCAGCAGGCGGGCCGCCG
>CAXTQJ010000343.1:907-2377 GCA_964246245.1 uncultured Sphingomonadaceae bacterium
GCTTGCGCCGCGGCCAGCGGCGCCGGCGTCAGCGGCACCCCGTCGGCGTCGATCGCCGCACCGCCGAAGCGCGCCTCGGCGGTGGACAGGTCGAGACCGCCGTCGTTCAGTCGCGCGACGACGCGCGCCGCCTGCGCGGTGACTTCGGGACCGATCCCGTCGCCGGGGAGGAGGAGGAGATGCATACTTAATGCGGCCGGACGACGGTTAGGCTGGCAAGATCAACGACTTGACCTTCGATCGCCCGGAATAAGCGCCGTCTCGGCCTTCGTGCGATCCACGGACCCAGATGGCGCCAAGGTTCCCGCGTTTCGTCTGGAATTCTTGACATGCGCCTAATAACCTAGCGCGCCAGCGCTGCAGATGATTCGATTTTCATCGCCGCGCCCGCCACCCATGACCGGTCGGCCGCCAGCCGCGTCTCGAACGCGGCGATCGCCGGGGCCATGGTCAAGGTCAGGCCGATCTCGTCCTGGCCGCTGAGCAGCGCCGCCTTGCGGAACGGGTCGACGGCGAACTCGAAGCGGTCCTGGTATTCGGTGGTGACGACCTGGTGGTCGAGGTCGACGGTGATCGCGGCGTCGGTGGCGGCGACCATCAGCCGGTCGACCTGCTCTTGCGGCAGGACGATCAGCAGCATCCCGTTCTTGTACGCGTTACCGGCGAAGATGTCGGCGAAGCTCGGCGCGATGGCGACCTTGAACCCCATGTCGGCCAAGGCCCACGGCGCATGCTCGCGGCTCGACCCACAGCCGAAATTGTCACCGGCGATGAGGATCGGCGCGCCGGCGTTGCGCGGCGCATCGAAGATGTTGTCCGGGTCGGCGCGGATCGTCGCGAACGCCCCGACCCCGAGCCCGGCGCGCGTGATCGTCTTGAGGAACCGTGCCGGAATGATGACGTCGGTATCGACGTTCGCCGCGCCGAACGGCACCGCGACGCCGGTGACGGTGGTGAAGGGGGTCATGACGCGCGTCTAGCGCGGCGGTGCCGTCGCGTCACGACGCGATCGATAATTTCCACGCCCGCCGTCCGCGCCGCGGCACCAAGATCGTCATCGAGTGTCGCCAGGGGCAGGCTTCGCCGCAGCGCCAGCTCAAGGTAGGCAGCGTCGTACACCGTCAAGCGGTAACTGCGCGCGAGCGGCAGCAGGGTCGTCGACGCTTGCCGCATCCCTCGCCGTCGACAACAAGGTCGATCCGTCCCAGCTCGGCAGTCGCGATCGCCGCCTGCTCGGCCGTCGCCCGCCTCCGGCGCTCACCCATCGCCATGCCGTTCGCCACCTCGGCAAACCAGTGCGACGGCACGTGGACGGCTTCGCGATCGGTGCGGGCCCAGACCGCTTCGACCGCCGCCGACGCCTCGTCGTCGAAATATCAGGCGAGCGGTAAGTCAGGTCAGATCAGCAGGGAGACTTCACCCCATCAGCTCACGCACGTCGGTCAGTCGGCCGGTCACCGCCGCCGCCGG
>CAXTQJ010000344.1:0-1270 GCA_964246245.1 uncultured Sphingomonadaceae bacterium
GTCGCGGCGTCGCCGATGCTCCACAGCAGCGCCTTCGTGGCGGCGTCGTCGGCGCGACAGGTTATCCCGATCGCGCCCTGCGCCGGGGCCGGCAGCATGACGTCGAGCGGGACCGGCGGCCCGTCGGTCAGCTCGAGCCGGTCGAGCCCGGCGGCGGCGAGCAGCGTCGCGTCGGCCGCACCGGCGGCGATCCGGGCGAGCCGCGTCGCGACGTTGCCGCGCAGCGGCACGATCTCGACATCGGGGCGATGGCCGCGAACCTGCGCCGCGCGGCGGGGCGACGACGTGCCGAGCCGCGCCCCCGGCGGTAGCGCGGCGAGGCTGTCGGCTCCGATCAGCCGGTCACGGACGTCGGCGCGCGGCAGCATCGCGGCGAGGGCGATGCCGGCGGGGAGCATCGTCTCGACGTCCTTCATCGAATGGACCGCGAGATCGATCCGCCGGTCGAACAGCGCCGCGTCGAGTTCCTTCGTCCACAGCGCCTTGCCGCCGATCGCCGCCAGCGGCCGGTCCTGGATACGGTCGCCGGTGGTGACGACAACGACGATCCGGACGTCGAGCCCGTGGCGGGCGGCAAGCGCGCCGCGGACCATCTGTGCCTGCGTCAACGCCAGCGGCGAGCCGCGCGTACCAAGGTTGAGCCCGTTCATCGCCGGGTTGTGCCGCCGCGGCAGGCGGATGGCAAGCCACGCGCGGCGGGCACGAAAAAGCCGGCGGGGCTGCCCCCGCCGGCTGATTTCATTTTCGCAGCGTAGTTAGGCGCAAACCGCTGGGCGGCGACGGCGCGCCGCGAAGCCGGTCAGCGCGAAGCCGCCGAGCATGAGAACCCAGACCGCCGGCTCGGGGATCGGGGCCGTTGCCAGGACCGCGCCCGGCGGGACGTTGGAATAGGTCCGCGCGCTGACCGCGATGTTGTCGTATTCGAACGCGACGCCCGACGAATGGAAGCGGAGGCCGCCCAACGACTCTCCGGCAGTGGCCGAAATATAGGCGCGCCGATTGGTGATCGATGCACCCTGATCGCCATTGTTGCCCGGCAGCTGGGACCCGCTGATCGTGCCGATGACGTTGAGGTTCTTGTCGAGGACGTCGATGTAATTATAGGTGTCGACCGACCCGATATAGACGCTGAAGCTGTTGACCGGATGGGTCAAACCATACGCGGTGAAGTCGAACAGCGACGCGCCGTTGGTGCCGATCGCCTGATAGACGCTGGTGTCGCCGACCGGAGCCGCGGCGACACCCCCGGAGGTGCTGGTGTACAACGCGA
>CAXTQJ010000344.1:1280-2377 GCA_964246245.1 uncultured Sphingomonadaceae bacterium
CGACGGTGCCCGACGTGGTGTCGACCACCCCCGCGATCGGCGCGGCGTCGAAAGTGACCGCGAGCGTCGCGCCCGCCCCGATGCCGGGGTCACCCGGGCCAGGGCCGGTCGTCGCGCCGACCGAGAAGAAAGTGAACGCACTCGCCGGGGCGGCGATCGCAGCGGCGATGATGGGCAACCAAGCGAGTTTCATCGGACGACTCCTCACGACTATGCAAGGAGCAATGCAAAGCTCATGCCAAGTCGAAGGGTCTCCGCATGAAAGTTATTCGATCCAGAAAACAGAGTGTTAACGGTTTGGCCGGTGGCCGGCGCTCGCGCGACGACGATCGATCGCCGCAGAAATCGTAAAGAAAGTGTCGGGATTCTTTACAAATGATTCCCATCGTACCGGCATTGCGCAGGGTGGGCCGTCGCGGATCGGTTAACGAACATCGCCGGTGCGCCGGCCGGCGACCCGGCGTATGACGACGGTCATGCTCGTCCTCGGCCTCGAATCGTCGTGCGACGAAACCGCCGTAGCCCTCGTCCGCGGCGACCGGGCGATCGTCGCGCAGCGCATCGCCAGTCAGGATGCCGCGCACCGTCCGTTCGGCGGCGTCGTCCCCGAGCTCGCCGCGCGCGCCCACGTCGAGGTACTCGCGCCGATGGTCGAGCGCGTCCTCGCCGACGGCGGCGTCGCGTTGAGCGAGGTCGACGCCATTGCCGCGACCGCCGGCCCGGGGCTGATCGGGGGCGTGATGGTCGGACTGGTCACCGCCAAGGCGCTCGCCTTCGCGGCGGGGAAGCCGTTGTTCGCGATCAATCATCTCGAGGGCCACGCCTTGTCGCCGCGGCTGATCGAGCCGGCGCTCGCCTTCCCGTACCTGCTGCTCCTTGCCTCGGGCGGGCACTGCCAGCTCATCGCGGTCGACGGCGTGGCCCGCTATCGCCGGTTGGCGACGACAATCGACGACGCCGCCGGCGAGGCGTTCGACAAGGTGGCGAAGCTCCTCGGCCTCGGTTTTCCCGGCGGGCCGGCGGTCGAAAACGCGGCGGCCGGCGGCGACCCCGCGCGCTTCCGCCTGCCGCGGCCGCTGCTCGGCGCGGCCGAGCCG
>CAXTQJ010000345.1:0-1273 GCA_964246245.1 uncultured Sphingomonadaceae bacterium
AGGTGCGCCTGACGCTCAAGGAGGCGGCCTTCGGCGTGAAGCGCGAGGTCGCGGCGGGCAACCAGGTCGCGGTGGTGGTGTCGGCGATGGCGGGCGAGACCGACCGGCTGGTCGGCTTCTGCCGCGAGGCGTCGCCGCTCGCCGACCGCGCCGAATACGACGTCGTCGTCGCGTCGGGCGAGCAGGTCACCGCCGGCCTCCTCGCCATCGCGCTCCAGGCTGGCGGCACCCCGGCACGGTCGTGGCTCGGCTGGCAGCTCGCGGTGCGGACGACCGACGCCCACGCCAGCGCGCGGATCGAGGACGTCGACACCGCCGCGATGGCGGCGAGTCTCGGGCGGGGCGAGGTCGCCGTCGTCCCGGGGTTCCAGGGCGTCGGCCCCGACGGGCGGGTGACGACCCTCGGCCGCGGTGGGTCGGACACCAGCGCGGTGGCACTCGCGGCGGCGCTCAGGGCCGACCGCTGCGACATCTACACCGACGTCGACGGCGTCTATACGACCGATCCGCGGATCGTGCCGCGCGCGCGCAAGCTCGCGCGGATCACCTACGAGGAGATGCTCGAACTCGCGAGCGTCGGCGCGAAGGTGCTGCAGACGCGGTCGGTCGAGCTGGCGATGAAGGAAAAGGTTCGCGTCCAGGTACTGTCGTCGTTTACCGCGGCGGGCAACGACCCGCTGCCGGGAACGCTGGTGGTCGATGAGGACGAGATCGTGGAACAGGAACTGATCGCCGGCGTCGCCTACAACCGCAACGAGGCGAAGCTGACCGTCGCCGGCGTCCCCGACCGACCCGGCGTCGTCGCCGCGATCTTCGCCGCGCTGGCCGAGGCGCAGGTCAACGTCGACATGATCGTCCAGAACATCGCCTATGTCGCGGGCACGACCGACGTCACTTTCACCGTGCCGCGGACCGAACTCGCGCTGTCCGAGGACGTCCTGGCGAAGGCGCGGGCGGCGATCGGCTTCACCAGCGTGACCAGCGACGCGGCGGTCGCGAAGATCAGCGTCGTCGGCGTCGGGATGCGGAGCCACGCCGGCGTCGCGGTGACGATGTTCAAGGCACTGGGCGACCGCGGCATCAACATCCAGGCGATCACGACGAGCGAGATCAAGATCAGCGTGCTGATCGCGGAGGAGTACACCGAGCTCGCGGTGCGGGTGCTGCACACGGCGTACGGGCTGGACGCGGCGGCGTGAGGGGCAGGCGACCCCTTCCCCTCCCCTGCAGGGGAGGGGCGAGAGACGGCGCAGCCGGCCCGGGGGTGGGGAAC
>CAXTQJ010000345.1:1283-2369 GCA_964246245.1 uncultured Sphingomonadaceae bacterium
CCCCCGGGCCGCGGGCAGGCGCCCGCGTCTCTCGTCCCTCTCCCGAAGGGGAGGGGAAGCCGGTGCCCCGCCTCGATCACCTCTCGCAGCGCGGTCGCGCCTTCCTCGGCAGCACCCACGCGATCATGGCCGGGGCGATGACGTGGGTCTCCGAACGCACCCTCGTCAGCGCGATCTCGAACGCCGGCGGGTTCGGCGTCATCGCGTGCGGGGCGATGCCGCCGGCGGTGCTCGACGCCGAGATCGCCGCGACCCGGGCGCTGACCGACCGGCCGTTCGGGGTCAACCTGATCACCCTCCACCCGGCGATGGACGACCTGATCGACATCTGCGGTCGTCACCACGTGTCGCACGTCGTCCTCGCCGGCGGGCTGCCGTCAGGTGCGGCGATCGCGCGGATCAAGGCGACCGGCGCGAAGCTGATGTGCTTCGCCCCGACCGCGGCGCTCGCGAAAAAGCTGGTCCGCTCGGGCGTCGACGCGATCGTCATCGAGGGGTCGGAGGCCGGCGGCCATATCGGCCCGGTCAGCACCTCGGTGCTGGCGCAGGAGATCCTGCCCGCGGTCACCGAGGTGCCGGTGTTCGTCGCCGGCGGCATCGGCCGCGGCAGCGCGATCGCCGCCTACCTCGAGATGGGCGCGAGCGGGGTCCAGCTCGGCACGCGCTTCGCGGCGGCGAGCGAGTCGGTCGCCCACGCCAACTTCAAGCGCGCCTTCGTCAGGGCGTCGGCGAGGGACGCGGTCGCGAGCGTCCAGCTCGACCCGCGCCTGCCGGTGATCCCGGTCCGCGCGCTCAAAAATGCCGGCAGCGACGCCTTCGCCGCCAAGCAGCGCGAAGTGGCGGGCGCGGTCGACGCCGGCACGTTGACGCTCGCCGAGGGCCAGCTGGCGATCGAGCACTACTGGGCCGGGGCGCTGCGCCGCGCCGTCGTCGACGGCGACGTCGAGTCGGGGTCGCTGATGGCCGGGCAGTCGGTCGGCATGGTCGACGCGGTCGCGCCGGTCGCCGCGATCATCGCCGAGCTGGTCGCCGAGGCGGAGGCGGCGCTGTGCGCGCGGGCGGCGTGAGCCTTCCTCATTCCTCCCC
>CAXTQJ010000346.1:0-2353 GCA_964246245.1 uncultured Sphingomonadaceae bacterium
GGCGGTGACAGCGGCGTCCGGGCGCTTACTTCGCTTATTTATGAAGGAGGGTTAAGGATTTGGGGGATGCCGCCGGCGGCGCGGCGCGCGACGATCCTTCCCGCTCGCGGGGAGGCTCAGAGGGGAATGTTATCGTGCTTCTTCCATGGGTTCTCCAGCTTCTTCCGCGCCAGCTTGCGTAAGCCGAGCGCTACCCGCCGCCGCGTCGAATGCGGCATGATGACCTCGTCGATGAAGCCCATGCTGGCGGCGACGAAGGGGTTGGCGAAGCGCGCCTCGTACTCGCGCGTCCGCTCGGCGATCTCGTCGGCGCTGCGCCCGCGGAAGATGATCTCGACCGCGCCCTTGGCCCCCATGACGGCGATCTCGGCGGTCGGCCACGCATAGTTGAGGTCGCCGCGCAGGTGCTTCGACGCCATGACGTCGTACGCCCCGCCGTACGCCTTGCGGGTGATGACGGTGATCTTGGGCACCGTCGCTTCCGCGTATGCGAACAACAGCTTGGCCCCGTTCTTGATGATGCCGTTGTGCTCCTGCGCCACCCCGGGGAGGAAGCCCGGCACGTCGACGAAGGTGACGATGGGGATGCCGAACGCGTCGCAGAAGCGGACGAAGCGCCCCGCCTTCTTCGACGCGGCGATGTCGAGGCAGCCGGCCAGGACCATCGGCTGATTGGCGACGATGCCGACGGTCGACCCCTCGATGCGGGCGAAGCCGATCAGGATGTTGCCGGCATGGGCGGGCTGGAGCTCGAAGAAGGTGCCGTCGTCGGCGACCTTGGCGATCAGCTCGTGCATGTCGTACGGCTGGGCGGCGCTGGCCGGAACGAGCGTGTCGAGGCTCGGCTCGAGGCGGTCGGGGTCGTCGGCCGACGGGCGGAAGGGCACGCCCGAGCGGTTGTCGAGCGGCAGGTAGTCGAAGAAGGTGCGGGTGCGGAGCAGCGCGTCGACGTCGTCCTCGAGCGCGAGGTCGGCGACGCCCGAGCGGGTGGTGTGGGTGACCGCGCCGCCGAGCTCCTCCTGCGTCACGACCTCGTTGGTCACCGTCTTGACCACGTCGGGGCCGGTGACGAACATATAGCTGCTGTCCTTCACCATGAAGATGAAGTCGGTCATCGCCGGGCTGTAGACCGCGCCGCCGGCGCACGGGCCCATGATCAGGCTGATCTGGGGGACGACGCCACTGGCGAGCACGTTGCGCTGGAACACCTCGGCATAGCCGCCGAGGCTGGCGACGCCCTCCTGGATGCGCGCACCGCCGCTGTCGTTGAGGCCGATCACCGGCGCGCCGACCTTCAGCGCCATGTCCATGATCTTGCAGATCTTCTGGGCGTGGCGTTCGCTCAGCGAGCCGCCGAAGACGGTGAAGTCCTGGCTGAAGACGAAGACCAGCCGGCCGCTGATCGTGCCGCTGCCGGTGACGACGCCGTCGCCGGGGATGCGCGTCTCGGCCATGCCGAACTCGACCGCGTTGTGCTCGACGTACATGTCGAGTTCCTCGAAACTGCCCGGATCGAGGAGGATGTCGAGCCGCTCGCGTGCGGTCAGCCGGCCCTTGGCGTGCTGCGCGTCGATCCGCTTCTGCCCGCCGCCGAGCCGCGCCGCGTCGCGCCGCCGTTCGAGTTCCTCGAGAGTTTTCAGCATGGCGACCCCTTCTCTCTCCCCTTTAGGGAAGCGGCCGGGGGTGGGGAAGTCGGAAGCGGGAGCGCGGTCTTCCGCCCCACCCCCGGACCTTCCCCTCAAGGGAGGGGAAGCTAGAGCAGCGCGAGCAGGCGAACGGCAGCGCTGAGGCTCGCCTGCCGCTCGGCCTCGCTCGCCGCCGCGAGCGGATCGCGGCCCCACTGCTCGGCCTGCCACAGCTCGTCGAGCTGCCCCGCCGCCCATGCGCCGTCGGCGTCGAGCCGCCCTTCGACGACGGCGAGGCCGATTACCGCCGAACCGCAGATCGTCACCACCGGATGGAGGGCGGCAAGGCGGAAGGCGTCGAGCGCGACGTAAGCGGCGCAGATGCGCGCGAGCGTCGCCGGCGGTTGCGCGGCGTGGACGATGCCCGCGGTGACGAAGAAGCCGACGTCGTAGCGCGCGCGTGCCCACGCGAGGAGCGGATCCCATGCCGCCGCCTGGGCGACGACGAGGTCGGCGGGGCCGTCGGCGCGGTAGCACAGCAGGTCGGTCGCGGCGTAGGCGGCGAGGCCGTGGGCGAACGCCGCCCGGTCGGGCGCGACGCGGTCGATCGCGGCGTAGGCGAAGCCGGTCAGCGGCATCGTCGCTGGCGCGAGCGTGTCGCCCTGCGCCGCCCACTCGGCGGCAACGGCACGGCCAAGGGCCGCGGGCGGCCGGGCGAGCGGCGCGCG
>CAXTQJ010000347.1:0-2350 GCA_964246245.1 uncultured Sphingomonadaceae bacterium
CGGCGGTGCCGCGGCGGCGAGCGCGGCGAGGAGCGGCGCGAAGGCGGCGGTGATACGACGGTGCATCGGTTGACCCTGTGGCGGACGGCGGCTGGGCACCTTCGCGCGTCGCTGCTAGACGCAGGCTGAACGACGGAGCCCGGCCCATGACCCTCACCCTCTACACCGCCGCGACGCCGAACGGCTACAAGGTTTCGGTCGCACTCGAGGAGCTCGGCCTGCCTTACGAGGTGCGCAAGCTCGACCTGATGGGCGGCGAGCAGAAGCAGCCGTGGTTCCTCGACATCTGCCCCAACGGCCGCATCCCGGCGCTGGTGGATCATGGCGTCGACGGTGGTTTCCCGGTGTTCGAGTCGGGCGCAATCCTGATCTACCTCGCCGAGAAGACCGGCCGCCTGCTGCCGACCGATGCGGCGGGTCGCAGCCGGACCTTGCAGTGGCTGATGTTCCAGATGGGCGGCGTCGGGCCGATGATGGGGCAGGCGAACGTCTTCTTCCGCTACTTCCCCGAAAAGATTCCAGCCGCCATCGCGCGCTACCAGGGCGAGGGACGCCGGCTGTTCACCGTCCTCGACGGCCAGCTCGCCAAGACCGAGTATCTCGCCGGCGCGGACTATACCATCGCCGACATCGCGACATGGTGCTGGACGCGGACGGCGAGCTGGTCGGGAATCGACACCGACGGCCTGCCCCACCTGTGGCGCTGGCATGAGGCCATCGCCGCGCGGCCGGCGGCGATCAAAGGCATCACCGTTCCCGAGGATGCCAGCGCGCGGATGAACGACCCCGCTACGGCGAAGAAGGCCGCCGAGAACATCCGCACGATGGTCGAGATGGGCAAGCCTGCGTAGCTTCCGCCGCCGCCGGGTACGCGCTAGACCGGCAGTGGGGGGAGCTCGGCACATGCATCACATACCATTCACGCTCGGCGGGCTGGTCCTCGCGCTGGCGGTCTACGTCTGGATCGTCGTCCGCGTCGGTCAGATGCGCGGCAAGCACGGCATCGCCGCCCCGGCCGTCACCGGTGCGCCCGAGTTCGAGCGGGCGCTTCGCGGTCAGCAGAACACCGTCGAGCAGATCGTCCTGTTCCTGCCGCTTCTCGGTCTCGCCAGCCTGCTGTGGGGCGACATTGCCGCCGGCGTCTACGGCCTCGTCTGGTCGATCGGGCGGGTGCTCTACGTCGAGGCCTATATCCGCGATCCGGCGAAGCGGTCGGTCGGGTTCCTGCTGTCGGGCGGACTATCGATGGGCGTGCTGATCGCGATCATCGTCACCTTCGGTCTTCGCCACCTCGGCATCGGCTAAAGTCCCCTGAACGTCGCGAAATCGCCCAGTGAGGCGCGCGCGGAACGCAGTGCATTGGCGGGGTCGGCGTCGTCCGAAAATCCGATCGCCATGCCGCAGAACAGCATCCGACCTTCGGGCAGCCCCAGGAATTCGCCGATTGTCTTCGGATAGATCGCCCAGCACTCCTGCGCGCAGCTGTCGAGCCCCTCTTCCTTGAGCAGCAGCATGACCGTCTGGAGGTACATGCCGAGGTCGGACCACTGCGGCGGCCCCATCGTGCGCGCGACCGAGGTGAACAGCGCGACCGGCGCGCCGAAGAACTGGAAGTTGCGCGCGAACCATCCCATCCGCCCCGCCTTGTCGGCGCGCGGGATGCCGAGGGCACCGTACAGGTCTTCGCCGACCTGGAAGCGATAGCCGCGATACGGATCGTCGAGCACTGGCGGATAGATCGCGTATTCGGGGGTCTCGCTGCCGCTCGTCAATCGCTCGCGCATGATCGCCTTGAGCCGGTCAAGCTCGTCGCCGCCGACGACATCGATGTGCCACGGCTGGAGATTCCCGCCCGAGGGCGCGCGGCCGGCACGCTCGACCACCCGCCGGATCGTGGCACCGTCGACCGGACGCTCGAGGAATCCGCGCACCGACCGCCGTGCCGCCACCGCCTCGCTGACCTGCACCCGCCGTCTCCGTTGAATAGGCTCCGTTGAGTTGCTTGGAGGCTTAGCTTATGCCGCCCGCGTGTCCAGCCTGCCGAACCTGCTGACGCTGAGCCGCATCCTCGCCGTGCCGCTCCTCGTCGCGCTGCTGTGGGACCCGGGGACGGGCGCGACGCTCGCCGCGTTCGTCGTGTTCTGCGTCGCCGGGGCGACCGATTACCTCGACGGCTATCTCGCCCGGGCGCGGGGGACGGTATCGAAGCTCGGCGTGTTCCTCGATCCCGTCGCCGACAAGATCATGGTCGCCGCGACGATCGTCATGCTCGTCCATCTCGGCACGATCCACGGGCTCGTCGTCATCGCCGCGCTCGTCATCCTCCTCCGCGAGATCACCGTGTCGGGCC
>CAXTQJ010000348.1:0-2349 GCA_964246245.1 uncultured Sphingomonadaceae bacterium
AGGGTAGAGGACGTCGTCCGCGAAGTTCAGCTCGACGACCGTCGCCGTGACCGCGTCGAGCTTTGCTTGTGGCGCGTAGGTCCGCACCGCGTCGAGGGCGAAGGCGAGGTCCGTCGGGTTCCCGGCCGCCGCCGCGCGCGCGTCGAGCATCGCCTGCGCCGTCGCCGCATCGGGCGCAGCCTTCGCCAGCAGCGCCGGGGGAACGTTGCCGACCATGGTGATCGCCGCGGCGGTTCGCGCGCCGCTACCGCCGGGGACCGGGCTCGCCAGCAGCGCGTCGCGCGCCGCCAGCCGCCACAGGAGATTGCGCCCGGCGACGGTGGTCGGCCACGCCCCCATCGCGACCAGCGTCCCGATCTCGCCCGGATAGGCCTCGGCCCACGTCCAGCCGACCATCGCCCCCATCGACACGCCGACGACGGCGCGGACGTGCGTGACATGCAAGTCGGCAAGGATCGCACGGACGCCATGGACGACATCGGTGTAGTCATAATGCGGGAAGCTGACGCCGAGGCCGTCCGACGGCCTGGTCGACCCGCCGGCGCCGATCGCGTCGGGCAGGACGACGAAGGTCGTCTTCAGGTCGAGCGGCGCGCCGGGACCGAACAGCAGCCCGGCTTTGGCCCCGAGGAAAGCCGCGCCCGACCCGCCGGTGCCGTGGAGCAGGACGACGGCATTGTCGACCGCGCCGCCGGCCCCTTTATGCGGTGTTCCGAGCGTGCGGAAGGCGAGCTTGACCGGAGACGTCCGTCCGCCGACGAAGTCGAACTGGCGGACGCGGACGAGCTGGACGGGCACGCTGTCGGGCGCGATCACGTCGACCGGGGGCGCGGCCGCCGCGGCGTCGATCGACAGGGCCAGGATCGCCACCGCCAGGAGCGCCTTCAATGCGTCGGTTCCGCCATCAGCTCGACCAGCACCCCGCCCATGTCGCGCGGGTGGACGAAGATGACCGGCACCCCGTGCGCGCCGATCCGTGGCTCGCCGGTGCCGAGGATGGTCGCTCCCCTGGCGCGGAGGTCGTCGCGCGCGGCGACGATGTCGGGCACCTCGAAGCAGACGTGGTGCTGGCCGCCGGCGGGGTTCTTGGCGAGGAACGCGTGGATCGGCGAGGCGTCGCCGTACGGCTCGATCAGCTCGATCTGGCTGTTGGCCACGTCGACGAAGCACACCCACACCCCCTGCTCGGGCAGCGCGAAGCGCTCGCCGATCGCGGTCGCGCCGAGCAGGTCGCGGTAGACGGCCACCGTCTTCTCGATCGACGGCGTCGCGATGCCGACATGGTTGAGGCGACCGATCATGCGCGGCTCCGGGTGGATGGCCGATGGCAGCCTATGTCCCAAGTCAACCCTGTTGTCATCCCGGCGCAGGCCGGAATGACAAATCCAGGTGGAGGGCACCTGGCCGAATGCGGCGGCTTGCGTTTCCCGCGCTGCAATGCCCATGTCCGCGGACGGCGACGATGGGGAACGGCGATGCGGCGGTGGGCGATCGGGATGGCGGCGGCGATGCTCGTGCCCGCAGCGGCGATCGCGGCGGAGCGCGGCGACGTTGCGGCGGCCGCAGCGGCGGTCCGCGACCGCGCGCTGGCGGGCAACGTCGCCTATCCCCTCGTCAGCGACCTGACGACCACCTTCGGCGAACGGCTCGCGGCGACCGCGCCCGAGGCGCACGCGCGCGACTGGCTCGCGGCGAAGATGCGCGCGGCGGGCTTCGCGGGCGTCCACATCCAGACCTACCCCGTGCCGCACTGGGAGCGCGGGGTCGAGACCGCGACGACGATCGGTCCCAACCCGCAGAAGCTGGTCCTGACCGCGCTCGGCTTCAGCGGCGCGACCTCCGCCGCCGGGCTCGCCGCCGACGTCGTCCAGTTCGCCGCCCTCGACGCCCTCCGCGCCGCGCCGGCCGGCAGCCTGACCGGCAAGATCGTCTTTATCGACCACGCGATGAAGGCGGCGCAGGACGGGTCGAGCTACGGCGCGTTCAACGCCATCCGCACTGCCGGTCCCGCGATCGCTGCGGCCAAGGGGGCCGCGGCGTACCTTCACCGCAGCCTCGCGACGGGGCCGGCGCGGCTGCCGCATACCGGGGTGACGCGTCCGGCCGACGGCGTCGCGCCGATCCCGGCGGCGGCGCTCAGCGTTCCTGACGCGATGCAGCTCGCGCGCATGATCAAGGCCGGGCCGGTGCGGCTCCACCTTGTCCTGACGCCGCGTTTCCTCGGCGAGGGCATCTCGGGCAACGGCGTCGGCGAGATCACCGGGAAGACCCCCGGCGAGGGCGTCCTGACCGGCGGCCACCTCGACAGCTGGGACCGCGGCACCGGCGCGAGCGACGACGGGGCCGGCG
>CAXTQJ010000349.1:0-2347 GCA_964246245.1 uncultured Sphingomonadaceae bacterium
GATCAAGCCAGTTGCCGAAAAGCTGATGGGACGTAGCCTGCCAGGCCTGAAGCAGAGCGGGCCTGACCGTCCAGGCTTTGGGGAAGGCGTCCCAGATCGCCACATCACGACTTCGCATCGCCTGATGACGGAAGTGCGCCATAAGCTCTTCCGTCGGCTCGTCGAAATATTCGGTGGGGAGCAACGGTGCGTCTTCTCGGCCGCCCTCCAGAAACTGCCGCATATCCCGACGAAACTCGCGAGCCAGCGTATCGCCGTCATATTCCGGATGGCCTTGAAGGAACACGAAAAGGCTGGCCCAACGCTTTGTAAAGGCGTCGATTCCGGCTTCCATCGAGCGCGACGCGATGCTGTATCCGTGCGATCGCAGGTCGCCCTCGGCGAGGTCGTTCCACCGCGAATGCGGCATCCGCATGCGTGAGGGTGCGCCGTCGAAGAGGGCGTCGGGCGATCCTTTGACGCATTCGAAGAGCCCGAAGCGCTTGGGCGTCAACCGGCGTCGCGCTATCCCGTCGAGGTGCAGAACGGCGGCATGGGCTGCGAGGCACGAAAAGACGGTCGATGCGGTGTTGTGCTCAGCCCAGTCGATGACCCGCGTCAGCGCCTGCCAATAGGGTTCTTCCGTGAGCGACTCGGCGACCGGTTCGGCGCCCGTAACGATGAGCCCGTCGAGGCGCGCGCCTTCGAGCGCTTGAAGATCGCCGTATCGGCCTGCGAGATAGCTGCGAGCGACGCTGCCCCGCGGGATCTCTTTCAAGGAGAAGAGGTGCAAGCGAACGTCCCGCGTGCCGGAGACGGCGGCCAACAACCGGGCGAACTGTCGCTCGGTCGCTTCCAGGGCACCATCCGGCATGTTGTTGACGAGCCCGATGTCGAGCCTGCCGCGCGAAACAGTGGCGACCGATGCCGACGCGCCGCCGTGGCCGTGTGTGACGGCGGCCGACGCCACCGCACCAACGCCTTCCACAACCAAGGGCATCACGGACCTCCTCTCGAGGGCAGCACCGAAACGATCACTCGGCCGCTATGGCTGGCCGGCTCAGTCGCGCCGCGGCGTCCAAGGCCTGATCGAGGTCGTCGCGAATGTCGTCGAAATGCTCGATGCCGACGCTGAGCCGGATCATTTCCGGTCTCACGCCAGCCTTCTCCTGATCGGCATGGGACATCTGGCGATGCGTGGTGGAAGCAGGATGGCAGGCGAGCGATTTGGCATCGCCGATGTTGACGAGGCGCTTGACCAGGCGCAGCGCGTCGTAAAAGGCCTTCCCACCGTCGAGGCCGCCTCGCGTGCCGAAGGTCAGCAGCGATGGCGGCTTGCCGCCGAGGTATTTGAGGGCGAGACTGTAATAGGGCGAGTCGGAGAAGCCGGCGTAATTGACCCATTCGACCCGCGGATCCGAGTGGAGGTATTCCGCAACCCGGCGGGCGTTGTCCACATGCCGCTCGACCCGTAGCGCGACCGTCTCGATGCCTTGCAGGAGCAGAAAGGCGCTCATCGCGGGCAGGACAGCCCCCGTCGTGCGCTGGTAGACGCTGCGCGCGCGCGCCGCATAGGCGGAACGGCCGAAACGCTCCGTGTAGACCAGGCCGTGGTAGGACGGGTCGGGCGTCGTGAACATGGGAAAGCGATCGGCATGGTCGGTCCAAGGGAAGGTGCCGCCGTCGACGATGGCTCCGCCGAGCGTGGTGCCGTGCCCGCCCATGAATTTGGTCAGCGATTCGACGACGATGTCGGCCCCGTAGGCGATCGGCCGTAAGAGGATCGGCGTTGCGACAGTGTTGTCGACGACGAGCGGCACGCCGTGGCGGTGAGCGACTTCGGCCAAAGCCTCGATGTCGCAGATATTGCCGGCCGGATTGCCGACGCTCTCGCAGAAGACGGCCCGCGTTTCGCAATCGATCAGCCGCTCGACGGCCTCAGCCGAATCTGTCGCGGCGAAGCGGGTCGTGATGCCCTGACGTGGAAGGACATGGGCGAACAATGTGTGGGTGGTGCCGTAGAGCTGAGGCACGGAGACGATGTTGCCGCCGCAATCCGCGAGATTCGCGATCGCGTAATAGAGGGCCGTCTGCCCGGTGCTGACCGCCAAAGCGGCGACGCCGCCTTCGAGCGCCGCGACGCGCTCCTCGAGCACCGCCGTCGTCGGATTGCTGATCCGGCTATACCGGAAGCCTTCCTCCTCGAGATTGAACAGCGCTGCTCCATGATCCGCACTGTCGAAGGCGTAAGCGACGGATTGATAGATCGGCACCGCCACGGCTTTCGTGGTCGGGTCCTCGCTGAAGCCGGCGTGAAGCGCGATGGTTTCGTTCCGCATGCATCGACCTTTGTATCAATTTGGATCGA
>CAXTQJ010000350.1:0-1073 GCA_964246245.1 uncultured Sphingomonadaceae bacterium
CCGCTCGCCCGGCCCCGCCAGCCCCGGCGTCGGCGCCATCCGCCGCGACGGGATCGGCCGACGGCGACCTATTCGAGGCGTTTTGCGCCGGCGCGCGGCTCACGCCCGCGAGCGTCGCCCCGGGCGACCGCGCGGCGGCGATGACGCGGCTCGGCGAGGTCTACCGCCAGATGATCCTCGGGCTGGCCGATCTGATGGGCGAGCGGACCGCGCTGAAGAACGAGTACCGGCTATCGCGGACGATGGTTCAACCCGAAGGCAACAACCCGTTCAAGTGGGTGCCGCCGCAGCGCCTCGCGCTCGAGGTGCTGCGCGGCGGCGGCGAGGGGTTCAACGACGGCAGCCAGGCCGTCGTCGACAGCTTCCACGACGTCAAGACGCACATCTACTGCGTCCTCGCCGGGATGCGCGCCGCGGTCGATGCCACCTTCACCGCTCTCGCGCCGGCGACGATCGAGGCGGCGGCCGAAGCGCGCTCGTATCTCCTCAAGGGGCAGCGCGACGCGGCGCTGTGGACCGACTTCGTCGCGCGGTTCGACCGCGTCCGCGCCGACGACGCCGACGGCGCCGTCAACCGGGCGTTCGGCGCCGCCTACGAGCAGCAGCTGACCGAGCTCGATCGGCGGGCTGCCCGGCCTGGCGAGGGCCGGGATCCGCGCTGATGTACTGGGACAACAAGGTGCTGTGGGCGGAGGGCATGTTCCTCCGCACGCAGCACTTCCAGCAGTTCGAACGGTACGTCGAGCGTACCGCGCAGACGGCGACCCGCTGGCTGCAGCCGCTCGCGTGGGGGTTCAGCCGGCTCGAGGTCGACGCGGCGCTGCTGCAGACGGGATCGGTGGCGCTGGCCCGCGCGGCGGGCATCCTGCCCGACGGGACGATCTTCGAGGCCCCCGGGTCCGACGATCACCCCGTGCCGCTCGACATTCCGGGCGATCTCAAGAACGTCGTCATCCATCTCGCCCTGCCGATCCGGCGCGAGGGCGGGGTCAGCGCCCGGCTCGCCGCGCCGCGCATCGGCGACCCGGCGGTGCGCTGGTCGGGCCAGGAGGTCGAGGTCAGCGACACCATCG
>CAXTQJ010000350.1:1083-2341 GCA_964246245.1 uncultured Sphingomonadaceae bacterium
GCTCGGTCGTGCTCGATCCCGACTTCATCCCGACCGCGCTCAGCTGCGCGGCGTCGGAACGGCTGACGAGCTTTCTCGCCGAGATGCGCGGGCTGCTCGCCCATCGCGGCGCCGCGATCGCTAGCCGGCTGTCGAGCCAGGGCGGCAAGAGCACGGCGGAGATCAGCGACTTCCTCATCCTGATGCTGGTCAATCGCAACGACATGCTGCTGCGCCACCTCGGCAGCCTGATCGACCTCCATCCCGAAGCGCTGTACCGCGCCTTCGCCGAGCTCGCGGGCGAGCTGGCGACCTTCACCGAGGCGGCGACCAACCGGCCGCCGCAGCTGCCGCCGTACAACCACGCCGATCTGACGGCGACGTTCAAGCCGCTGGTCAACTTCCTGCGCGAATCGCTGTCGGCGGTCTTCGAGCAGACCGCCATCCCGATTGCCCTCGAGGATCGCGCCTTCGGCATCCGCGTGGCGAAGATCACCGATCGCTCGCTGTTCAGCAACTGCGTCTTCGTCGTCGCGGCGCGGTCGTCGGTCGACACCGAGATCCTGCGCGCCAACCTGCCCAAGCGGACTACGATCGGCGCGGTCGAGCGCATCCGCGACCTCGTCAATCTCCAGCTCGGCGGCGCGCCGATCCGGCCGCTGCCGACCGAGCCGCGGCAGATCCCCTTCCGCTCCGGCATGATCTATTTCGAGGTGAACGCGCAATCGGAGGACTGGCGGCTGATCGAGCAGTCGGGGGGCATCGCCGTCCACGTGTCCGGCGACGTACCCGATCTCGTCATCGAGCTGTGGGCGATCCGCGGTCGCATCCGGTGAGCGGCAACCCCTTCAGCGCCGACGGCGACAAGACCCAGATCGGCGGCTCGCCCGGCGAGAGCAGCCGTCCCGTCGTCGACGGGTCGAGCCCGTTCGGCCGCCCGCGCGGCCCGAGCGAGGACGGCGGCTAGCGGACGATGATCGGGGCCGCCCCGGGCGGCGACCGCGGCGGCCCGTTCGCCCCGGCCAAGCTCAGCCTCGATCAGCTGCCGAACATCGGCGGCAACCCGCTGATCGCCGCTGGCACTCCCCTGATCGCGCTCGCCGGCGGCCTGCGCACCGTCCTCGCGCAGGAGGATACCGGACGGCTCCGCCGGATCATCATCGAGGAGCTGCGCCGCTTCCAGGCGCGGACGCGCGAATCGGCGATTGGCGAGGAGGAGATCCGCTACGGTCACTACGCGCTTTGCGCGCTCCTCGACGAGGTCATCCTGTCGACGCCG
>CAXTQJ010000351.1:0-2336 GCA_964246245.1 uncultured Sphingomonadaceae bacterium
CTCAGGTCCAGCCCGGTCGCCTGCGCGGCGTGGCCGGCGACCGCGCTCGCCGCGTCGTGCCCACCGAACAGCGACCCCAGCAGGCCGCCGCCGTGGGCGACCGCCGCATCGCTTGCCGCACCTTCGCCAGCGACGACTTCGGTCGCTGGCGCGGCGGCCGCCGAGCGCCCCGCGGGGCCCGTGGCGTAGCCCAGCCCCCCCCAGCCCCCCGCCCCCCCCATGCCGCCGGCGACCGCGGGCATCAGCGCCGCCATCGCCGACTGGGTCTGCTCGGGGCTGAGCCCGACGCGGGCCGCCATCGCCTCGACCGCCTCCGCCCCGCCGAAGCGGTTGACCAGATCGAGCAGGGCCTGGGACATGGACGATACCTTTCAGATGGGGGACGAGACGACCCATAGCACGGATCGATGAGAGCCGATCGCACGACGGTAGCCGCGACGGGAGGGGAGCGATAGCCCGCGCCCGACTCGCTCGGGCAGTGAGCAACCCAGCCGCGAACGGCTGGAAGGTAACGAAGGTAACCGACGCGCTCTACGAAAATTTCTTCCCGACGGTGCAACGCGTAAGATTATGGCGCCGACAACGCTTGAGCTTGCCTCAACATATGTGGTGTCTGGTCGACAAACCGTCACCATGCCACGACCGTTCGAACCGCTGCCGATCGCCGACGATGAGAAAGAATCGCGTTGTCCGGTGGCGACGATCGGCAATCTACCGTAGCGCGACCCGTGTAGGACAGGGCTTTCTTGCCGCAACGAAGGTCATGCGCTGGCCGCAGCGAAGCTCGTACGCGCGATCACCCGATGTCGATGCCAGCCGCCACTGACGATTCCGTGCGATGCCTTCGTCAGCCGCCGGTGTGCGAATCGCCGCCGGTCGGCGGTCGGCGACGACATCACCACTCGAACGCGTCGACCTGCGCCCGCTTCGCCAGCATGAAGGCGTCCGCGAGCAGCTTGATCGGCGCGGTGTCGAAATCGACCGTCCGCGCCGGGACCAGCTCGGCGAAACGGCGATAGAGCCCGGCATATTCGGCGTGGCTGTCCTCGTCGTCGGTCCTGATCCCGCCGGTGTCGAGCTTCGCGCCGCCGCCCGACAGCAGCATCGGCCCGGCGTCGGTGTCGACCGCGATCTCCCAGATCTGCTCGCCGGTCTGCCGCCAGTCGAGCGTCACGTCGATCGGCGTGGCCGCGGTATCGGTCAGCGCCAGCGCCGCCGCGATCGGGGTGTCGCGGTTCGCCGGGAAGCTCATCGCCGCCGACACGACGAATGGCGCAAGCGGCAGGATTTCGGTCAGCGACGACATCGCGTTGATGCCGGGGTCGAACACGCCGAGTCCGCCTGGCTGGAATACCCAGTCCTGCCCCGGATGCCATTGCCGGACGTCCTCGAGCCAGCGGACGCGGACGGCCGTGACCTTCTTGTCGGCGAGCCACGCCTTGGCCGGCGCGACGGCGGGGGCGAAACGCGAGTGGTAGGTGGCGAACAGCGCGACGCGCTTGTCCGCGGCAAGCCCCGGCAGGTCGGCGATCTCGCTCAGCGTCGCGCCCGGCGGCTTTTCGAGCATGACGGCGAGCCCACGGTTCAGCGCGTCGCGGATGATGACGTGGCGGTCCTGCGGCGGGGTGCAGATCGTCACGGCTTGCACGTCGGGGATCGCAGCGCACAGCCCGTCGAGGTCGGGATAGGTCGGGACGCCGTCGACCCCCTGCCCCGACTTGCTGCCGACGCCGATCAAGGTGAAAGCGGGATTGGCGGCGATCGCCGGGACATGCTGGTCGCGGGCGATCTTGCCGACGCCGATGAGGCCGAGCTTGATGGTCATGCGCCCGTAACGAGCGTCGCGGCAAAAGGCTGCCCCTGCTACGACATCGCCGACAGCGTCGCGAACACCGCCTGGACGACGAGCGGCCCCGGCCGTCTCGGCGGTGCGGGACGCGTCGCGGCGAATTCGAGCGCGTCGATCATCATCAGCCGGCCGTGATCCTCGATGTCGTTGTCGACCGCGTACAGCGCCCGCGACACGGTTCCCGCCAGCGGCACCCGGCGAACGGTCTCGGCACTCGGCTCGCGGCAATAGACCGGCGACGAGGTGACGACGAACTCGCGGCAGATCGCCGGCCGGTCGGGATAGATCGAACACGCCTCGTCTTCGAGGAACGGGCAGGCGACGCCGACCCGCTGGTAGTCGTTGGCCCGGCGGACGCGTTCCTCTAACGGCCGCGGCCGCCGCGCTTCGGTGGTGGTGTCTATCCCGGCGGGGGCGAGCGCGGCGCGGCCGGCGGCGAAGCGGGCGCGGACGGTCGTTCGTCGCGGCGTTGCCCGAGCCGCGGCGA
>CAXTQJ010000352.1:0-2329 GCA_964246245.1 uncultured Sphingomonadaceae bacterium
CTTTAGCTCTCGCCGCGAGCGGCGAGAGCTAAAGCGACCGCACCCCCGGGCTGCCGCGCACCTTGCCGAGCAACAGCTCGGTCAAGGCCCACACCAGCGCGTCGGCGCGGTCGGGCGAGCGGCCCGGCCCGGCATATGCCCCGCCGCGAAGCAGGCCACACAGCTCGTCCTCCAGCGCGGCGAAGTTGCCGGCGTGGACGACGCGCCCCGTCTCGTAGAGCGCGGCGACCGGCTCGGCGCGCGCGACCTTGCCGATTGCGGCGTGGACCGGCGTCAGCGGCAGCCCCGCCTCGACCGCGCGCAGCAGCGCCTCGATCATCGCGCCGCCGTTGTTGACCTCGGCGACGACGCGGTCGGCGTCGAAATCCTGCGCCGCGGCGGCGACGGCGCGACCCCAGCCGTCGGGCGACAGGCCGCGGACCGACCGGTCGGCAACGACATAGCCGCGCCCGTCGGGACCCAGGCGGACGACGACGATGCCGCACGCGTCGGCCTTGTCCCCCATCCCCGCCGGCGGGTCGACGCCGACCACCGTCCGCCCGTCGGCCGGCGCCACGGCGACGCGGCCGCGGTCGAGCAGGCCGCGCGTCCACAGCGCGCCGTCGAGGTCGGTGACGAACTCGCCGTGCAGTTCCTGCCGCCCGAGGCGGGTGCCGCCGTACTCGCGCAGCACCGCCATCCGGAAAGCGTCGGACAGGTGAACATTGTCGACCGTCCGGCCGTGCGTGACGGCGACACCCGCGGCCGGTGCAGCCAGCGCCTCGAGCCAACGAAGCGGTCGTGGCGTCGTCGTCAGCACCCGCCGCGGTCTGTCGCCGAGGCGGAGTGCCAGGGCCAGGTTGGCGAGCGCCGCCTCGGGCTCGGCCCATTTGGCGATCTCGTCGCCCCACGCGAAATGGAACGACGGCCCGCGCAGCGAATCGGGTTCGGCCGCGCCGAACAGTGTCGCGGTCGACCCGTTCGGCCACGACAGCAACCGCCGCGCCGGTGCGAATTCCGGCCGCTGGTACGCGACCGCGAGGACCCCGGCGTCGCCCTCGACCATCACCGCCCGCGCGTCGTGGAGCGTCGCCCCGATCAGCGCGATGTGCCGCCGCGGGGCCGACCGGGCCTGCGCGTCGACCCACGCGGCCCCGGCGAAGGTCTTGCCGAACCCGCGCCCGGCGAGGATCAGCCAGGTCGCCCAGTCG
This sequence comes from uncultured Sphingomonadaceae bacterium, assembly GCA_964246245.1. Taxonomy (GTDB): domain Bacteria; phylum Pseudomonadota; class Alphaproteobacteria; order Sphingomonadales; family Sphingomonadaceae; genus Polymorphobacter_B. Next base: position 1,191 of record CAXTQJ010000352.1, read on the forward strand.
CCGCCGGGGGGCGTCTGCCCGCTGTGCGTGCGAAGGTCGGCGGCGGCGAGTGCGGGCTGGAACACGTCGTCGGCGAAGGGAGCGATCGCCGCCGCGAGGTCGCGCTCGGACAGGGTGTTGAGGTAGTGCAGCGGCGATCGAGGATCGTCGGTCATCGGCGTCCTCCGATTGGTGAAAAGCGGTGTCGTTCCCGCAGGAGACGACCGCGAAGTTCCCTCTCCCGCGAGCGGGAGAGGGGAGTGGTCAGCCGTCCGCCGTGTCACGCGGTGGATCGAGCCGCGGCTGGGCGCGGATCACGGCCATGAAGGCCTCGCGGGTGATCGGCGGCGGCAACGGCACCGATCCCGGCCGGCGCGGGCCATATTTCTCCGGCATCAGCTTGGCGAGCAGCTCCATGCCGAGCTTGTTGTCGTATTCGATCCAGATCTCGACGGCGTTGGACGCGAGGAAGCGGTACCGCTCGCTGCCGTCGATCGCGCGCCGGAGCAGCACCGCCTCGAGCTCCACGGCCGGTTCGAGATCGGCCGCCGCGCGACGCGGGTTGAGCACCGCGTCGCATGCGGCGGCGAAATCGGGGTCGCGGCCACGTTGGCGGCGTACGGTCGATTCGGCGCACCCGGTGGCGCGGATCGCGCCGGCCAGTGTGCCGGTCGCGCGCAGGGCGGCGACGAAACGTTCACGAACGACGGGATCGGCGGCCAGCGCCGAGCGATCATATTGGCTCATTGCGCTCTCCCTATTCGGTGTGGGCCGTCGGCCCCGAAACACCTCCGCCCACCGGCGGGGGCCGGTGGGCGGAGTTCTGCAGCATTCCTTAGTTGTACCAAATAGCGGTGCGCTTGTCAAGCACTTTGTACCTGTAGGGTTTGTTTCCTACAGCGTGTAGGCTCCGCGCGATGGTGAAACGGGCTGGTCGCGCTCGCCACGAATCCTACTTTCCGGCCAGCTGGTAGTGATCCGCGAGCCGATCGAGCGCCAGCAACAGCACGATTTTTCCCGCCCGCGCCGGCCAGCCGAGGGCGCGTTCGGCGGTTTCCAGCCCCTCGCCGCTGCACACGACGCGCCACAAAACGTCGGACAGGCCGCCGCCCACGGTGGTCACCGCCGATTCGAAGCGACGCCGGGCGGCGATCTGCGCC
>CAXTQJ010000353.1:0-2313 GCA_964246245.1 uncultured Sphingomonadaceae bacterium
CCAGTGGCCCGCGCCGGCCCTCCTGCTCGGACCTGGATGCTGGCGTGCGCCAGCATGACACCAAGACTGTTATTTGGGCGCAGCATCATCACCCGCCGCGTCCCGCGCCGCCCATGCCTCGAGCAGCACGTCCTTCCCACGCAGCCCCGCCTCGGGCAGCGCGTGGTTGACGACATAGGTCGCGCCCGTGTGCCTGTTGTCCCACATCGCCTGGTGCGCCGCCGGCAGGCCGTCCCACGGCACCATCGTCGGCTCGGTGACGTCGAGCAGGCCGCCGGCGATCATGTCGTTCATCCGCGTGACTTCGTACGCGTTGCACAGGTGGGTGCCGCGGATCTCGGCCGTCGGCATGACGATCCGCCGCTGCCGCGTCCACACCTGCGGCGCGTAGAAGCTGTAGCGGCGGTGCGCCATGTCCTCGGCGTAGACGACGCGGCCGGTGAACGGCTTGACCAGCGCCGAGGTCGCGCCGAGCGTGTCCTGCCCCGCGCGCTCGAAGACGAGGTCGGGCGAGCCGCGCGGGTTGTCGGGCGAGCGCAGCAACTTGCCGACCGCGGCGCCGAACGGCTTGAGTGTCCGGTCCTGGTAGTCGCGGACGGCGGCGCGGAAGACTTCGATGTCGGCCTTGGCGTCGGGCAGGCGCGGCATCGCGTCGGGCCACGCGAAGTTCCGTCCCTCGCGCCGGGCGACGTCCTCCAGCGACACGACGCCGGCAATGGCGTCCTCGAAGCCCAAGGACTGGATGAACTCGCGCTGGCCGTCGGTCGTCGCGACGACGACCGTCCGCGCCCGCGCGGCGCGCGCCGCCTCGATCATCTCGAGGCCGGTCTCGTCGAGCAGCGTCGTCGACCGCGGGCCGTAGAACAGCAGCACCGCCTCGCCGGCGCGGAGGTTGGCGCGGCGCAGCGCCGCCTGCGGCGCAACGCTGCCGGCCTTGCCGACGAAGGTGAAATGATAGCCCGACGATGCGCCGTAGAAGGCGAGCGTACCGCCATCGCCGAGCAGCTGGAAGGTGCGCGGGAAGGCGATCTCGCCGGCGTGGCTGACGGCGTAGTCGGCGAGCTTGCCGCCGTTGAGCCGCCGATACTCGTCGACGATCGGCTCGCCCGCCGCCGCCCACCCCGCCGGGTCCACTTCAGACACGGCGGTGAAGGCGGTCGCCCAGCGGGGATCGCGCCGGTCGATCGCGCCGACCGCGCCTTCGCCGACGACGTACGCGGCGCGTTCGGCCGAGCTGACGAGGCCGGTCACCGCCAGCCCGGCCTTCGCCGCCGTCCGCATCGCGTCGTGGCCCGTCCCCGTTGCCGCGCCCTCGACGAAAATCGTCCGCCCCGGGGCGATGTCGAGCGTGGTGAACAGCGCCCGCCACACCGTGCCGAGGTTGAGGATGTACGACCCCGCCTGCTCGAGCGTCAGCTCGGCAGGGACATGGTGGAGTTGCGGGGCCTGGACGGTGAGGAACTGCGCGTGGCTGCCGGTCGGCGTCTCATAGCCCTGGATGGCGAAGTCGGCGAACATCGGGTCGCGTCCGACCAGTGGCGAGAGGAGGTCGTTGGTCCCCGAATAGACCGCGACGAGGTCGCCGACCTTGAGTCGCCCCTCGGCGCGCGCCTCGGCGCCGAGCGCCGCGACGAGGCCGCCCCCGCCCGCGCCGGTCGTCTGGTAGTCGTTCTCGTGGGCCTCGAACGGCGACACGGGGATACCGGTCAACGCCCAGATATCGTTGAAGTTGACCTCGCTGGTCAGCATGTAGACGAGCGCGTCGTTCGGCTCGGGCCGGTCGACGGGAACGATCAGCTCGCGCTCGTGGGTCGCGGGCGGGCCGAAGCGCGGCTGGCCGGTGTCGGGATCGCGCGCGATGCCGAAGGCGTACTGCCACGCCGGCAGCGGATCTACGCCGGGGAAGAAGCTCGCGCCGCGCGGCAGGAGCTGGCGCGTCGCTTCCAACACCGGCGCGCGCGCCATGTCGTCGCCGTCGACGAACACGCCGCCGCGGCGGATCGGCAGCGGCGGCGACTTCTTGTCGAGGAAGTCGCGAATGCCGGCCTTGCCACCGTTCGCATCGACGACGGCGGCGGCGAAATGGTCGGCCTCGCGCGCCAGCCCCGCCGCCATGCCCTCCGTCAACCCGGTGCGGACCGCGTCGATTGCCATGTCGCGCGCTTTACCCCGGCCGGCCCAGTCGAGCTGGCGGCAGACGCGCTGGACGAAGGCGTCGGCAAGGGCCGCGTCGAGGTCGATGACGGCGGGGTCGGACCAGGCGGCGGTTTGCTGTTGGCGGTACGCGAAGGCAGCGGCGAGGGTGGCCTCACG
>CAXTQJ010000354.1:0-2312 GCA_964246245.1 uncultured Sphingomonadaceae bacterium
AGTGATTTGCGGAGTTCCGATGCGCCTCGTGCCCTGCCTGCTCGCGTTCAGTCTCGCCGCCCCGGCGCTCGCTCAGGCGCCGACGATGCCGCAGTTCAATACATCGGCGCCGATCTTCTTCATGAAGGACCTGTCGAACGGGATGGTCCTTGCGGCGCAGGACGCCGACAAGCCGATGCCGCCGGCGTCGATGGGCAAGATGATGACGGTCTACGTCGCCTTCGACATGATCAGTCGCGGCGAGGCGAAGCTCGGCCAGACGGTCACGGTGCGCCCCGAGACGTGGACCAAGTGGCATTCACAGGGCTCGACGATGTTCCTGTCGGTCAACGAGCAGGTCAGCGTCGAGAACCTCCTCCACGGCATCATCACGCTGTCGGGCAACGACGCGTGCGTCACGCTCGGCGAGGGGCTGGGCGGGACCGAGGACCAGTACGTCGCGCTGATGAACCGCGCGGCCGCGAAGATGGGGCTCAAGGGGTCGCACTTCGCCAACACCAACGGCTGGCCCGACCCGGGCGAGGTCGTCACCGCGCGCGACCTCGCGACGATCGCCGAGCGGACGATCCACGACTTCCCGGCGCTGTACGCGAAGTTCTACAAGGACACGTCGTTCACGTGGGGCAAGACGCTCGGCAAGGGCGACGACATCACCCAGGCCAACCGCAACCCGCTCCTCGGGCGGGTCGCCGGGGCCGACGGGCTGAAGACCGGGCACACCGACGAGGCGGGCTACGGCTTCACCGGTTCGGCGGTCGAGAACGGACGGCGGCTGGTCATGGTCATCGCCGGGCTAAAGTCGTTCAACGAGCGGATCGCGCAAAGCGTTGATTTCATGCAGTGGGGCTTCCGCGCCTGGGCCCCGGTGCCCCTCGTCCGCGCCGGCGTCGTCGTCGGCCACGCGCCGGTCTGGCTCGGCAGCGCCGCCGACGTCGGGCTGACCGGCGCGACCGACCTCGCCGTGACCGCACCCCGCGGCTACGGCGCGGCGCGGGTGGTCAAGCTGGTCTACGACGGTCCGGTCAAGGCCCCGATCGCCAAGGGCCAGCACATCGCCGACCTCGTCGTGACGACGCCGGGCCTGCCGACCGCGCGCCTGCCGCTCGTCGCCGCCGAGGCGGTCGGCCCGGCGAGCGCGTTCGGCCGCATCGGCAGTGCGTTACGGGCGTTAATCGGCGGGAAATGACCGGGCGGTTCATCACGTTCGAAGGCGGGGAGGGGGCGGGCAAGTCGACCCAGGCGCGCATCCTCGCCGACCGCCTGCGCGGCCAGGGTCTCGATGTCGTTGCCACCCGCGAGCCCGGCGGCACCCCGGGAGCCGAGGCGATCCGCGATCTCGTCGTCACCGGCGACCCCGACCGCTGGGACGCGACGACCGAAGCGCTGCTGATGACCGCCGCGCGCGCCGACCATGTCGCGCGCCTGATCCGGCCGGCATTGGCGGCGGGGCAATGGGTGGTGTGCGACCGCTTCGTCGATTCGACCCTCGCCTATCAGGGGACAGGGAAGGGGCTGCCGACGGCCGACCTGCTCGAAGCGCACCGCTTCGCGACCCGCGACCTGTGGCCCGACCTGACGCGCGTCCTTGATCTCCCGGGCGCCGCCGGCGAGGTCCGCGCGGCGGCGCGCGGTCATCTCGACCGCTGCGCGCGGACCGGCGGCGACTTCCACGACCGGATCGCCGCCGGCTTCGTCCACCTCGCGCATCAGGAGCCCGACCGGGTTCGCCTGATCGACGCGACCGGCGCCGTCGCCGCCGTCGCCGCCGCCGTCTGGCACGCGGTCGAGCGCCTGCTGTAATGCTCGTCGGCCACACCGCGCAGGGCGAGATGTTCCGTGACGCGGTCGTCGCGGACCGAGTCCACCACGCGTGGCTGCTTGCCGGACCGAAGGGGGTCGGCAAGGCGCGCTTCGCCCGGGCCGCGGCGACGTGGCTTCTCGCCCGCGCCGCGCACGGCGGCGTCGACGACGGCGATTTCGCGGTCGACGCCGGCCACCCGACGGCGACGATCGGCGAGCCGCTGGCGAGCATTTTCACCCGTCGTCCGGCGCTCAGCGACTGGCGGGTGATCGTCGTCGACGCCGCCGACGACCTCAACCGCAACGCCGCCAACGCCTTCCTCAAGCATCTGGAGGAGCCGCCGCCCAATACCTTGTTTCTGGCCGTAAGCCATGCGCCGAGCCGACTGCTGCCGACGATCCGCTCGCGCTGTCGAACGCTGCGTTTCCATCCGCTCGGCGACGACGAGGTCGATGCGGTCCTTGCCGCCGAACTCGCCGATACGCCCGCCGCCGACCGCGCCGCACTGCGT
>CAXTQJ010000355.1:0-2305 GCA_964246245.1 uncultured Sphingomonadaceae bacterium
GATCAGTGGCGCGCCCGAGCCGGCGGCGTGGGCCTTCCTCGTGACCGGCTTCGGCCTCGTCGGCGCGATCGCGCGCCGGCGCGCTATCCGGTCGCGCCCTGCGGCGGCGTCGGCGAAGCCATCGGCGGGTCGATAACGCGCCCGTCCGCACGCGCGGTCAGCGCGACCTGGGTCGGATAGGCGAAGTCGATCCCCAGCTCGTCGAAGCGGCGCAGGATGGCGAGCCCGACCGCGTGGCGGACGTCCATCATCGTCTTGAACGCCTGGCCCGCCGAGAAGAACACGATCTCGAAATCGAGGCTCGAATCGGCGAAGCGGACGAAGTGCGCGCGGTCGAAGCGCGCGTTCGGCGAGGTCGCGACGATCTGTTCGATCTCGGCCGGGATGCGGTCGAGCAGGGCGGGCTTCGTCTGGTAGGTAACGCCGACGACCATCACCACCTGCCGCTCGTCGATGTGCGCGAGGTTGGCGATCTGGTCGCCGAGCAGCTTGGTGTTGCCGACGATGACTTCCTCGCCCGACTGCGAGCGGATGCGGACCGTCTTCAGCCCGATTGCCTCGACCCGGCCGGTGACGCTGCCCCAGCGGATCGTGTCGCCGACCCGGAACGGCCGGTCGAACAGGATCGCCAGCGCGGCGAACAGGTCGGCGAAGATGCCCTGCGCCGCCAACCCGATCGCGATGCCACCGACGCCCAAGCCGGCGACGAGCGCGGTGACGTTGACCCCGAGGTTGTCGAGGACGAGGATGAAGGCCAGGCTCCAGACGACGACGTTGACCAGCACGCGGATGATGTTCGCCGCGCTCGCCAGCGCCGCCTTGTCGTCGGCGACCGCGGCGCGGCGGTCGACGAGGGCGAGGATGAACTCGCGGATCCAGATCGCCCCCTGGATCGCCGCGGCGACGGTGAAGAGCAGCTTGATGAAGCCGAGCAGGTAGGCGGGCGGGTCGGCCGCCGGCGCGGCGATGGCGACGGCGGCGGCGGCGAGGAAGAAGCCGTTCGTTCGCCGGACCATCCGCCCGACGAAGCCCTGCCACGTCGTCACGTCGCGGTCGCGGCCGAGGAGCCAGAGCAGGCCGAGCCGCAGCCCGGCGAAGACGAGGTAGAGTGCGACCGCGGTCCCCGCGGCGAGCAGCGCCGCCGTGCTGTCGGACATCACCCAGTCGACCGTGCCGATCGTCAGGTGGCGGAGCTTGGCCGGCGCGTGGAGCAGGTCGCCGGTAACGGTCGTAATCGCGGATTGGGGCAGGCTGGACATGGTAGGGCCAACGGCTGGACGAGGGAGAGGCGGCACGCTTCGCCGCGCGGTGGGACCGTGCGGTCGCGTACGGGCCGGGTTAGCCGGGTGTCATCGCCGTGTCATCCTTTGTGACTCGGCGGTGATCCACCTACTAGTGTTGTTGTCCAGGCCTGCGCCAGGATGACACCTTCATTGGCGCGGCAGCCACGCCGGCCAGTCGACCGTGACCGCCGCGCCGCCTGCCGTCAGCAGCGGTCCCGCCGCCGCGTCGACCTTGAGGTACGCGATCCCCCGGCCCGCCACGACCGGCCCGCGCAGCTCGCCGACCGCGACGCCGCCGGCGGTGACCGCCGCCTCGCCGGGCTCGCCTTCCACTGTCACCGGCAACAGCCGGCGGCGGAGCTTGTCGCGGTGGTGCATCCGTGCGGTGTTTTCCTGGCCGACGTAGCAGCCCTTGGTGAAGCTGACGCCGTTCAGCTCGACGGCATTCGCCTCGAGCCACAACATCCGGTCGGTCAACAGGTCGGCGGAGTCGGCGACGCCGCGCGCGCGGCGGTGGCGCGCATAGTCGGCGAGGGTCGCGTCGGTCGCCGCGTCGGCGGCAATCCAGCGGCGGCCGAGCGCGCCGAGCTGCGGGTCGAGAGGGAGGTCGTCCGCGGCCGCGAGCCCGTCTGCCGTCGCGGCCATGCCGCCGTCCTCCCACGCAGCTTGAACATCGCGAGCCGCTTCGCCAGCGCTTCCGCCGCCGTCACCAGCACATCGACCAGCACAGTGCCGTCGCCGCCGTCGAACAGGATCATGTCGAACAGCGGCTTGCCCTGCGCGCTGAGTAGCCCCGCCCACAGCGGCCGGCCGGGGGCGAGCGCGGCGACGTCGTTGGTCACCAGCCCCTGGAGGAAGTCACGCGCGTCGGGGCCGGCGACGGCGAGGACGGCACGATCGGTCAGGCGCGCGGTCGGCATGGTGCCAAGCTGGGGCGGCGGCGCAGCAATGGCAAGCCGCGCGCGTCGATCCTCCCCGCTCGCGGGGAGGTGGCACGGCGCAGCCGTGACGGAGGGGGCGGC
>CAXTQJ010000356.1:0-2303 GCA_964246245.1 uncultured Sphingomonadaceae bacterium
CGCCAGTTCCTCCCCCGGTGGGGGAGGAACTGGCGCGGCCTCTCCCGAGGGAGGCGGAGTGCTCGTTGCATCCTCCCCCTCCCCGGCGATCGTCGCGATCAGGGTGCCGACCTTGACGCCGTCGGAGCCCGCCGCGACATGGAGCTTGCTGACCACCCCGCCCTCGTCGGCCTCCAGCTCCATCGTCGCCTTGTCGGTCTCGATCTCGGCGAGGACGTCGCCCGGCTTCACGGTGTCGCCCTCCTTGACCAGCCACTTGGCGAGCGTGCCCTCCTCCATGGTGGGCGACATGGCGGGGAGCTTGACTTCGGTCGGCATCATCGACGCCTCATAATAACGGCCGTGCGGGGTGGCGGGGGGCGCCACCCCCCGACCCCCGGGCCCCCCCCGCTATCGGGGGCACGACAACGTATTGCGGGGCCAGCACGTCATCGTCACCGCGGGGCCGACGCACGAGCCGATCGACCCCGTCCGCTTCCTCGGCAACCGGTCGTCGGGCAAGCAGGGCTTCGCCATCGCCGCCGCGCTCGCCGGCCTCGGCGCGCGGGTGACGCTCGTCGCCGGACCGGTCGCGCTGCCGACGCCGCCGGGGTGCGACCGGGTCGACGTGACGACCGCGATCGAGATGGCGGCGGCGGTCGAGGCCGCGCTTCCCGCCGACGCGGCGGTGCTCGTCGCCGCGGTCGGCGACTGGGGGGTCGTCGCCGCGCCGACCAAGCTGAAGAAGGCCGACGGGCCGCCGGTCCTGACGCTGACGGCGAACCCCGACATCCTCGCCACGCTCGGCCACGCCGCCGACCGGCCGCGCCTCGTCGTCGGCTTCGCCGCCGAGACCGGCGACGCGGTCGCCAACGCCGTCGCCAAGCGCGTCGCGAAGGGGGCCGACTGGATCGTCGCCAACGACGTGTCGGGCGAGGTCATGGGCGGCGACGCCAACACCGTCCACCTCGTCACCGCCGCCGGGGTCGACGACTGGCCGCCGCTGGCCAAGACCGACGTGGCGCGGCGGCTCGCGGTGCGGATCGCCGACGCCCTGACCGGAGCGAGCGAATGACCGCCGAGATCGCGATCGCCGTCGAGATCATGCGCCATGCCGACGGCCTCGCCCTGCCCGCCTACGCGACGGCGGGGGCGGCCGGGATGGACGTGCTCGCCGCCGTCGACCGCAACCTGGCGCTCGCGCCGGGCGAGCGCGCGGCGGTGCCGCCGGGCCTCAAACACGCGATCCCCGCCCGCTACGAGGTCCAGGTCCGGCCGCGGTCGGGGCTGGCGCTCAGGCACGGGCTGACCGTCGCCAACGCCCCCGGTACGATCGACAGCGACTATCGCGGCGAGCTGCAGGTGCTTCTCGCCAACCTCGGCCCGTCGGCGGTGACGATCACGCGCGGCATGCGGATCGCGCAGCTCGTCGTCGCGCCCGTCGTCCGCGGACGGTGGGCGGTCGTCGACGCGGTCGCCGCCGACACGGTGCGCGGAGCCGGCGGCTTCGGCTCGACCGGGCACTGAGGGTGCGCGGCGGTGCGACGATGAGCGATGGGCAGCTCGACCGCTACGCCCGCCACATCGTCCTGAAGGAGGTCGGCGGCGCGGGCCAGGGGAAGCTGCTCGCGGCGAACGTCGCCGTCGTCGGCGCGGGGGGCCTCGGCGCGCCGTGCCTGCTCTATCTCGCCGCGGCGGGCGTCGGACGGATCACCGTCATCGACGACGACGCGGTCGCGCTGTCGAACCTCCAGCGGCAGGTGATCTACGCCACCGCCGACGTCGGCCGGGCGAAGACCGATGCCGCCGCCGCCGCCCTCGCCCGGCTCGACCCCGACGTGGTCGTCACCCGGCGCCCGGTGCGGCTCGACGCCGGGAACGCCGCCGACCTCCTTGCCGGACACGATGTCGTCGCCGACGGCTCGGACAGCTTCGCGACGCGGCTCGCCGTCGCCGACGCCGCGCTGGCGCTCCGCATCCCGCTCGTCTCGGCGGCGGTCGGGCCGTTTGACGGCCAGCTGGCGACCTTCCGCGGGTGGGAGCCCGGCCGGCCGTGCTACCGCTGCTTCGTCGGCGATGCCCCCGGCCGGGAGGACGCGAGCTGCGCCGACCAGGGCATCCTCGGCGCGGTCGCCGGGGTGCTCGGCAGCCTCCAGGCGCTCGAGGTGATCCGCGCGGTGACGGGCTTCGGCCCCGACCAGGCGGGGAAGCTGCTGCTGTTCGACGCGCTGTCGCTCAGGGTGCGGACGGTCGCGCTGGCGAAGGACCCGGGGTGTCGGGCGTGCCGCGCCTAGCCATCGTCGTCGCCGGGGCCGGCCCGCGCC
>CAXTQJ010000357.1:0-2301 GCA_964246245.1 uncultured Sphingomonadaceae bacterium
ATGTCGTCGTCTGCCGCCACGCGCCGCAGCCCGACCTCGTCTGGCGGCAGGAGCGCGACGTGTGGGGCCACGACCTGACCGACGCCGCGGCGAGAAAGCTGTGCGCCGCTGCCGGCGTCGCGGACGAGGCGGCGCTGCTCGCGCTGCCCGATCAGGCCTTCGTCGCGGCGATCTGGCAGCTGGCCCCGTGCCTGCCGGTCGACGCCGAGTTCCCGATGTTCGTCATCTACACGAGCGGGTCGACGGGCAAGCCGAAGGGCGTCGTCCACGTCCACGGCGGCTACACCGCCGGCCTGTCGCTGACGATGCAGGCCGCGTTCGACGCGCGGCCGGGCGACGTGATGTACGTCGTCGCCGACCCCGGCTGGATCACCGGCCAGAGCTACATGATCGCGGCCGCGCTCGCCAACCGCGTGACCAGCGTGATGTGCGAGGGCGCGCCCGTCTTTCCCCACGCCGGGCGCTTCGCCGCGTCGATCGAGCGCCACGGCGTGACGATCTTCAAGGCCGGCGTCACCTTCCTCAAGTTCGTCATGGCCGATCCGGCCAACCTCGCCGACCTCCGCCGCTACGACATGTCGTCCCTGCGCGTCGCGACCTTCTGCGCCGAGCCGACCAGCCCGGCGGTGCAAGCCTTCGGGATGGAGCACGTCACGCCCGACTACATCAACAGCTACTGGGCGACCGAGCACGGCGGCATCGCGTGGACGCATTTCTACGGCAACGCCGACTTCCCGCTGCGGGCCGACGCGCACACCTATCCGCTGCCGTGGATCGTCGGGGATGTGTGGGTAGAGGCAGAGAGCGCCGCTGATGCTCATGCGGTCATCAAGCCGTTGTTCGCGCGTTCCGCTGGTCCCGGAGTCCCGCGCCGCCGCGCGGCCGACGGCGAGAAGGGCGAGATCGTCATCGCCGCGCCTTACCCCTACCTCGCCCGCACCGTCTGGGGCGACGCGGCGAACTTCGCCGTTGTCGACGGCGCCGTCGTTCCCGGCTGGCGGGGCGACGCCGCGCGGTGGCGCGACGGCTACTGGACGCGCTGGGCCGGAACCTGGGCGTATACCCAGGGCGATTTCGCGATGCGCCACGCCGACGGCAGCTTCTCACTCCACGGCCGGTCGGACGACGTCATCAACGTCAGCGGCCACCGCATGGGGACCGAGGAGATCGAGGGCGCGATCCTCCGCGACAAGGCGCTCGACCCCGACTCACCGGTCGGCAACGTCCTCGTCGTCGGCGCGCCGCACCGCGAGAAGGGGCTGACTCCGCTCGCCTTCGTCGTCCCCGCGCCGGGCCGCAAGCTGAGCCACGACGATCGCCGCCGCCTGAGCGATCTCGTCCGGACCGAGAAGGGCGCGGTCGCGGTGCCGCAGGACTTCATCGAGGTCGCCGAGTTCCCCGAGACGCGGAGCGGCAAATACGTCCGCCGCATGGTCCGCGCGCTGGTCGAGGGCGGCGACCTGGGCGACACCTCGACACTGAAAAACCCCGCCAGCCTCGACGCGATTCAGACCGCGATCGCCGCGTGGCAGCGCAAGCAGACGCGGAGCGACGAGCAGCAGCTGTTCGACCGCTACCGCTACTTCCGCATTCAATACAATAGCGTCGCGCCGGGCAAGAAGGTGGCGACGGTGTTCGTCACCAACCCGCCGGTCAACGCGCTCAACGAACGCGCACTCGACGAATTGAACATTGTCGTCGACCACCTGTCGCGGCGCGACGACGTGGTGGCCGTGGTCTTCACCGGCGACGGGACGGCGAGCTTCGTCGCCGGGGCCGACATCCGCCAGTTCCTCGACGAGATCCACACCGTCGAGGAAGCGCGCGTCCTCCCCAACAACGCCCAGCTCGCGTTCAACAAGATCGAAGCGATGGCCAAGCCGTGCATCGCCGCGATCCAGGGCGTCGCGCTCGGCGGCGGCATGGAGTTCGCGCTCGCCTGCCACTACCGCATCGCCGAGCCGACCGCGCGGTTCGGGCAGCCGGAGATACGGCTGCGGCTGATTCCGGGCTATGGAGGCACGCAGCGGTTGCCGCGGCTGCTGGCCGAGCGCAACGGCACCGAAGGCCTGCGCGACGCGCTCGACCTGATCCTCGGCGGGCGGAGCATCGACGCGACAAGCGCGCTGGCGATGGGGGTGATCGACGCGGTCGTCGGCGACGGCGACGATGTGCTGGCGGCGGCGCATCAACTCGTTCGGCAATACGTCCAGGCGGTCCCCCACCGGCGCTTCGCGCCACCACCCCCCCCGGGGGAGGGCCTGCCGGCGGCGCCCCCCGCCCTTACTCCCCCACCGGGGG
>CAXTQJ010000358.1:0-2299 GCA_964246245.1 uncultured Sphingomonadaceae bacterium
GCCCCCGCCGTCGCGCAAGAGCGCGCCACCTCCCCCGGTGGGGGAGGAACTGGGTTGGGCGGAACTGATCCTCCCCGCTTTACCCCGCCCTTGCCCTCTGCTATGCGCCGCCGCTCGCGTCGGCTCCTCGCCGGCGGGCAACCCCGATGACAAGCCGCGGCCATGCTGAGGCCGCGCGCGTGAATGGAGAGTACGGCTTGCAGATCATCGTCCGCGACAACAACGTCGACCAGGCGTTGCGTGCCCTCAAGAAGAAGCTCCAGCGCGAGGGCGTCTACCGCGAGATGAAGCTGCGCCGTCACTACGAGAAGCCGAGCGAGAAGCGCGCGCGCGAAAAGGCCGCCGCGATCCGCCGCGCGCGCAAGCTCGAGCGCAAGCGCGCCGAGCGCGACGGGGCCAAGTAGCCCGGATGGCGACCGCCGCCGCGGGCACCGGCGCGGCGGGCAAGTGGATCGCCGCCGCCGCCGTCCTCGTCATCCTCGTCGCCGCGCTCGTCTGGGCCGGCACCCGCTTCGCGACCGCGACGTCGTCGGCCCCGACCCCCGACGGGGCCGCGTACCTCGCCGCCAACAAGCACAAGCCCGGCGTGCATACCACCGCTTCCGGCCTCCAGTACGAGGTCCTGACCGAAGGCACCGGCCCCAAGCCGACCGCCGCCGACACGGTCACCGTCCACTATGTCGGCAAGCTGATCGACGGGACGACGTTCGATTCGTCGGTCGACCGCGGCCAGCCGGCGACCTTCCCGCTGCGCAACGTCATCCCCGGCTGGACCGAGGGCGTCGCGCTGATGCCGACGGGTTCGCGCTACCGCTTCACCATCCCGCCCGACCTCGGCTACGGCGAGCGCGGCGCGGGCGGCGTCATCCCGCCGAACGCGGTGCTGGTGTTCGAGGTCGAGCTGCTGGGCATCGCCGGGCGGTAGGTCCTTTCCCTTCCCTTTAGGGGAGGGGAAGCCTAGAACTGGGCGTGCGCCCGGATCGCGAAGACCGGGGCCGGGCCGCGGTCGCGGTTGTACGCCGGGTTGACGAGCAGCTGCGCGTCGGCGGTGGCGTGGAGCGGGCCGACCAGCGTCACATCGTAATAGGCCTCGCCGATCAGCTCGGGACCGGGGTGGGTCAGCCGGCCGTCGCCGATCAGGATGCCGAGCCCGCCCGCGGCGAGATAACGTTGGCGCGCGGCCGAGATGTCATTGGCGATCAGCGCGATGCCGGCCTCGTCGTGGGCCCGGCCCCACGCCGTACCCTTGATCCGCACCCCGCCCGAGACGCTGCGGTCGACGTCGGTGAACTCGACCGCCTCGGTGTCGCCGTCGCCGATCCCGGCGCGGACGAAGGCGGCGACGATGTCGGTCAGCTCCTGCTCGGCGTCGACGCCGATGCCCTTGCGGTCGCGGAAGCGGCGGACGGGAACCGGATCGGGCGCGGTGCCGTGCGCCGCCCCGTAGGCGATCGCGTCGTCGAGCCGCGCGAAGTTGCCGTGGCTGAACCATCCGGTGACGCGGATCGCCCCCGGGTGCCCGTGGACCGTCACCCGCCGTTCGACCTCGCCGACGACCTGGTACTGGCGGAAGTGGGTCTCGAGGTCGACGCTGTTGGGGATCTTCGACAGGTTGAACAGCCCGGCGCGGCCGGTCCATTTGCCGAGCGTCAGCTCGGCCGCGCCGCCGTAGGTATAGCCCCACGCGTCGGCGGCATAATCGAAGGTGCCGAGGTCGACCGACGTCCAGTTGAGGAAGTCGCTGCGCGGGTCGTGGGCATAGGCGTTGGCGTCGAACACGTCGGCGACGCTGAACTTGCCGATCGTCAGCGTCAGGTGGTTCGCGGTGCGCGCGATGCCGAGCTGGTTGACGTCGCGGTCGACCTTGTCGTCGCCGCCGCCGAGGTTGATCGTCTGGCGGAACAGCAGCCGCTGGAGCCGGATGTACGGCGTCCCCTTGCCGACCTTGTAGGCCTCGGCCGACGGGAAGCCGGCGGCGCCGAGCGTGTTCCTGAGGCCGAACCCCTGGTCGGCCTCGGTATCGGCCCAGACCTCGAAGCCCTTCCACGGACTGACCCCGACGTAGAGCGTCAGGTCGGCGGTCTCGCGGAACTGGCCGTCGCCGTTGAGGCTGTTCGGCCCCTCGTACGGCGCGCGGAACGGGGTGTTGCCCTGGCCGACGACGGTCGCCTGACCGTGGATCGCGAAGCGGCCGGCGACGATGTCGGGGCCGACCGTCGGCGGTTCGCCGGCGTCGGGCGCCGGGGCCGCCCCGGCCTTGGGTGTGGCGCCCGCCCCCCCCCGCGCCCCGGCCCGCCCC
>CAXTQJ010000359.1:0-2293 GCA_964246245.1 uncultured Sphingomonadaceae bacterium
CTTGCCGATTGCGGGGAGGGGGACCGCGCGCTTCTTCGGCGCGTGGGGGGGGGGCGGTCGCGCAAAGGACCGGGGCCACCCGATCCGACGCCCCTCCACCCTCGCGGAAGAGCGATGGTCCCCCTCCCCACGAGCGGAAAGGATCAAATCAGCGACGTGCGCTTGGTGTCCGGCAACAGCACCACCGCGACCAGCGAAACCCCGATCGTCGCGGCGACGTACCAGAAGAAGCCGACCTCGTTGCCCGCCGCCTTGAACGCCAGCGCGATGTATTCGGCAGTGCCGCCGAACAGCGAGACCGACACCGCATAGGGCAGGCCGACGCCGAGCACCCGGACGTGCGCGGGAAACAACTCGGCCTTCACCAGCCCGGAAATCGCAGTGTAGCCGCTGAGCACGGTCAGCGCCGCGACGATCAGGAAGAACGCGGCGACCCGGCTCGGCGGATGCGTCAGCGCGGTCAGCAGCGGCACCGCGCCGACGAGCCCCAGCACCCCGTACGCGACCAGCTGCGGCTTGCGCCCGAACCGGTCCGACAGCGCGCCGAATAGCGGCTGGACGAGCAGGTAGACGCTGAGCGTCGCGAACGCGATCAGGCTCGCGTCGGGCTTCGACCAGCCGACGGTGTTGACGAGGAACTTCTGCATGTACGTGGTGAACGTGTAGAACGCCAAGCTGCCGCCGGCCCCGAGCATCACCACCAGCACCACGCGCCGCCAGTATGGCGCAAGGCGGGCCAATGGGTGGCGTCGCTCGGCCGGGGCGACGTGCGCGAACGCCGCCGTTTCGGCGAGTGACCGCCGCAGCCACAGCGCGACCAGCGCCAGCGCCGCGCCGACGACGAACGGGATGCGCCAGCCCCACGCGTGGAGGTCGGCCTCGCTCAGCGTCGCCTGGAGGACGAGCAGGACGGCGAGCGCGAGCAGCTGCCCGCCGATCAGCGTCACGTACTGGAAGCTGGCGAGGAAGCCGCGGTCGCGCTCGCCCGCCATCTCGCTGAGGTAGGTCGCCGACGCGCCGTACTCGCCGCCGACAGACAGACCCTGGAGCAGCCGCGCGATGACCAGCAGCACCGGCGCGGCGACGCCGATCCGGTCGAACCCCGGAGTCAGCGCGACGATGCCCGAGCCACCGCACATCAACAGCACCGACAGGGTCAACGCCGCCTTCCGCCCCTGCCGGTCGGCGTAGACGCCGAGCAGCCAGCCGCCGACCGGACGCATGACGAAGCCGATGGCGAAGACGGCGGCGGTGTTGAGCAGCTGCGCGGTCGGGTCGCCGGCCGGGAAGAACACATGCGCGAAATAGAGCGAGAAGGCCGAATAGACGTAGAAATCAAACCACTCGACGAGATTGCCGATCGTCCCGCCAGCGATCGAGCCGAGGCGATCCGTCATCGCCGCCTTACCAAAAACCAACGCCGCTCATTTAATTCGCGAGCGGTACCGAATCGGTCGGCGACGGCGCGGGCTTGGCCGGGGTCACCGGTGCGGTTTTCTGGAACAACGGGACGCCGCCCGGCGCGATCGGGCTGCCGCCGGTCGCCGGCTTGGCGAGCGTCGTGTCGATGACGTGGCCGTGCTTGCTCGTCGTCGCGAGCACCGCCAGCAGCACGCTGGTCAGGACGAACGCGCCGGCGAGGACCATCGTCGACCGCGTCAGCAGGTTGGCGGCGCCGCGCGCAGTCATCATGCCGCCGGCATTGCCGCCGCCGATGCCGAGACCCCCGCCCTCCGACTGCTGGAGCAGGATGACGCCGACGAGGCCGAGCGAGATCAGCCCATGGACGACGAGGATGAAGGTGATGAGCATGACGTGCTTTTCGCTTGGTTCGCCGCGCAGGTAGCGGCTGACCGGCCGGATCGCAACCTCCAGCGAAACGGCGACCGCAGTCGCTGCTCACGACGAAAAGTGTCGGAATAGTTTACACTTCGTGGCCCTCGCCGCGGCTGCAGCCCAATCAACTCATTGTTTTTACATGCACGACCATGGCATCGGACACTTGGCACGGATGTTGCGATGACTGTTGCGCAGATTAACTGCGGGGATAGGAAATCATGCGTCTCGCACTCACCGGCATCATTCTCGCTCTTGCCGCTGCCGCTCCGGCCGCGGCGGCGACCTACGTCACCGACACCGCCAGCTTTACCGGACTTGGCGACCAGATCGGTTCGCAGTTCGACATCGTGACGTTGAACAGCGTGACGGGTACGGTTAATTATACGGGGACGTACGTGTTCTACACCGTCGATTTCACGTCCGGGATCAACTCGAACACCGGCGGCAACTATAC
>CAXTQJ010000360.1:0-1970 GCA_964246245.1 uncultured Sphingomonadaceae bacterium
GCCCGGCGCGAGACCGGTGACGA
Source organism: uncultured Sphingomonadaceae bacterium (assembly GCA_964246245.1). Classification (GTDB taxonomy): domain Bacteria; phylum Pseudomonadota; class Alphaproteobacteria; order Sphingomonadales; family Sphingomonadaceae; genus Polymorphobacter_B. Next base: position 24 of record CAXTQJ010000360.1, read on the forward strand.
GCGCCCCGGCGAGGCCGATGCTGAGGATCGCGCTCGCCTGCGCCGCCCGGGCGTCGAGGTCGCGTTCGAGCCGGGCCGCGTCGCCGCCGCCGGCGATGACGACAATGCCCGGCCGCGCGATCAGCTTCGCCTCGCGACGGAGACCGGTGGCGACGAGGATCACCGCGATACCATCAGCGCACATTCACCGCCGTGGGCCCCCCGGGGGGGGGGGGTGACCGGGCGCGCCCGGGCCCCGCCCCCCCCGGGCGACGGCGGGATGCTCGGCGTCGCCCGCCGCCATCAGGCCGAGGAGCGCCCACGCCGTCTGCGACGCGCGGCTGTCGGCCGCGACGTGCCCGGTGCGGTCGAGGTCATAGCTGTCGCACGCCTCGCCCCAGCCGCCGTCGGGGTTCTGGACGGCGAGCAGCCAGTCGGCGCCGCGCCGCGTCGCGTCGCCGCGCGCCAGCCCGGCGGCATTGAGCGCGCACAGCGCCGACCACGTCCCGTAGATGTAATTGACCCCCCAGCGACCGAACCAGCTGCCGTCGGTCTCCTGGCTCTCGATCAGGTAGGCGACGGCCGAGCGCATCCGCTCCGACCCCGCCGGCTCGCCGAGCTGCGCCAGCATCGATACGCACCGCGCACTGACGTCGGCGGTCGGCGGGTCGAGCAGCGCGCCGTGGTCGGCGAAGGGGATGTTGTTGAGGTAGTGGTAGCTGTTGTCGGCGTCGAACGCGCCCCAGCCGCCGTCCTTCGACTGGAGGCCGACGGTCCATTCGGTCCCGCGGGCGATCGCTTCGTCGTATCGCGCCCCGACCCGCCCGCGCGCGCGGTCGAGCGCGCAGACGACGGCGGCGGTGTCGTCGAGGTCGGGATAGTGCGCGTTGGCGTATTGGAACGCCCAGCCGCCGGGGCGCAGGTCGGGGGCGTTGTCGGCCCAGTCGCCGCGCACGTCGAGCACCTGGCGCGGGATCAGCCAGTCGAGCCCGGCGTCGGCCGCCGCCTCGGCCTCGGGCGACCGCACTTCGAGCATCGCGTGCGCGGCCAGCGCGGTGTCCCACACCGGCGAGAAGCACGGCTGGCAGTAGACCTCGCCCGAGTCCGCGGCATTGTCGCGGCCCTCGGGGGCGCGGACGACCAGCTTCTCGACCGCGGCGCGGGCGATGTCGCGATGATGCGCGTCGCCGAGGCGATCGAACATCATCACGCTGTTGGCCATCGCCGGATAGATCGCGCCGAGGCCGTCGTCGCCGTTGAGCCGCTCGACGGTGAAGTCGACGCAGCGCTGGATGGCGCGGCGGCGCAGCCCCTTCGGCCACAGGCCGTCGCCGGCTTTGAGGACGACGTCGAGCGCGCCGAACGCGACCTTCCACACCGCCTTGGCTCCGGCGACGTTCGACTTCGGCTTGACCGTCGCCTTCGGCAGGTAGAGCTCGTCGACGGTGATCTTGCGCGGGTTCTTCGCCACCGGCTTCAGCGCGCCGAGGACGAGCAGCGGCACGATCACCGTCCGTGCCCAGTACGCCATCTTGCCGAGGTGGACCGGGAACCAGCGCGGCGCGAGGATCAACTCGGGCGGCATCGTCGGGATCGTCGACCACGGCCCGGCGGCGAACAGCGCGAGCTGGATGCGGGTGAAGACGTTGACCGCCGCGGCGCCGCCGGCGTTCAGGATCGCGGCACGGGCGCGCGCCATGTGGTCGGCGTTCGCGTCGTCGCCGATCATCCTGAGCGCGAAATACGCCTTGACCGACGCCGACACGTCGAACGCACCGCCGTGGAACAGCCCCCAGCCGTCGTGGCTCGCCTGGATGCGGCGGAGGTAGCGGGCGATGCCGGCCTCGAGACGCGCGTCCACCGGCTCGCCGAGATAGTGGCGGAGGAGGACGTACTCCGCCGGGATCGTCGCGTCGGCCTCGAGCTCGAACACCCAGTGGCCGTCGGGCCGCTGCAGCGCCGCCAGCG
>CAXTQJ010000360.1:1980-2292 GCA_964246245.1 uncultured Sphingomonadaceae bacterium
GTGTGGGGTTTTTTTGGGGGGGGGGGCGCCCCCCCCAATGGCCGCGCCGCCCCCTTTCCCGCGTGCGGGAGCGGGGGCAGTGCTCAATGCCGGTGCGTGAGCGCCAGCCGCGCCGCCGTCTCGCCCGACCGCACCGCGCCCTCGATCGTCGCGGGCAGGCCGGTCTGCGTCCAGTCGCCGGCGAGGAACAGGTTGGCGTAGCGCGTCGCCGCCGGCGGCCGGCGCGCGTCCTGGGCAGCGGTCGCGGCGAAGGTCGCACGGCGTTCCTTGACCACCTGCAGGCGGAGCTGGTCGCCGGGCACGACGGGGCGG
>CAXTQJ010000361.1:0-378 GCA_964246245.1 uncultured Sphingomonadaceae bacterium
GGCACGTAGTCTTCGCCGAACGCGCGCAAGTGGCCGGCGACCGCGCTCGACATGGGCAATTCGGGAACGTCGACCCGCCTGCTGATGGGGCTGGTCGCGTCGCACCCGGTCACCGCGACCTTCGTCGGCGACGCGTCGCTGTCGGGGCGGCCGATGGCGCGGGTGACGACGCCGCTGGCGCTGATGGGCGCGCGCTTCGCCGCGTCGCCCGGCGAGCGGCTGCCGCTGACGATGACCGGGCGGTGCCCGGCGGTGCCGCTGCGCTACATCCTCCCGGTCGCGTCGGCGCAGGTCAAGTCGGCGGTGCTCCTCGCCGGGCTCAACACGCCGGGGCGGACGGTCGTCGTCGAGCGCGAGGCGACGCGCGACCACAGCGAG
>CAXTQJ010000361.1:388-2265 GCA_964246245.1 uncultured Sphingomonadaceae bacterium
GCCGAGGTGACGGTCGAGGACATGCCCGACGGCCGCGCGATCGGCGTGATGGGCGAGGCCGAGCTGCGGCCGCAGGCGCTGACGGTGCCGGGCGACATCTCTTCGGCCGCCTTCCCGCTCGTCGCGGCGCTGATCGTGCCCGGCAGCCGAGTGGTGCTGACCGGGGTCGGGATCAATCCGACGCGCGATGGACTGCTGCGGGCGTTGGCGATGATGGGGGCCGACATCGCGCTGACCAACGTCCGCGAGGTCGGCGGCGAGCCGGTCGCCGACCTCGTCGTGACGGCGGGTACCCTGACCGGGGTCGATGTGCCGCCCGAGATCGCGCCGGCGATGATCGACGAGTATCCGGCGCTGTTCGTCGCCGCCGCCTTCGCTTGCGGCACGACGACGATGCGCGGGCTCGCCGAGCTGCGGGTCAAGGAGAGCGACCGGATCGCGACGATGGCGGCGGGACTGGCGGCGTGCGGCGTCGCCGTCGAGGAGCTGCCCGACGGCCTGATCGTCCACGGCCGCGGCGGCGACCTCGTCCCCGGCGGGGCGATGGTGGCGGCGCGGCTCGACCACCGCATCGCGATGAGCTTCGCCGTGCTCGGGCTGCGCGCCGCCGCGCCGGTGACGGTCGACGACGCCGCGCCGGTGGCGACGAGCTTCCCGGGGTTCGTCGACCTGATGACCGGGCTGGGGGCGCGCGCGGGTGCCCCCCCCCGGGGGGGTGGGGCCCCGGCGCCGCCGTGCGGGCGGGGCGGGGCGAGGCGCCGCGACGACTCGCCCAGCCCCCTCCGGCGCTCCGCGCCACCTCCCCCGTGGGGAAGGAACGGTCAGCGCCCGGCATACCCCCGGAACCACTCGACGAACCGCGGCACGCCCTCGTCGATCGTCGTCGTCGGCATCCACCCCAGCGCGGCGGTCGTTGCGGCGATGTCGGCGTAGGTCGCCGGCACGTCGCCGGGCGGCATCGGCCGCGGTTCGCGGATCGCCGTTCGCCCGGTCGCCGCCTCGATCAGGTCGACGACGCGGAGCAGTTCCTCGGCACGGTGGTTGCCGAGGTTGTAGACCGCGTGGCCGGCCGGCGGGCGGTCGAGCGCGGCGAGGACCCCGCCGACGATGTCGTCGATCCAGGTGAAGTCGCGCAGCATCCGGCCGCCGTTGTTGAGCGCGATCGGCCGGCCGGCGAGGACCGCGTCGGTGAACCTCCACACCGCCATGTCGGGTCGCCCCCACGGGCCGTACACCGTGAAGAAGCGCAGCCCCGTCGCGGGGAAGCCGAACAGGTGGACGTAACTGGCGGTCATCAGCTCGTCGGCGCGCTTGGTCGCGGCGTAGAGCGAGACAGGCGAGTCGGCGCGGTCCGCGACGGCGAACGGCAGCGTGGCGTTGGCCCCGTAGACCGACGACGACGACGCGTAGACGAAGTGGCCGACCTGCCGCGCCCGCGCCACCTCGAGCAGGGTCAGGTGCCCGGCGAGGTTCGACCGGACGTAGCTGTGCGGGTCGACGAGCGAATGGCCGACCCCCGCCTGCGCGCCGAGGTGGACGATGCGGTCGACCGCGTGGCCGGCGAGCGCCGCGTCGAGCGCGGCGGCGTCGCTGAAATCGACGCGAGCGAAGGCGAAGTCGCCGCCGAGCCGCGCCAGCCGGTCGCGCTTCAGCTGCGGATCGTAATAGCCGTTGAGGTCGTCGACCCCGACCACCGCCTCGCCGCGCGCGAGCAGCGCCGCCGCGACCGCCGCCCCGATGAACCCGGCGACGCCGGTGACGAGGACCGGGCTCACTCCGCCGCGATCGCGAACGCCGGCGACGGCAGCCGCGCGGCGATGACGCCCGCGATCCGCGCCGCCGCCGCGCCGTCGCCGTAGGGGAGGACGGCGGTGCGC
>CAXTQJ010000362.1:0-811 GCA_964246245.1 uncultured Sphingomonadaceae bacterium
CTCCGGCGCTTCGCGCCACCTCCCCGCGGGCCGGGGCGGATCCGTTGCGGGCAGGTCAGCGCGCGCGCGGCGGATCGACGTGCGCCGCCTCCAGCAACCGGATCAGCAGATCGAGTTGGTCGAGCGTCGAGAACGACACCCCGATCGTCCCCGCCGGCGGGTCGGTCATGACCAGCATCACCGGCATCCCCAGCGCCTCGGCCAGCCGCGTCTCGAGCGCGGCGACGTCGGCATCGGGTTCGGCCGGCGGCGGCGGCGGCTTGTGCTTGCGCCCGCGGCCCCGGTCCATCAGCTCGATCTGACGGACCGACAGGCCGTGCGCGACGATATGGTCGGCGAGCGCGACCGGGTCGTCGGTCCCGGCGAGCACCTTGCCGTGCCCCGGCGTCAGCCGCCCGTCGGCGACCATGTCGCGGACCTCGGGCGGCAGCTCGTGCAGGCGGACGTGGTTGGCGACGTGGCTGCGCGCCTTGCCGACGATCCGCGCGAGGTCGACCTGGGTGTGGCCATAGTCGTCCATCAGCCGGCGATAGCCGTCGGCCTCCTCGATCGGGTTGAGGTCGGCGCGCTGGATGTTCTCGACCAGCGCGATCTCGAACGCCGCCGCCGCGTCGAGGTCGCGGATGACCACCGGCAGGTCGTGAAGCGCCGCCGCCGCCGCCGCGCGCCACCGCCGCTCGCCCGCGACGATCTCGTAGCGCCGTCGCCCGCCCGCCGCGGCGACCGGCCGGACGAGGATCGGCTGGAGGACGCCACGCTCGCGGACCGACGCGATCAGTTCGTCCATCGCGCCCTGGTCGAAGTTCCGTCG
>CAXTQJ010000362.1:821-2248 GCA_964246245.1 uncultured Sphingomonadaceae bacterium
AGCATGGTCCGCTCCGCCGCCGGCGCGACCTCGTCCATCAGCGCCGACAGCCCGCGGCCGAGACCGGCCCGTTTTTCAGCCACGACGAGTCTCATGCATCGACCAGTTCTCCGGCGAGCGCCGCGCGCTCGATAACTTCTTTGGCTAATTCTATGTACGCTTGTGAACCAAGACAGCGCAAATCATAGACCAGCGCCGGAACGCCATGGCTCGGCGCCTCCGACAGCCGGACGTTGCGCGGGATCGCCGTGGCGAACACCTGCGCCCCCATCACCGCACGGACGTCGGCGACGACCTGCTCCGACAACCGGTTGCGCCTGTCGGCCATGGTCAGGACGATGCCGAGCAGCCGCAGCCGCGGATTGGGTCCGTCGCGGACGCGCTCGATCGTCGACAGGAGCTGGCTAAGTCCTTCCAACGCAAAGAATTCCGTCTGGAGCGGGACGAGCACCGTCGCGGCGGCGACGAGGGCGTTGAGCGTCAGCAGCCCGAGCGATGGCGGACAGTCGGTCAGGACATAGTCGTAGCGCCGCGCCGCCGCGAGCGCGTCGGCGAGGCGGCGGTTGCGGCGGTCGAGACCGACCAGCTCGACCTCGGCCCCGGCGAGCGCCGCCGTCGACGGCACGATGCTCAGGCCCGGCACCGCGGTCGCCATCGTCGCCTCGTCGAGCGCGACCTCGCCGAGCAGCACCTCGTAGATCGACCGCGTCCGCGCCCGCCGCTCGATGCCGAGCCCGGTCGAGGCGTTGCCCTGCGCATCCATGTCGAGGACGAGGACCGACCGCCCCGTCGCCGCCAGCGCGGTGGCGAGGTTGATCGCCGTCGTCGTCTTGCCGACGCCGCCCTTCTGGTTGGCGATCGCGATCCTCACCGCCGCCTCCGCACGTTGCTCGCCGCGACGATACGCGCGTCGGGGTCGGTCCGGCTAGGCACGAGATGATGGTCGAAGGCGAACGCGGCCTGCGCCGCCGCGATTTCGTCGTCGACCGAGCGCCCCTTAAGCAGGAGCCAGTGTCCGCCGCACGCGAAGCGCTCGCCCCAGCCGAACAGCTTCGCCAGCGGCGCACAGGCCCGCGCGGTGACGCGGTCGGCGGCGAAGGTCGGCAGGTGCTCGACTCGGGCATTGTGGACGACGACCTTGCCACCGATCCCGAGCGCCTCGGCGGCGGCGGCGAGGAAGGCGCATTTCTTCGCGGTCGCTTCGACCAGATGGAAACGGCCCGGCGCGAGTCGAGCGAGGACGAGCGCCGGAAAGCCCGCGCCGCTGCCCAGATCGAGCCATGTGGTCGCCGGCCCGGCACCGGCGAGCGCGACGAGCTGCGCGCTGTCGGCGAAGTGTCGATGCCATACGTCGGGCAGCGTCGATGCGGCGACGAGGTTCATCAGCGTCTGCCGCTCGGCGAGGAGCGCGGCGTAGCGGTCGAACG
>CAXTQJ010000363.1:0-627 GCA_964246245.1 uncultured Sphingomonadaceae bacterium
GTCCGCGAGGGCGCCCGCCAGCGCCGCCGCCTCGGCCCGCCCGCGCGCGCCGCGGCCGATCTCGGCGCGGCCGCTCAGCACCCGGCCGACCTCGGCATGCGTGCCGTGGCGCACCAGAATGACGCGGCGTTCCGGCTGTTCCACCACCGACAGGGTCCGATCGTGCTGCGCGCGACCTCGCGCGGGGAGGAGAGGAAGAAGAAGCTTGCCGCGCTGTAACGCTTCCGTCACTCTGCACGCGCCGCCGAGTCGGGCAAGCGGCGTGGACGAGGAGAGCGGGTGGAACGGGTTCTGATTACGGGGGGTGCCGGCTTCATCGGACGGTTCGTCGCCGACGAACTCCTCGCGCGCGGCCACCGGGTGCGCGTCCTCGACGCGTTGATCGACCAGGTCCACGGCGTCACCGACGGCGCGGCGATGCTCAACCGCGACGCCGAGCTGATCCGTGGCGACGTCCGCGACAAGGCGGCGGTGGCGACCGCGCTCGACGGGATCGACAGCGTCGTCCACCTCGCCGCCGAGGTCGGCGTCGGCCAGTCGATGTACGAGGTCGTCCGCTACACCTCGACCAACGACGTCGGCACCGCGACCTTGTTCGAGGCGCAGTCGACCGGCTCCCAGTTAGCC
>CAXTQJ010000363.1:637-2243 GCA_964246245.1 uncultured Sphingomonadaceae bacterium
GGGCTGTACCGCGACCGCGACGGCGCACTGGTCGAGGACGCGGCGCGGCGCGGCCTGCGCGACGGGCTGGCTAACTGGGAGCCGGTCGACTGCGCCGGCCGGCCGCTGACGCCGATGGCGACGCCCGAGTGGAAGCGGCCGGCGCTGTCGTCGGTCTACGCGCTCGGCAAGTACGCCCAGGAGCAGATGACGCACATCATGGCCGCGCCGTACGGGATGGAGAGCGTCTGCCTGCGCCTGTTCAATGTCTATGGACCCGGCCAGGCGCTGTCGAACCCCTATACTGGGGTGCTGGCGATCTTCGCCTCGCGGCTCTTGAACGGCCAGCAGCCGATGATCTTCGAGGACGGCGAGCAGCGGCGCGACTTCGTCCACGTGACCGACGTCGCGCGCGCCTTCGCCGACGCGCTGGTCTTGCCACAGGCCGCCGGCGGCACTTTCAACATCGGCTCGGGCACCGACCGCTCGGTGACCGAGGTCGCGATGGAGCTTGCCCGCGCGATGGGCAAGAACGACCTCGGCCCCGAGATCGTCGGCAAGGCGCGGATCGGCGACATCCGCCACTGCTTCTGCGACACGACGCTCGCCGCCGACCGCCTCGGCTTCCGCGCCCGCGCCGACTTCGGCGAGGGGCTGGCCGAGCTCGCCGAATGGGTCGCGCGGCAGAAGGCGGAGGACGGCGTCGCCAGGATGCGCGCGGAGCTCGAGCAGCGCGGGCTGGTCGCGTGACCGTCCTTGTCACCGGCGGGGCCGGGTTCATCGGGTCGAACCTCGCCGACGCGCTCGCCCGCGACGGCCACGACGTGATCGTCTACGACGCGCTGTCGCGGCCGGGCGTCGAGCGCAACCTCGCGTGGCTCCAGTCGAACCACGGCGCGAAGATCGAGCCGATCGTCGCCGACATCCGCGACGAGGACCGGCTCGCCGCCGCCGTCGCGCGCGCCGACTGCGTCTTCCATATGGCGGCACAGGTCGCGGTGACGACGAGCCTCGTCGATCCGCGCGACGACTATGCCGTCAACCTGGCGGCGACGCTCGGCCTGCTCGAGGCGCTGCGCACCCGCAGCCCGGCGACGCCGCTGATCTTCGCGTCGACCAACAAGGTCTACGGCGACCTGGCCGACCTCGACTTCATCCGCGACGGCGACGCCTATCGCCCGACCGACGCGGCGATCGCCGCGCACGGCGTCGGTGAGGACCGGCCGCTCGACTTCCACACGCCCTACGGCTGCTCGAAGGGCGCGGCCGACCAGTACGTCCTCGACTATGCCCGCAGCTTCTGAGTGCGCACCGCCGTTCTGCTAATGAGCTACATCTACGGCCAGCGCCAGATGGGGACCGAGGACCAGGGCTGGGTGGCCCACTTCCTGATCAGAGCCCTGAGGGGACAGTCGATTACCCTTTACGGCGATGGCCGGCAGGTGCGCGACATCATGCACGTCGCCGACGCGGTCGGGGCCTATCTCGCGGCGTGGCGAGCCATCGGGTCGGTGACCGGACAGGCCTTCAACCTCGGCGGCGGGCCAGATAACGCGGTCAGCCTCCGTCAACTTCTGCGCGTTGTCGGAGACCTTACAGGGCGCCCCGCGACGACGGTGTCACAGGC
>CAXTQJ010000364.1:0-1721 GCA_964246245.1 uncultured Sphingomonadaceae bacterium
GTAGTGCGCGCCGTTTTCGAGCAGGAAGGGGACGGCGAAGCGTTCGGCGAGGCCGGCGGCGCGGCCGGCGACGAGCGCGACCGCTTCGGCGGTCAGTGGCAGCGGCAGCGGCACGCCGGTCTCGACCTCGACCTCGCCGCGGCCGACCGTCTGGAAGTGGAGGTGTTCGCTATGCCAGCGGAACGGCCACGCACCGGCGAAATCGTCGAGCATCGCGACATAGGCGTCGTTCCACCGCCGCGCCGACCCGATCGACAGCTCGACGCCGTGGACGACGATCGGCCGGGCACCGCACGCCGCCTGCGCCGCCGCGACGAGCGCCGGCACGAGCGCGAACGCGCCGCGCGCCGTCGCCCGGCACAGCGTCTCAGGCGTCACCTCGACGAAGTCGGCGTCGCCGTACACGCCGGGATCGAAACCGGGCATGTACGACAGGCCGACGCCCAGCCGGGCGGGGCCATACCACCGGCCGGCTCCGCCCGCGCCGCGGCGCATCACACGTGCTGGTGGACGATCGACTGGACGCCGATCTCCTTCAGGTTGGCTTCGGGGTCGACGAGGTACTTGAAGTCGAGATAGGCGATGCGGCCGCACCGTGGGCAGCCGGCGAGGCCGGCCATCTTGCCGACGAGGTCCTGCAGATGCTCCAGAGTCTGATGGTCGGTACCGAGTCGAACCGAAGTCGCCGCAAGGCGCGCCGTCGTAGCCATGGTCTTCTCCCCAGATCGCGAGGACGCGGGTCGCCCCCGGGGTCGCTATACTAGCCCTTTCCTTGGCGGCGGCAAGTCGCCGCATGACGCGGCAAGACAATGTTAACGCATCAGCACAAGTTCTTCCGCCATCGTCGGGTGGAGCGCGACCGTCTCGTCGAACTGCGCCTTGGTCAGCTTCGCCTTGACCGCGATCGCCAGCGCCTGGAGGATCTCAGGCGCGTCGGGGCCGATCATGTGCGCACCGAGGACGCGGTCGGTCGCGGCGTCGACGACGAGCTTGTAGAGCGACCGCTCGCTGCGCCCGGCGAGCACGTTCTTCATCGGGCGGAAGTCGCTGGTGAACACCTTGACCGGGCCGTGGCGGTTGCGCGCCTCCGCCTCGGTCAGGCCGACGCTCGCGATCGGCGGGTTGGAGAAGACCGCGCTCGGCACGCAGTCATGGTCGACCGTGGTCGGAATGTTGCCGAACACCGTGTCGGCGAAGGCATGGCCTTCGCGGATCGCGACCGGGGTCAGCTGGATGCGGTCGGTGACGTCGCCGACCGCCCAGATGTTCTCGACGCTGGTCCGGCTGTGGTCGTCGACCGCGACGGCGTGGCGGTCGTTGAGCGCGACGCCGGCCGCGTCGAGGCCCAGCCCCTCGACGTTCGGCCGCCGCCCGATCGCCCACAACAGCATCTCGGCCTCGATCGGGTCGTCGTCCCTGACCACGACCCGGACGCCGGCGTTGGTCCGCTCGACGCGCTCGATGTCGCAGTTGAAGGTGAACTGGATGCCCTTGGTCACCGAGATCTGGAACAGGCGGTCGCGCAAGGCCTGGTCGTAGCCGCGCAGGATGGTGTCGCCCCGGTTGACCAGTGTAACCTTGACGCCGAGCTCGTGGAAGATGCCGGCGAATTCGTTGGCGATGTAGCCGCCGCCGGCGATGACCAGCGACTTCGGCAGGTGGTCGAGGTGGAACACCTCGTTCGAGGTGATGCCGTGCTCGGCCCCGGGCAGGTCGGGGAC
>CAXTQJ010000364.1:1731-2233 GCA_964246245.1 uncultured Sphingomonadaceae bacterium
GGTTGGCGAGCGTCTCCTGGTAGATGCCGTTGAGCCGGTCGACCTCGGCGAGGACGTGGTCGCGCAGCGTCGGCCAGTCGAAGCCCTTGTCGCCGATCGTCCAGCCGAAGCGGCGCGCGTCGACGAGGTCCTCGGCGAAGTGCGAGCCGTAGACGAGCAGCTTCTTCGGCACGCAGCCGCGGATGACGCAGGTGCCGCCGACGCGGTGCTCCTCGGCGACCGCGACGCGCGCGCCGTGCCCGCTCGCGATCCGCGCCGCGCGGACGCCGCCGGAACCGGCGCCGATGACGAAGAGGTCGTGGTCGTAGGTGGTCATGGGGGTGAGGTAGAGGGCGCGGCGGCGTTGGGCAATGCCGGCAGAGTTCCTCCCCCACCGGGGCAGGGGGACCGCGCGGCTTCTTCAGCCGCGTGGTGGAGGGGCTGGACGGGCGGCTGCGGCCCCTCGCCCCGCCCCCATCACCATCGTGGAAGAGCGATGGTCCCCCACCCCCCGGGGGGGAGG
>CAXTQJ010000365.1:0-2210 GCA_964246245.1 uncultured Sphingomonadaceae bacterium
CACCAAACTGCTCGACGGGAGCTGGGCGGCACCCGCGTGAAGGCGTGGCCGGTGACGGCCGCGCAGGTGCCTGGCGTCCACCCCTTGCCCCGCCACGCGACGTGGTCCGGGCGGATCAGCGCGCCGTGGACCTGTTTGGTCCACAGTCGTCACGAATTAGCGGAAAACCGGCAACATTCGTGAACTCAAGCGGCGTCTGGCCGAACCCCGCGTCGCTCGGGTGCCCGCCTGCACCGGCCAGCCACGCCGCGCCGCGGCCGTAGAGCGCGTCGAGTTCGGGGCCGATGCGGCCCGGCATGTTGGTCTTGACCGTCATGCCGCTCTCGGTCTGGAGGTAGGCGAGGTGGCGGAAGCCATCGGGAAATCCGGCGAGCCTGGTCATGTCGGCCTTGATCACCTCGCCCGACACGAACGGGTCTCAGCGATCGCGCTCGTAGATCGGCTGGCGCAGCACGATGCCCCAGCGGCCGTCGCGGCGCGCGAAGAAGTCGTAGAAGCGGCCGATGCAGACGACATCGACCAGCGTTCCGTGGACGGGTGCACGCTGGCTGATCGTCATCTTGGTCTGGGCGATGGCGCGGTCGGGATCGCTGCCGAAGTCGATCGCGCTGCCGCCGAGGAAGTGCTGGGCATAGAGGCCGCGCTCCCAGTTGGCCTTCGACCCGGCGACGAACTCGGCCGCCGACGACTGCTGCCATGTCGCCGACATGACGCCGTCACTGTGGAACAGCGGCAGCAGCGCGTCCCACTGCGCGCTGTCGCGGCGGACGACCCACTGGTCGACGATGTCGCGGATCGCCTCGCGGTCGGTGGCGCGGTCGGCGGCGCTGCGGTCGGTCGTGCCCCAGCCGGCGACGGTCGGCTCGGTCATCGCACGGCCCCTTCGCAAACTCCGGCCTGGCGATAGCAACGATGTTTATGGACGGCAAATGGCACAGGATCGCCAATCGCGTAGCGATGATCGGCAGCGCCGGCCGACGTCCAGGCGGCGACGCCGCCGTTACGGCCGTCCGTACGTCCCGATCAGCACACCCTTCGCCACGGCGAGGTCGAGCACGTCGACGATCGCGCCGCGGCGCGGATGCTCGCCGAAATCGGGATCGCGGCCGAGCGCAAAGATCTGGAACACATAGCGGTGATCGCCGCCGCCCGGCGGCGGGTCGGGCGGCAGCCACGCGGTACCGAAGAACGACGTCGTTCCGGTCGGGACCGGCGGTGGATCGTCCGATGCCGCGCCCTCGGCGAGCGATCCGTCGCCGCCGCCGAGACCGTGGACGATCAGATGAACCAGCGGCGACGGCGCCGGCGCGTCGGGGTCCTCGACGACGATCACGACCGACCGCGCCGTGTCGGGCACACCGCTCCACGCGAGCGGCGGGGACACCCCCGCGCCGTCGCCCGTGAAACGGAGCGGCAGCGGCGCGCCGTCGGCGAACGCGAGGCTGGTCACGACGATCGACGGCGGAACCGCGGCGAGGCGGTCGTCGTGATAGACGGTCTTTTCGATCCCTGGATGGGCGCCGGCGAGCAGGTGACCGATCGCATGGGGCAGCTTTTCGAGCATCGGCGGGTCCTCGTCAGTCCGCCGGGTCAACCACTGGATCGGTTGCGGGTTGCGCACCGCGCAGCTCGGCCCAGCGCGCCAGCCGCTCGGCGATGCGCTTCTCGTGCCCCCGGTCGGTCGGGCGATAGAAGGTCGCCGGCGCCATGCCGTCGGGCCAATAGTTCGCCCCCGAGAAGCCGCCGTCGGCGTCGTGGTCGTAGGCATAGCCGTGGCCGTAGCCGAGGGTCTTCATCAGCCGCGTCGGCGCATTGAGGATGTTCGCCGGCGGAACGAGCGATCCCGTCGCGCGCGCGCTACGCCACGCCGCCTTCTCCGCGACATAGGCTGCGTTCGATTTCGGGGCGGTGGCAAGATAGAGGCACGCCTGTGCGATCGCCAGCTCGCCCTCGGGCGAGCCGAGGAAGTCGTACGCGTCCTTCGCCGCCAGCGTGACGACGAGCGCGTTGCTGTCGGCCAGTCCGATGTCCTCGCTGGCAAAGCGGACCATCCGCCGCAGGACGTAAAGCGGCTCCTCGCCCGCGGTCAGCATCCGGGCGAGGTAGTAGAGCGCGGCGTCTGGATCGCTTCCGCGCAGGCTTTTGTGCAGCGCCGATATCAAGTTGTAATGGCCGTCGCGGTCCTTGTCGTAGACCGCGACGGCCATTAC
>CAXTQJ010000366.1:0-680 GCA_964246245.1 uncultured Sphingomonadaceae bacterium
GGGGCGAACAGGCCCTCGACGGTCACCCGCGGGCCGAACTCGGCCGCGGCGGGGCCGTCGGCGACGACGCGGCCGTGGTCGACGACGAGCGCCCAGCCGTCGCCGGCCCGCGTGTCGTCCGACGCCGACGCCCGCGGACGGCTGACCAGCGTCAGCCGCGCGACGCTGGCGATCGACGGCAGCGCCTCGCCGCGGAAGCCGAGCGTGGCGATCGTCGAGAGGTCGCCGTCGGGCAGCTTCGATGTCGCGTGGCGCTCGACCGCAAGGCGCAGGTCGGCGGCGGTCATGCCGTGGCCGTCGTCGGCGACGCCGATATAATCGATGCCGCCGGCAGCGAGCTCGATCACGATCCGCCGCGCGCCGGCGTCGATCGCGTTCTCGACCAGCTCCTTCAGCGCCGCCGCCGGGCGCTCGACGACCTCGCCGGCGGCGATCTGGTTGACCAGCTGGTCGGGCAGGCGGCGGATCGGCATGCCGTTGTGTTACCGCGCCGGGAACCCGCCGTCACGGGCGGTCGACCTTGCACCGCCTGACGCCCGCGCCTAATGCGAAGCCGCGCCCCGCCGCTCCAGCCGCCTCGGAACACTGATGTCGATGTTCAGCCGCATGTTTTCGTTCCTGTCGCAGGACATGGCGATCGATCTCGGCACCGCCAACACGCTCGTGTACGTCGGCGGCAA
>CAXTQJ010000366.1:893-2187 GCA_964246245.1 uncultured Sphingomonadaceae bacterium
TGATGGGCAAGACGCCGGGCAACGTCGAGACGATCCGGCCGCTGCGCGACGGCGTCATCGCCGACATCGACGTCGCCGAGCAGATGATCAAGTATTTCATCGGCAAGGTCCACACGTCGAAGTTCCCGCGCTTTCCCGAGATCGTCATCTGCGTGCCGTCGGGGTCGACCAGCGTCGAGAAGCGCGCGATCCGCGACGCGGCGAACAACGCCGGCGCGAGCGCCGTCTACCTGATCGAGGAGCCGATGGCGGCCGCGATCGGCGCCGGGATGCCGGTGACCGAGCCGATCGGCAGCATGGTCGTCGACATCGGCGGCGGCACCACCGAGGTCGCCGTCCTGTCGCTCCGCGGCCTCGCCTACACGACCAGCGTCCGCGTCGGCGGCGACAAGATGGACGAGGCGATCATCAGCTACGTCCGCCGCAACCACAACCTGCTGATCGGCGAGATGACCGCCGAACGGATCAAGAAGGAGATCGGCATCGCCCGCGCGCCGGCCAACGGCGTCGGCGCGACGATGGAGATCAAGGGCCGCGACCTGATGAACGGCGTCCCCAAGGAGATCACGATCAACCAGGCGCAGATCGCCGACGCGCTCGCCGAGCCGGTGTCGGCGATCGTCGAGGGGGTCCGCCTCGCGCTCGAGAACACCCAGCCCGAGCTTGCCGCCGACATCGTCGACCAGGGCATCGTCCTGACCGGCGGCGGCGCGCTGCTCCACGAACTCGCCGACGTCCTGCGCGAGGCGACGGGCCTGCCGGTGACGGTCGCCGACGATCCGCTGACCTGCGTCGCCCTCGGCACCGGGCGCGCGCTCGAGGACCCGATCTACCGCGGCGTCCTGACAACGGCGTGAGCGGGCGCGCGTGGCAGGCATGGACTGGCCGCCGCCGCGCCGCACCTCGTACGCGCGGCGCGAGCAGAACTTCGCGCTGATCGGCGCGGTCGTCACCGGCGCCGTCCTCGCGACCGGGCTGCTGCTGCTCGTCCTCAGCCGGGTCAACCCCGCCTACTCGACCCGGCTGCGCGAGGCGGCGATCGACGTCGTCGCGCCGTTCTGGGCGAGCGTCCGGGTTCCGGTCGACGCCATCGACACCGGCGCAGGGACGGTCGGCGACTATATCGGCACCGTGCCGCGCGCGCGCCGCCTCGCCGCCGAGGTCGCGACGCTCCGCCGTCAGGTGCAGGACCGCGACGCGCTCGCCGCCGAGAACCGCGCGCTGCGCCGGCTGGTCAGGGTCGTCGAACCGCGCCTCGACCTCGTCACGCTCGCGCGCTTCGCCGGCGCGTCGT
>CAXTQJ010000367.1:0-2180 GCA_964246245.1 uncultured Sphingomonadaceae bacterium
CATCGTCCCCGACGCGACGATCGACCTCCACGGCTACACCCGCGACCGCGCCCATGCGCTGCTGACCCGCCGCGTGATCGACGCAGCAGGCAGCGGCGCGCGGGTCGTGCTGGTCATCACCGGCAAGGGTGCACGCGCCGGCGACGACGCCGGCGAGCGCCCGCGCGGCGTCATCCGCGCCAGCCTCGCCGACTGGCTCCATGGTCCCGACCTTCGTCCCTATGTGGCGGCACTGCGTCCGGCCCATCCGCGCCACGGTGGCGGCGGCGCATGGTACGTCGTGCTGCGCCGATAAGGGCCGCCCTACACGCGGGAAAAAACGGGTAGACGTTCGCTGCTGCGGCGACTGCGGTTGCTGGAGACGTGATTAAATCTCGACGCGGGCGTGACCCTCGTCGGTGGATCAGGCTGGCAGCGTCCGGACACGGACGCGGAGCAGCCCCCACATCAGCGTCGAGGCGAGGCGAAACAGCCATCCCGCCGGCGGTAGTGCGACGGCGCGAAGCAGCATCCGGACGCCGTTGTCGACGTGGGTCCGCCGGTACAGCCGCAGCGCGCGGCGCGCATAGGCGCGGGTGTAGACCGCGCTGCGGTACGTCACGCCGCGATCGGCGGGCAGGACGTTCGCGGCGAACCACGCCCAGCCGAGCTCGTCGTCCTCGGCCTCGCTGAACCGCGTCGCGGCGACGTGGAGCCGCGTCGCGAGCGGCAGCGGGTGGGCGGCGTGGTAGCGGGCGAAGTGCGACGCGAACAGGCGGTAGTGGGCGAACTCGTCCGCCGCGATCCGTGCCGCGATCGCCTTGAGCACCGGCTCATCGGCGGCGTCGCGGATCGCCGAATAGAACGACGAGGTCCCCGTCTCGACCACCTGCCGCGCCACGAGCTCGCCGGCGCGGCTGCCGCGGATCGACACGCTGACGCCCTGCGGGATGCGGAAGCCGGCGCGGAAGTCGGCGAGCGCGCGGACGAAGTCGAAGCCCGGGTCGGCGCGTTCGGCCCAGCGGCCCAGCGCGGCCCCATGCTGCTCTTCCTCGACTCCCCAGCGGGCGACCTCGGCGAGGAAGGCAGGATCGTCGGCGAAGACGCCGTTCAGGTAGCTGACGTAGTCGGCGGCGTTGGCCTCGACCAGCGCCGCGGTCTTGACCACGGCGAGCAGGTCGGCATCGACGCGGCCGGCGTCAAAGCAGTGCCATGGGATATCGTCGAGGGTCCAGCCGGTCATCGACCCGCCTGATAGCAAAGACGATCCGGCTTGACCATTAACCCGATGGTCACGCCACGCCGCGGCTCAGTTGACCGCGACGGCCTGCATCGCCTCGAGCCGCGCGACCAGCCCCTCGGCGGCGGCGACCGCGTCGCCGGTAGCGCCCTAGGCCGCCGCGCGCGCCGCGGCTAGATCGCGCGCGACCGCCTCGACGTCAAGGTCGCCGACGGGCACGGCGCGGTCGGCAAGGATGGTCAGGCCGTCGGGGCCGACCTCGGCGAAGCCGCCGTCGACGAAGATCCGCTCGGGCACGTCGCCGAAGCCGGTCGGGTAGACGGCGATCGCGCCAGGCCGGATCGTCGAGACCAGCGGCGCATGGCTCGGCAACACGCCGAAGTCGCCCTCGGTGCCGGGCACGACGACCATGAACACCTCGCCGGAGCGGAGGAGCTTCTCGGGGCTGACGAGGTCGAAGTGAAGAAGGTCAGGCATCGATCAACCTTGTGCAGGGAGCAGCTTGGTCGCCGCAACGATGAGGCCGCCGACGCCCACGAACAAGTCGATCAGCCAGAAGAGAAGCCGCGAGACGGCGGTTTCGACCTTTGTCTCCAGCCTTGCGACCTCGGTACGTAGCTCACCGCCCTGGCGATCGATCCGGGCCGTCAGATGTTCCTCAACCTGAAGCAGATCCGCTTTGGTCGCCGAGGTTTCGACAACGGCGCGTCCGATCGCCGCCGCGATCGCCGCCGCCTGCGGTGGGGCAAGCTCGGCGGCGCGCAGTTCCTTGGCGAGGCTGAGGGTGTCGACGCTCATCACGCGACCGTAGCACGCCGCCGCAGTTCGCGTCACGCCGCGTCCTGCGCCAGCCTCTCGCCCTTCCTGACCGCGTCCTCGATCGTCCCGCCCAGATAGAAGGCCGCCGCGGGCAGGTGGTCGTGTTCGCCGGCGACGATCGCCTTGAACCCCCGAATCGTAT
>CAXTQJ010000368.1:0-2173 GCA_964246245.1 uncultured Sphingomonadaceae bacterium
AATGAGTCTCCCTCCCCGCTTGCTCACGTGGGGGGAGGGAGACTCATTTGCGTCCGCGCCGCACACCCTTGGGCACGTTGCCGCGCGCTCCCGGCCCGGCGCGCGTGGGAGCGCGTGGCTGGCCGGCGCGACGTTCGGTGCGGACGCCGTCGTCGCTTATCGCTCCCGCGCCGAGCGGCAGCTCGAAGCGCAGCGCGCCGGTGATCGGATTGGCCTCGGCGAGCCGCAGGTCGAGCCGCTGCCCCGCGGCGAAGCGTGTTCCCGAGGCGCTGCCCTCGAGCGTCCGTGCCGCCTCGTCGAAGACGAAATACTCGGCCCCGAGCGTAGACACCGGCACCAGCCCGTCACCGCCGATGCCGTCGACGGTGGCGAAGAAGCCGGACTTGGCGACGCCGGTGATCCGCGTCGCCATCGTCTCGCCGACGCGGGTCGACAGGTAGGCGGCGACGTAGCGGTCGATCGTCTCGCACTCGGCGTCCATCGCGCGGCGCTCGGTCATGCTGATGTGCTCGGCGGTTCGACCCATCGTCGTCGCCTCGTCGTCGCTCAGCCCGTCGTCGCCGAGCCGGTATGCCCGGACCAGCGCGCGGTGGACGAGCAGGTCGGCATAACGCCGGATCGGCGATGTGAAATGACCGTAGCTGCGCAGCGCGAGGCCGAAATGTCCCTGGTTGTCAGGGGAGTAATACGCCTGCGTCTGCGTCCGTAGTACCTGTTCGCTGACCTGCGGCGCGAACGCCTCGCCATTCACCTTGCCGAGCAGCGCGTTGAACGTTCGCGGCGCAACGACCTGGCCGAGCGCGAAGGGGATGTCGAAGGTGTCGAGATAGTCCTTGAGCGCGACGAGCTTCTCGCGCGGCGGGGCCTCGTGGACGCGGTACATGCACGTGGTCCGCTTCGCCTCGAGCGCCTGCGCCGCGGCGACGTTGGCGGTGACCATGAAGTCCTCGATCAGACGGTGCGCGTCG
This sequence comes from uncultured Sphingomonadaceae bacterium, assembly GCA_964246245.1. Lineage (GTDB taxonomy): Bacteria > Pseudomonadota > Alphaproteobacteria > Sphingomonadales > Sphingomonadaceae > Polymorphobacter_B. The sequence continues at coordinate 969 of CAXTQJ010000368.1, forward strand.
AGCCGCTCGCGGGTTACGATCGCGGCGATCCCACCGGCGGCGTCGAGTTCGACCCGCCGTTCGGGCAGGTCGAGATCGAGCGGTGCGCGGAGGTCGCGCGCGCGGGCCAGCGCGGCCCAGGCGGCCCACAACGGCCGCAGTGCGGCGAGTTGAGCGCCGGCGCCGTCGTCGATCGTCGCCTGCGCCTCCTCGTATGCCACGTTGGCAACGCATCGGATCAGCGCGCGCGTGAAGCGGTGGCTCGTAATCGCGCCGTCGGGGGCAATGACGAGGTGGCACGCGATCACCGCCCGGTCCCTGCCTGCGACCAGCGAGCAGGCGTCGGCCGACAGCACCTCGGGGAGCATGGGTACGACCCGGTCGGGGAAATAGACCGAGTTGCCGCGCTCGCGTGCCGCGCGATCGAGCGCCGATCCCTCCGGCACGTAGAACGACACGTCGGCGATCGCGACGATCGCATCCCAGCCGGCCGCCGAGTCGGCGGCGTCGCGCGGGGCGGCCCACACCGCGTCGTCGTGGTCGCGCGCATCAGCCGGGTCGATCGTCAGGAGCGTCAGGTGGCGCAGGTCTTCGCGCGCGCCAAGCGGCCGATGGGCCGCCTTCTCCGCCTGTTCGACCGCGGCGTCGGGAAAGCGGTGCGGCAGGCCCTTGGCGTGGATCGCGATGAGCGAGAAGCTGCGCGGCGCGAACGGGTCGCCGAGCACCTCGACCACCCGGGCGGTCGCGCGCGGCGGCCGCCCCGCCGGCTCGGCGAGGACGAGGTCGCCGGGCTCCGCTTCGCCGCGGTCGGTGACGGCAAAGTCGGTCCGCGCGCGCTTGTCGACCGGGACGAGCCGGTAGCCGCCGGCGTCGTGGCGGAGGATGCCGAGGACGAACTCCTCCGACCTGGCCAGCGCCTTCATCGGAAAGGCCGAATAGCCGCCGCCGGTCTCCTCGATGCGCGCGAGGACCCGGTCGCCCAGCCCGAGCGCGCCGCGCTTGCGGCCCTCGACGACGCGGACGCGCGGCGGCGGCGACGCCTTCTCCCAGCGGTCGGGGACGGCGAACACGCCTTCGGCCACCTCGACGATGCGGAGGACGGTCACCCTGGGCAGGCCGCCGCCCGTGTGCACCGTCCGCTTCGCCCCCGCGTCGAGCTGACCGGCGTCGGCCATGTCGCGCAGCAGCGCCTTCAGCGCGATCTTGTCCTGCGCGCTCTGGAAACC
>CAXTQJ010000369.1:0-2159 GCA_964246245.1 uncultured Sphingomonadaceae bacterium
CCGCGATCGGGATGCTCAGCGGCTTCTGCGGGACGCTGTGCACCCCGCTCGCGGCGAACTACAACCTCGTTCCGGTGGCGCTGCTCGACCTCGGCGACCGCTGGGCCGTCATCCGGGCGCAGGTCGCGACGGCGATCCCGCTGCTGATCTTCAACACCCTGCTGATGGATGCGGTCGCGTTCCAGTGAGGCTCGATGCGGCCACCGCCGAGCGTTTCGCTGGCATCGCCCTCGGCCACGTCGCGCGCGAGTTCCCGCACAAGCTCGACCACGTGTGGGACGACGCCGGCGACGGCGTCCGTCCCCGCGATCTCCATCCGGTGTTCTTCGGCAGCTTCGACTGGCACAGCTGCGTCCACGGCTGGTGGCTGCTGCTGACCCTGCGGTCGCGCTTTCCCGCACTGGCGGCGCGGATCGACCCGCTCGCCGCGGCGACCTTCACCCCCGACAAGCTCGCCGCCGAGCTTGCCTATCTCGACCGGCCGAACAGCGGCGGGTTCGAGCGGCCGTACGGCTGGGCATGGCTTCTCGCGCTCCACGGCGTCGACAGCCCGTGGCAGCCGGCGCTCACACCGCTCGCCCGCGCCTTCGCCGCGCGCTTCGCCGCGTACCTGCCGCGGGCAACCTACCCGGTACGGACCGGCAGCCACGCCAACACCGCCTTCGCCGCCGTCCTCGCCCACGACTGGGCGGCCGTCCACGACCCGGCGCTGGCCGAGCAGATCGCCGACCGCGTTCGTGGCTCGTACGGCGACGACCGCGACGCGCAGGCGTGGGAGCCCGACGGCGACGCCTTCCTGTCGCCGACGCTGGCTGCCGCACTGGCGATGAGCCGCGTGCTGCCGGTCACCGATTTCCGTGACTGGTTCGGCGCGTACCTCCCGGATGCGGCGCGTCACGCACCGGCGAGCCTTTTTACCCCCGCCATCCCGTCCGACCGCAGCGACGGCAAGATCGCCCACCTCGACGGGCTCAACTTCAGCCGCGCGTGGTGCTGGCGGTCGCTCGCCGCGAAACTGTCATCGTCGCACCCCGTCTTCGCGGTGGCGCAGCGGGCGGCGGCGGCGCATACCGCGGCGAGTCTCGACCATGTCGCCGGCGATTATGCCGGCGAGCATTGGCTCGCGACCTTCGCCGCCCTTGCCCTCACCGCCTGAAAGCTCCGATGCGGCTGTTCGCGCAATGCAACCTCGCCTACGACGTCGCGGTGCCGGTCGAGGCGGTGGCCAAGCTGCACGTCCTCGCCGCCCCCGATCAGGTCGTGGTCGACGAGACGCTGACGCTGAGCCCCGGTGCGCGTCTCGTGACGGCGACCGCCCCCGATGGCGTCCGTCTCCTCCGCGGCGAGATCGCCGGCGGGGTCGACCTCGCCTACACCGCCGTCGTCGAGGTCGCGCCGCGGATCGCGATTCCCGCCGACGCGCGCCAGCACCGGTGGGACGAGCTGCCGCCCGACACGCTCGACTACCTGCTGCCGAGCCGCTTCTGCCCGTCGGACAAGTTCGGCCGTTTCGTTGCGCGCGAGTTCGATGCCGCACTGCCGGGTGGTGCCCGCGTCGCGGCGATCCTCGACTGGCTCCACGCCGAGGTCGATTATCTCCACGGCATCAGCGACTCGGGGACGACCGCCGAACAGACTTTCGTCGACCGCGCCGGCGTGTGTCGCGACTTCACCCACCTCGGCATCACGCTGTGTCGCGCCGCCAACATCCCCGCGCGCGCGGTCGGGGCCTATGCATGGCGGCTGATCCCCGAGGATTTCCACGCGGTGATGGAGGTCTACCTCGGCGGCCAGTGGTGGCTCGCCGACCCGACCCGCCTCGCGCCGGGCGACGGGCTCATCCGCATCGCCACCGGCCGCGACGCCGCCGACATCGCCTTCCTCACCACCGGCGGCGCGGTCCGCCAGATCGCGATGACGGTGTCGGTCGCGCGGCTCGATTAGGGCAGGTTCAGGTCCGGTAGGATCAACCGCGTCGGCCCGGACTTGAGCCGGACCTCGGCTTCCCCCCCGACCATCCCGCGCTGGTCGGCCATCCGCCACGTGACCATCGATCGGAAGGCCGTTACCCGCCCCCGTCCGGCCCGTCGTGGCTCATCACCCAGCCATGGTCCTCGAACACCGTGTCCTCGACCGGGTGACCGCGGGCGTCGCGGGCG
>CAXTQJ010000370.1:0-707 GCA_964246245.1 uncultured Sphingomonadaceae bacterium
GTTCACCGCCCGATCTCGGTGAGCAGCCAGTCGCGGAAGCGCCTGATCTTGGCTACGTTGCGCCGATGCTCGGGCGTGACGAGCCAGTAGCCATAGCCGCGCGACGACAGCTGCGGAAACAGTTGGATCAGACGGCCCTCGGCCATGTCGTTGCGCCACAGGAACGGCGTCAGCATGGCGACGCCCTGGCCCGCCATCGCCGCATTGCCCTGGTTGGCCTGCGAATCCATCCGCACGTCGCCGGGGCGGACCTCGCCGTCGGGGACGGCGACCCCCGCTTCGCGCAGCCACCACGGCCACCACGGGTCCTCCGAGATGATCAGCGGCAGGTCGAGCAGGCAACCCGGCGACGCGATCGGCCCGTGGCGCTCGAGGAAGTCCGGGCTGCACATCGGCGTGAAGTCGACCGTCAGCAGCAGGTCGGCGCTGAGCCCGGGCCATGCGCCGCGACCCGAGCGGATCGCGACATCGACTTCGTCGCGCGCGAAATCGATCACCGCCTGATCGACGTGCAGCCGCACGGCGAGCGTCGGGTTGGCGAGCTGGAAGCTGCCGACCCGCCATGCCAGCCACGTTCCGGCGAAGGTCTGCGTCGTCGACACCGTCAGCAGCGTCTCGTCCTCGGCGCGGAGCTGCGCGACCGCCCCGTCGAGTGCGTCGAACGCGCCGGCGATCCGCGGCGCGACGCGGCGGCCGGCGGCGGTCAG
>CAXTQJ010000370.1:717-2140 GCA_964246245.1 uncultured Sphingomonadaceae bacterium
CCCGGATCTGGTAGCTGACGGCAGCCTGGGTCATGCCGAGCTCGGCCGCGGCGGCGGTGAAGTTCTCGTGGCGCGCGGCGGCTTCGAACACCCGGACGGCAGCGAGGGGAGGGAGTCGGCGCATGGGCCATCATAAGCCAGCCTTGTGACCGCCGTCGATCGTTTCGTTAGCGGCGGGATCGCCGGACGCCTAACTTAGATGGGCAAGACAGGAGGTTCCGATGATGCTCGACCAACACGACAGCCGGCTGCGGATCGATCAGGGTCCGACGTTATCCGCATGGCTCGGTGCCCTGAAGGGGCAGATTTTCGCCGCGTCCGAGGCCATGGTCCGGATCCGGTACGCGGCGCCGTGGGAAGGGACGTGCGGCGCGGCGCTAGGTCGGGTTGACGGCGTCGATCCGATCGCTCGCCGCGGCTGCTGAGCCGACCGGGACGCCGTCGCCGCCGAACCACGCGGCGACCCGCGCCTGCGCCGCGGCGTCGAGGTGGAGGCCAAGCTTCGTCCGCCGCCACAGGACGTCGTCGGCGGTCGTCGCCCACTCGGCGTCGCGGAAGTGCTCAAGCTCGGCCTCGAACACGCCGCCGAGATTGTCGCCGAGCCCGGCGGCGAGGAGCGCCGCCGCCGCCGTGCCGAAGACGTGGGCGAGACGGCGGACGAGCTTCGGATCATAGTTCTCGTTCGCCGCGGTCAGTTCGGCGAGCCAGCGCCTGAACGCCGCCTGGCCGTTCTCGCCGGCGAGCCGCGGCACGTCGCCGCCGGGTAGTGGCGCGGTCGCTGTCCACCGCTTCGTCCGCGGCGCGATCGTCTTCATCACCGCCTCTGCGAGCACCCGGTAGGTCGTGATCTTGCCGCCGACGACGGTCAGCGCGGGGACGCCGGCGTGCTCGATCAGGGCATAGTCGCGGCTGGTCTCGCGGTCGCCCTTGCCGGGATCGACGATCAGCGGCCGGACGCCGGCGTAGCGGTGGACGATGTCGGCGGGGCCGAGCGGCCGAACGAGATAGCGGTTGACCGCGGCGAGGAGGTAGTCGGCCTCGGCGTCGGTCGCCGCGGCCGCGCCGGGCCGGTCGACGGAGCGCTCGGTCGTCCCGATCAGGCTGAAGTCGTGCTCGTAGGGGATGACGAAGACGATCCGCCCGTCGGGCTGCTGGAGCATGAAGGCGTCGCGGCCGAGGTGGACGCGGCGGGTGACGAGGTGCGCGCCGCTGACCAGCCGCAGCGCCGGCGCGTCGGCCAGCCCGAGCACCGCGCGCGCGACCTCCTCCGCCCACGGCCCGGCGGCGTTGACGACGCGCCGGGCGGCAAGCGCTGCGCCGGTGTCGAGGCTTGCCGTCCAGATCCCGTCGGCGAAGGTCGCGCGGGTGACCCGCGTCCGCGGCAGCACCGTCCCGCCGCGGGCGTGGACATCCTGCGCATTGG
>CAXTQJ010000371.1:0-2120 GCA_964246245.1 uncultured Sphingomonadaceae bacterium
ATCCCGGCCCTTCCCGGCTTCGCCGCCGGGGCGTGGTGGGTCCAGGACCTCGCCGCGAGCCTCCCCGTCCGCCTGCTCGGACCGGCGCGGGGCATGCGGATCCTCGACCTGTGCGCCGCGCCGGGAGGCAAGACGCTCCAGCTCGCCGCGGCGGGAGCGGGGGTGACCGCGGTCGACGTCAGCGACACGCGCCTCGACCGGCTGCGCGACAATCTCGCACGGACCGGACTCGATGCCGAGGTCGTCGCGGCCGACGCGCTCGACTGGGAGCCGGCCGGCCGGTTCGACGCGGTCCTGCTCGACGCGCCGTGCTCGGCGACCGGCGTCTTCCGCCGCCACCCCGACGTCCTCCACCTGAAGGGCGGCCGCGACCTCGCGCCGCTCCTGGAGCTGCAGGCGGCGTTGATCGACCGCGCCGCCGGCTGGCTCGCGCCGGGCGGGCGGCTGGTGTTCGCGACGTGCAGTCTCGAAGCGGCCGAGGGCGAGGACCAGCTGGCCGCCGCGCTGGCGCGTCACCCCGACCTGCGGCTCGCGTCCGTCGCGGCGAGCCATCTGCCCGCGGGCTTCGCCTCGACCGACGGCGCCGTCCGCGTGCTGCCTGGAACGCTTGCCGACGCCGGCGGGGTCGACGGCTTCTTCATCGCCCGCCTCGTCAAGCGGCAAGTGGCGGGGTAAGGATCGGGGATGTCCGCGACCTACCACGTCAAGACCTTCGGCTGCCAGATGAACGTCTACGATTCCGAGCGCATCGGCGAGTTGCTCGAAGCCGAGGGCTACGCCGCTGCCGGCATCGACACCGCCGACGTCGTCGTCCTCAACACCTGCCACATCCGCGAGAGGGCGGCGGAGAAGACCTATTCGGACATCGGCCGCCTCCGGGCTCGCCCGGCCGCGCCACGGATCGTGGTCGCCGGCTGCGTCGCGCAGGCGGAGGGGGCCGAGATCGTCGCCCGCGCCCCGGCGGTCGACGTCGTCGTCGGGCCGAACGCGTATCACCGGCTGCCGGCACTACTCGCGACCGGCCGGCCCGGCGCGGTCGTCGATACCGACATGCCGGCCGCGTCGAAGTTCGCCGCGCTGCCGCCGCGCCGCGCGGTCAGCCCGCACTCGGCGTTCCTGACGGTGCAGGAGGGATGCGACAAGTTCTGCACCTTCTGCGTCGTCCCCTACACCCGCGGGGCCGAGGTCTCGCGACCGGCCGGCGCGCTGGTCGCCGAGGCGCGCGCGCTGGTCGCCGGCGGGGCGAGGGAAATCACGCTCCTCGGCCAGAACGTCAACGCGTACCGCGACGGCGACGTGTCGCTCGCCGCCTTGATCCGGCGGATCGCGGCGCTGCCCGGCCTCGCCCGGCTGCGCTACACGACGTCGCATCCGCGCGACATGGCCGACGACCTGATCGCGGCGCACGCCGAGGTGCCGGCGCTGATGCCGTACCTCCACTTGCCGGTCCAGTCGGGGTCCGACCGGTTGCTCAAGGCGATGAACCGCGCGCACACCCGGGCGTCGTACCTCGCCACGCTCGACCGGCTGCGGCGGGCGCGGCCCGACATCGCGCTGTCGGGCGACTTCATCGTCGGCTTCCCGGGCGAAACCGATGCCGATTTTGACGCTACGCTGCGGATCGTCGCCGAGGTCGGCTACGCGCAGGCGTACAGCTTCAAATATTCGCCGCGCCCCGGCACTCCCGCGGCGGCGATGACGGCACAGGTCCCCGAGGCGGTCAAGGACGCGCGCCTCGCCGAGCTGCAGGCCGCGATCGCCGCGTCGGCGCTGGCGTTCAACCGCGCGAGCGTGGGGACGCGGTGCGACATCCTCCTCGACCGCCCCGGACGCCGCCCCGGCCAGCTGATCGGCAAGTCGCCGTGGCTGCAGTCGGTCGTCGTCGTCTCGCCAGGGGCGCGGATCGGCGATATGCTGACCGTCGACTTGACCGATGCCCAGCCCAACAGCCTCGCCGGAGCGCCCGTGACCCTGTCCGCAGCCGCCTAAGTGGCGAAGAAGTCAGCGCCGCGCGGCGGCTCGGGCCGCACCCCGCCCCCCCGGCCGTCGGGCCCGCCCGCGCGCGCGGCCGGCGCCCCCCGCCGCCGCGCCCGCGAATTAGACCGGCCGCCGCGTCTCGG
>CAXTQJ010000372.1:0-2118 GCA_964246245.1 uncultured Sphingomonadaceae bacterium
GGTCGCCTTTCCGGTCTTGGTTGGGGTGGGATTGTAAGTCGGGGGTCGGCTAATCGTTGCCGATCGCCAGCGGGCGGCCGGGGTCGCTGCCGCTCCCGCCGTCGGTCTCGCCGGCCCCCGTCGCAAGCAGCTTGTCGAACAGGCCAAGGGGCAGGTTGTCGACCGCCTCGTAGCCGAAGTCTTCGAGGAACTTGAGCGCACTCGACCGGCCCGCCCCCGACATGCCGGTGACAAGGAGGACGCGTGGCCCCGCCGGCGGGGGTTCGGGCAGTTGGGCGAGCATGACCACGGCCTCAAGGTTCTAGCCCGCCGCCGCTCGCGGTCAACGCCGCGCGCGCGCGCTCGACCTTGAGCGGGGCCGATGCCTCGAACGCCGCGAGCGCGAGGCACGAGACCGCCCGGCCGGCGATCTCGCGCGTCGCCGGCTCCGGGAGACGGTCGGACGCGGTGCCAAGGTCGACGACCAGCGCGACCGGCACGCCCGTGACGTGGGGTAGCGCGACGATGCCGACGCCGCGCACCTCGATCAGCCCGGCAAGCGTCGCCGGGGGCGCGGCGACGACGACGTGCGGCCCGTCGGCGGCGACGACGGTGCGGTCGTCGGCGACCAGCGTCGCGCCGCGGTCGATCAGGCGCAGCGCGAGGTCCGACTTGCCGCTCCCCGGCGGCCCGACGAGGACGACGGCGCGACCGCCGATCGCGACCGTCGTCGCGTGGATCGTCGGGGCCACGGTCACGCCGCCGCCAGGGTCACGACGAACCGCGCGCCGGCGGCGACGGGTGAGTCGGCGACGGCGATGACACCGTCGTGGGCGTCGACGATCGTTCGCGCGATGGCGAGGCCAAGCCCGGAGTGGCGTCCGAAATCCTCGCCCGCCGGACGTTCAGAATAGAAGCGGCGGAAGATGTCGTCGCGGTTGTCGGCCGGCACCCCGGGCCCGTCGTCGTCGACGGTCAGGACGACATTGCGGCCTTCCCGGGCGACGCCGACGCGAACCAGCCCCGTCGCCGGGGCAAACGACGCGGCGTTGTCGATCAGGTTGCGCGCGACTTGCGCCAGGCGCCCGGCATCGCCCCAGACGAGGGTCGTCGTCGCCGGCGGGGCGAAGGCGACCCTCACCCCGCGCGGCAGACCGGCGGTGGCGTAGCCGGCGACGAGGTGCTCGACCTCGGTGGCGAGGTCGATGCGCTCGAAGCGGCTGCGCGACAGCTCGGCGTCGAGCCGGCTGGCGTCGGCGATGTCGGTGATCAGGCGGTCGATCCGGCCGACATCGGCGCGGATGACGTCGAGCAGCCGGCCCTGCAGCCCCGGATCGCTGACCCGGCCGAAGGTGTCGACCGCGCTCGACAGCGACGCGAGCGGGTTCTTGATCTCGTGGGCGACGTCGGCGGCGAACGCCTCGGTCGCGTCGATCTTGTCGCGCAGGGTCAGCGTCATGTCCGACAGCGCGCGGGCGAGCTGACCGATCTCGTCGCGGCGCTGATTGAACCGCGGCACGGTGACGTCGCGCGCGCGGCCGAGGCGGACGAGCAGCGCCGCGCCGGCGAGTTGGCGCAACGGCCGGACGATCGTCGACGCGAGGTAGGTCGACAGCAGCAGCGCGGCGGCGAGGACGAACAGGAAGACGTAGAACACTGCCGCGCGTTCGGCGCGGACGAGGCCGGTGATGTCGCGCGTGTCGCGGGTCAGCTGGATCGCGGCGAACGGTGGCGCGCCGGTCGCGGTCGGCAACGGGGCGGCGGCGCTGATCACGACGATACGGTCGGGCGCGGCGCGCATCGCGTCGCCGACGATGCCGCCGCTGCTGGCCGCGGCGACCTCGGGCCACGCGTCGCGCCGGTCGGCGCGGGGTTCGGCGTAGTCGGCGATGCGCGGAAAGGATCCCACCGCCTCGATCACCTGGTCGAGGAAGCGCGCGACGGTGCGCCGGAACGGGTCGGCGGCGGGGTCGCGCAGCTCGAACGTCGGCCCCGTCGCGCGCCAGCTGTCGGCGATCAGCGCGCCGTCGCGGCCGTAGACGCGGACCCGCGCCGCGCCGAGATGCGGATGCAGGCCGTCCTGATCGGCGGCTTCATGGCCGAGGCGGCCCCCAAGCGCCTGCCGGCGATCGCCGCGCG
>CAXTQJ010000373.1:0-2116 GCA_964246245.1 uncultured Sphingomonadaceae bacterium
CTGCCGCGGGTCGGTCGCACGGCACCGCGGCTTTTCGCGCGTTGACCGGGCTCGCGGTGGCGGGTTTCTGGGGTCATGACGACCCTCGTCCCCGTCCTCGGCGACCAACTCAGCCACGGCCTCGCCGCGCTCGCCGGCGGACCCGCGGGGGTGGTCGTCGTGATGATGGAAGTCGCCGACGAGGCGACCTACGTCCGCCACCATCAGCGCAAGATCGCCTTTCTTTTCAGTGCGATGCGCCACTTCGCCGACGAGCTTCGCGCGGCCGGCTGGACGGTCGATTACATCCGCCTCGACGATCCCGACAACACCGGCAGCTTCACCGGCGAGGTCGTTCGCGCCGCCGCCCGTCACCGCGTGACCGCGATCCGCGTCGTCGAGCCCGGGGAATGGCGCGTCGCCAGGATGATCAAGGACTGGCCGGCCGCGACCGGCGTCCCGGTCGAGGTGCTTGCCGACGACCGTTTCCTGTGCAGTATCAACGACTTCGCCGAATGGGCCGGGGCCCGCAAACGCCTCGTCATGGAGGAATTTTACCGCGAGATGCGCAAGCGCACCGGCCTGCTGATGCGCGCGGGCAAGCCGGTCGGCGCGCGGTGGAACTTCGACGCCGACAACCGCAAGGTGCCCCCGCGCGGGCTCAACTACCCCGCGCCGCCGGCGTTTGCGCCCGACGAGATCACCGCCGAAGTCCTTGATCTGGTAGGCGAAAAGTTCGGCGGGCACTTCGGCAGCCTCGCCGACTTCGGCTTTGCCGTCACCCGCCGCGACACGCTCGTCGCACTCGACCACTTCATCGCCTACGCCCTGCCGCGCTTCGGCGACTATCAGGACGCGATCGTCGAGGGCCAGCCATTCGTCTACCACGCGGTGCTAAGTCCTTATCTCAACAGTGGATTATTGACCGCGCGCGAGGTCGTTGACGCGGCCGTGGCGGCGTTCCACGCCGGCGAGGCCCCGCTCAACGCGGTCGAGGGCTTCGTCCGCCAGATCATCGGCTGGCGCGAGTACGTCCGCGGCATCTACTGGTGGGCGGGGCCGGACTATAAGGAAAGCAATGCCTTGGCCGCGACGCGCGACCTGCCCGACTTCTACTGGACCGGCGCTACCGACCTTCGCTGCCTCGCTCAATCGGTCGGCGAGGTTCGCGCCTGCGCTTATAACCACCACATCCAGCGGCTGATGGTGCTGGGCAACTTCGCGATGCTGATCGGGGTCGAGCCGGCCCAGGTCGAGGAATGGTACCTCGTCGTCTATGCCGACGCCTACGAATGGGTCGAACTGCCCAACGTCCACGGCATGAGCCAGTTCGCCGACGGCGGCCTGCTCGGGTCGAAACCCTACGCCGGCGGCGGCGCGTACATCAACCGGATGAGCGATCACTGCGGCCGCTGCCGCTATGATGTCAAGCAACGCACCGGTCCAGACGCGTGCCCATTCAACGCCTTGTACTGGGATTTCCTCGCGCGGAACCGGAGCGTCCTCGGCGACAACCACCGCCTGTTGCGTGTCTATGATAGTTGGGATCGCTTCCCGCCCGAGCGTCAGGCCGCGACACGGGCGAGCGCGACGGCATTCATGGCGACGCTGCCCGGCGCAGCGCGGTACTGGGCCGTAGACGCTGGCGATTGATCGCGCCGGCCGCTATCGTGCGGACGAGGAGACGACCATGCTCGCCCGATCGCGTCGCAAGCTGAGTATCGACCAGTTCGTTGCCGAATACGGCGGCCTGCCGAACAAGTACGAGCTGATCGACGGCGAGGCCGTGATGATGTCGGGCGGCTCGCTACGTCACGCCGACGTCAGCGGCAACATCTACCATGCGCTGCGTAACCGCCTACGCGGGACCGGCTGTCGACCGTTTAACTCCGACATGGGCGTACGGATCGATGCGACCGGCGTCGTCTATCCCGATGTGACGGTCTCGTGCGATCGGCGCGACCTTGGCGGCGAGGGCGATCGACAGCCGACCCTGTCTTCGCCGAAGGTGGTCTTTGAAGTTCTGTCGCCCGCTACGGTAGGCGACGACCGCGGATACAAGACCCTCGCCTACAAGGAAATTAGGTCGTGAACCCATAAACGGCTGACATGCGGGCCTCGGTCAACGCGGTTGCGA
>CAXTQJ010000374.1:0-405 GCA_964246245.1 uncultured Sphingomonadaceae bacterium
GCCTACACGACGACGACGATCGGCACCGGCTCCTTGCGCGAGGTCATCACCGCCAACGGGGTGATCAACCCCGTCCGTGTCGTCAGCGTCGGCACCCAGGTGTCGGGGACGGTCGCGAAGCTCAACGTCGACTACAACAGCCGGGTGACCCTCGGGCAGGTGCTGTGCGAGCTCGACCCGTCGGTCTACGCCGCGAGGGTCGCCGCAAGCGAGGCGGCGCTGGCCAATATCCGCTCGTCGCTGGCGCTGACCCGCGCCAACGCCGCGCGGTCGGCCGAACTGTTCAAGCAGAACTATATCAGCCGGCAGGATTACGAGACGACGCAGCAGACCGCCGCCAGCGCGACCGCGCAAGTCGCCGCCGCCGAGGCGCAGATCAAGCAGGACCGGACCAACCTCGGCTAC
>CAXTQJ010000374.1:415-1536 GCA_964246245.1 uncultured Sphingomonadaceae bacterium
GGTTGGTCCGGTCCTGCTTGATCTGCGCCTCGGCTACACCATCATCCGATCGCCGGTGTCGGGCGTCGTCATCAGCCGCCAGGTCGACCTCGGCCAGACGGTCGCGGCGTCGTTCAGCACCCCGACCCTGTTCACCATCGCCCGCGACCTAACCGCGATGCAGATCGAGGCGGCGGTCGCCGAGGCCGATGTCGCCAAAGTCCATATCGGTCAGGACGTCAGCTTCACCGTCGACGCTTATGGCAGCCGCGCCTTCACCGGCACGGTCCGGCAGATCCGGCTCAACCCGACGACGCAGCAGAACGTCGTGACCTACACCGTGATCGTCGGCGTCGCCAACCCCGACGGCGCGCTCCTGCCGGGGATGACGGCGAACGCGACCTTCCTCGTCTCGGATCATGCGGCGGCTCTGCTCATCCCCAACGCCGCGCTCAGCTACAAGCCGGCCGACTTCAAGCCGACCAAGCGCCGCGCGGGCGACGCCGCGACACTGACCGTCTTCGTCCTCGCCGGGAGCAGCCCCGCGCCACGGCGCATCCGCATCGGCGCATCGGACGCCGACAACTCGATCGTCACCGGCGGCGACCTCCGCGCCGGCGACCGGATCATCACTGCCGACAACCTCAAGGGCGGGCCGAAGGGCTCGGTCCTTGCGCCGCCGGGCAGCCAGCCGGCGAAGAAGTGAGCGGCACTCCGGTCCTCGCGCTGACCGACGTGGTCAAGGATTATGTCGGCGAGGCGGGCACCTTCCGCGCGCTCCACGGCGTGTCGATGACGGTGGCCGACGGCGAGCTGATGGCGATCATGGGGCCGAGCGGATCGGGCAAATCGACGCTGATGAACCTGATCGGCTGCCTCGACACGCCGACGAGCGGCACCTACCGCTTCGAAGGCGTCGACACCGCGACGCTCGGCGAGCGCTCTCTGGCGCGGATGCGCAACGCCGGCATCGGCTTCATCTTCCAGCAGTTCAACCTGCTGCCCCGGCTGAGCGCGCTCGGCAACGTCGCGCTGCCGCTGGTCTATGCCGGGCTCGGCCGCAGCGACCGCGAGACGCAGGCGCAGGCGCTTCTCGCCGAGGTCGGCGCCCGTCCCTCCGATCCCGCGTTCGACCAGCAGCG
>CAXTQJ010000374.1:1546-2105 GCA_964246245.1 uncultured Sphingomonadaceae bacterium
TCGCCGAGGTCGGCCTCGCCGACAAGCCGCGCTCGCGGCCGAGCCAGCTGTCGGGCGGCCAGCAACAGCGCGTCGCCGTCGCCCGCGCGCTCGCCAACCGGCCGAAGCTGCTCCTCGCCGACGAGCCGACCGGCGCGCTCGACACCAGGACCGGGGCCGAGGTGCTCGGGCTGTTCAAGACGCTCAACCGCGAGCAGGGTGTGACCGTGGTCATCGTCACCCACGATCCCGAAGTCGCCCGCGCGACGGACCGCGTCGTCCGCATCCAGGATGGGCGGGTGTTCTATGACGGACCGCCGACCGAGGCGACACTGTACGGCCATAGTGAGGTGGCGGGGTGAGGCGCGTCGGCTTTTCCCTCCCCTTCCGGCGAGGGACGAGAGACGCGGGCGCTTGCCCGCGGCCCGGGGGTGGAGCCGGGCGAGTGGTCTCGGCGCGGGGCGGTGTTGGGCGAGTGGCCGCGGCCCTGGTGGCTCCCCACCCCCGCGCCGGCTGCGCCATCTCGCGCCCCTCCCTCGGAGGGGAGGGGAAGCGGTCGCGGCCTCTCGCTCGGCTCACC
>CAXTQJ010000375.1:0-2099 GCA_964246245.1 uncultured Sphingomonadaceae bacterium
CGTCGCCGACTGTCTTCAGCGTCGCGTTGTGGAGATCGACCGTGCCCGACGAGCCGACGAACACGTCGTCGCCGGCGGTCAGCGGCCCGGTCGCGACAAGATCACCGCCGCTGTTGACGATCAGCTGCCGCGCCGCGGTCACCGTGTTCAGCGCGAGCGTGCCCCCCGCCTCGAGGTGCACATCGCGCTGGAGGCCGCCCGGGGCGGCGCTGACCGTCGCGCCGCTCAGGTCGACGTCGCCCGCCGCCGTCACGACGACGTTGGCCCCCGCCAGCCGCGTCAAGGTGCCGTTGGTCACCGCGTCGACGCCTGGGGTCGGCAGGTCGGTCAGGACCATGTGGCCCGCGCCGTAACCCGTCCCCGGCGCTGTCCCGACCGACACCAAGCTGATCGGCGCGGCGTCGTTGCCTGCCTGCAGGTCGGCGGTCCCGGTCGTCGTGATCGTCGCGTTCGACGCGGCAAGGCCGCCGGAGCTGGTCAGGATGACGTCGTCGCCGGCAACCGCGCGCCGCGTGACGGTGACGCCGGTGCCGCTAACCGCGAGCGTGCCGCCGGTCGCGACGCCGTCGCCGAGCAGCGCCGTGCCGCCGGTGAGGTTGATCGTCCGCCGTGCGACCGCGGTCTCGGTCGCGCCGGCCGCGAGCGACGCCGCGTCGGTCGCGGCGATCAGGATGTCGCCCGGACCGTCGGCCGACGAGCCGGCGACGAGCGCGGTGCCGATCGTCACCATCGGCCCGGTCGCGAGGATCTGTCCGGTGGCGAGCAGCGGCCCGGTCGCGACGACGCTCGACCCCGCCTGCCGCCCGCGCAGGGTGATCGTCTGCGCCGCGACGGTATTCGGGTTGGCGACCGTCGCCGCGCCGCCGGCGGGATTGAGGATGCCGGCCACGCCGGTCTGCGATTCGACGAGGATGGAGCTGACCTTCGTGGGGTCGGTCGGGCCGACGCGGAGCGTCGCTGCGCCGGTGTCGCTCAGCACCTGGACCGCGCCGGCTTGGCCGCCGTTAATCACGGCGAGCGTCGACAGCTCGGCCCCCGCGCCGCCGGCGAGCGTCACGTCGCTGCGGCCATAGCCCGCGTTCAGCCCGTCGATCGTGACCGTCATCGGGCTGATCGTCGCGGTATCGTTGCCGCTCACCGCGACCCCGGTGAGCGCGACGTTGCCGGTCGCGGTGACGAGCGGCACCGCGATTGTCGCCGGCGCGCTGACGGTGACCGCGCCGCCTGTGATCGACGCCAGCTGGACCGAGCCGCCGCCCCCCGCCGCCGCGGCGACGGTGACCCCCGGCTGCCGCGCCTGGGTGTCGACGAACGGGGCCGCGGCCGCCGTCTTGGCATTGGCCACGAGCGCCGTCGTTGGCCCCGTCACCCCGGTCGCCGAGGCGATCGACAGGCCGCCGCCCGCCGTCGTCATGTCGGCGAGCGCGTTCGCCGTGCGCGCCCCGCCGACGTTCGACTGAAGTGTGCCGCCCGTATTGGCGAAGGTCACGCCGCCGGTCGTCGTCACGAGGTCGACCCGCCCGGCCGCGGCTTGGTTCAATGCCGTTCCCGCGGTGCCGAGCGTGATCGACCCGGCCTCGATGTCGTAATTCGCGGTTTTGGCGGCATTGGCCTGCGCGACCCCGACTGCCCCGGTGACGGTCGCGGTACCGGTTGCGCGGATGATGACGTTCGACCCGCCGAGCCCGGTCAACGGGCTGCCGGCGAAGGTCAGCGCCGCTCCGCTCGCGTCGGTCGCCGCGGCTTCGGTCGTCGCCAGCCCGCTGACGCTCAACATCGTCGCCGTCGCGTCGCCGTTGCTCGCGACGAGGATGATGTCGTCGCCCGCGATCGCCGTGCCGATCGTCGCGCTGCCGCCGCTGGCGACCACGCTTTGGCCCGCGACTGCGCCGGTGATCGTCGCGAGGCCGCCGCCGGTCGAGGTCGCGCGGACGTTGCCCGCCGTCGCCGTGCCGTTCGTGATCGTCGCCGTCGTGGTCGCCAGCGCATCGACGTTGCCGGTCGTCGCCGTGCCGGTGTCGACCGTCGCCGCGCCGCCGCCGGCGAGCGCCCGCACCGAGCCGCCGGCGTCGGCGGTGCCGACGTGCGCGGTGCCGCCC
>CAXTQJ010000376.1:0-427 GCA_964246245.1 uncultured Sphingomonadaceae bacterium
CTGCCCCAGGTTTCGGTCACGGTTGCGACGGCAACCTGCTCACCGGCGGCGCGCAGTTGTTCTTCGTAGGCACCGACGCTGGTCATCGCTCGCCTGTCCTAGCCGATCGTGTCGGCCGCGATAAACCTCGTCGTGGGGTCCATGCTTCAGCAACTCGCGGCGGCCGGCGATCGTTGGCTGAGTCCGCCGACCGGCGCCGGATCCTTGCCCGTGCATCCTAGCATTCTCCTGTTCGGCGCGACCGGCGATCTCGCCCGACGGATGCTGCTGCCATCGCTGTACGGGCTCGACGCCGACGGGCTGCTACCGGAGGGAACGCGGATCGTCGCGCCCGCGCGCCGCCGTGACGCCACCGCGGCGTTCCCGGACGGGTGCCGGGCGGCGCTCGCCGCCCCCCCGCCCGCGCCCGCGGGCCGCCCCCCCCCCC
>CAXTQJ010000376.1:437-2079 GCA_964246245.1 uncultured Sphingomonadaceae bacterium
AGCCGTCTCGACACGGCGGCGTACCGTGACGTGTCCCGTGCGGCGCTCGCCGACCACGCCGCAGTCCGCCCCCTCGCGGCGGACGCCTTCCTCGACCGCCTGACCTATGTTCCGCTCGACGCGACCGACCCGGCCGGGTTCGCGGCGGTGGCGGCGGCGGTCGGCGACCGCGCGACAGCGGAGGCCGCCGACCTGTCGATCGTCCTGTCGACCGCGCCGTCGCTGTTCGGGCCGACGATCGCCGGCCTCCAGGCGGCCGGCCTTGCCGGTCCGGGGGTACGCCTCGCGCTGGAGAAGCCGCTTGGCGCCGACCTCGCTTCATCGCGCGCGATCAACGACCAGGTCGCCGCCGCCTTCCCCGAGGCGCGGACCTTCCGTATCGACCACTACCTCGGCAAGGAGACGGTTCAGAACCTGCTCGCGCTGCGCTTCGGCAACGCGCTGTTCGAGCCGCTGTGGCACACCGGCGGCATCGACCATGTCCAGATCACCGTGTCGGAGACCATCGGCGTCGAGGGCCGTGGCGACTATTACGACGGCATGGGGGCGCTGCGCGACATGGTGCAGAACCACATGCTGCAGCTCGTCGCGCTGGTCGCGATGGAGCCGCCGGCGCGGGTCGACGCGACGAGCGTCCGGGACGAGAAGGTCAAGGTGCTGCGTTCGCTCCGCCCGATCGACGCCGCGACCGTCGAGGCGTGCAGCGTCGTCGGCCAGTACGGCGACGGCGCGGCGGACGGCCGGCCGGTCGCGTCGTACGCGACCGACCTCGGCCACGCCTCGCGGACCGAGACCTTCGTCGCGCTCAAGGTCCACGTCGACAACTGGCGATGGAAGGGTGTCCCCTTCTATCTGCGCACCGGCAAGCGACTCCCGGCGCGCCAGTCGGAGATCACGATCACCTTCAAGGCGGTGCCGCACTCGATCTTTGGCCAGCGCGGCGGTCCGCTGCGGTCCAACCGGCTCGTCATCCGCCTCCAGCCGCACGAGAACATCCGGCTGTCGATCATGGCCAAGGAACCCGGGCTCGATCGCGACGGACTGCGCCTGCGCGAGGTGCCGCTCGACATCGGGGTGCCCAACGCCTTCGCCGATGTCCGCCGCCGCATCGCCTACGAGCGACTGCTGCTCGATCTGCTGGCGGGCGACCCGACGCTGTTCGTCCGCCGCGACGAGGTCGAGGCGCAGTGGACCTTCATCGACGGCATCCGCGCCGGATGGACGGCGGCCGGCATGACGCCCAAGCCGTACGCGGCGGGAACGTGGGGGCCGAGCGCGGCGATCGCCCTGACCGAGCGCGACGGGGTCAGCTGGTATGACTGAATGGACGCCGGGCGGGCGCGCGACTGGCGTCGCGTGGGGCGACGGCAGCGACGCCGCCGTTGTCGCGCGGGTCGCGGCGGCGATTTCCCGGCCGGGCCGGGTGGCGCTGTGCCGGCCGGGCGGCGCGACGCTGATCGAACTCGGCGACACGACGCTCATGCCCGGTCTGATCGACGTCCACGTGCACCTGTTCCTGCATCCCGGCGCCGAGGATCTGCAAACCGTCCAGGAGTCCGTGCCGCAGCGGACCATTCTGGACCTGCATGCCGCGCGCGACGACGTGATGGCCGGTTTCACGTCGGAACGCGACATGGGCACG
>CAXTQJ010000377.1:0-2052 GCA_964246245.1 uncultured Sphingomonadaceae bacterium
CGGTCGTAGCTGCACACCCGGTGCGCCGCCCGGCCGATGTCGTCGGCATGGTCCTCGTCGACCCCAGCGTCGAATATCAGGACATCCGCCTCGCGGCGGCGCTCGGCCCCGGTGCCGGCAGCACCGCCGGGATGCGCGCCGGGACCGCGGCGTGCCTCGCCGCCGCGACGGCGCACGCGCTCCCGTCGTCCGATCCGGCACTGACGCGGTGCGGCGCGACGACCCCCGTCGCGACGTGGGCGACCGAGCTCGCCGAGCTCGACAGCCTGTGGACGACGACATCGGACGAGATCGCCGCCGGCCGCGCGCGCTACGGCGACATGCCGCTGATCGTCCTCACCGCCGGCGACGGCCATGCCGCGCTGCCCGCGCCGGCGCGGGCCGTCGTCGACCGGGTCTGGGCCGGCCTCCACGCCGAGATCGCGGCGCGGTCGACGCGCGGCGTCCGGCGGACGGTCGCGGGCAGCGGCCACCTGATGATGAGGGACCGCCCCGACGCCGTCGCCGCCGCGATCGACGAGGTCGCCGCCATGGCCCAGGCGACGAAGTAAGCTCCGCCATGGCCAGCGCACCCACGCCTCGCCGGGTCGTCGTCCTCGGCGCGACCGGCACGATCGGCCGCGCGACGGTCGCCGCGCTGATCGAGCGGGGACACGCCGTCACGGCGATCGTCCGCCGCGCCGACGCCATACTTCCGGGGGCGACGATCCACGTCGCCGGCGCGGCCGACGCCGCCGCACTCGCCGCCGCGATGGCGGGGGCCGACGCGGTCATCTCGTGCCTCGCCTCGCGTACCGGGGTGCCCGCCGACGCGTGGGCGGTCGATCACCGCGCGCAGCGCGCGGCGCTGGCGGCGGCGGTCGTAGCGGGAGTCGGCCACTTCGTCCTCCTGTCGGCGATCTGCGTCCAGAAGCCGCGCCTCGCCTTCCAGCACGCCAAGCTCGCCTTCGAGGCCGAGCTTCGCGCCAGCCCCATCCGCTGGACGATCGTCCGGCCGACCGCCTACTTCAAGTCGCTGTCGGGGCAGGTCGCGCGCGTCCGCCGCGGCCGCCCGTTCCTCGTTTTCGGCGACGGCGACCTGACCGCGTGCACCCCCATCGCCGACGCCGACCTCGCGGCGTACCTCGTCGACTGCCTCGACGACCCGGCGCGGTGGAACCGCGCCCTGCCCATCGGCGGTCCCGGCCCGGCGATCACGCCGCGGCAGCAGGGCGAGGCGCTGTTCGCCCTCCTCGGCCGGCCCCCGCGCTTCCGCCGGGTGCCGGTGCGGCTGCTCGATGTCATCGTCGCGGTACTCGGCCTCGCCGGCCGCATCGTGCCGGGGCGGGCGGCGAAGGCCGAGCTGGCGCGGATCGGGCGCTACTACGCGACCGAATCGATGCTCGTGTGGGACCCTGCCGCCGGTCGCTACGACGCCGCCGCGACCCCGGCGACGGGAACGGCGACGCTCGTCGATCACTATGCGGCGCTCGTGCGCGGCGAGGTGGCCGACGATCGCGGCGATCACGTGGTGTTCTAGGCCCCGGCACCGCCAGCGCATCCCGGGCGTTGGCGCGCGATGATCCCCCTGCTTCTCGCCGTCGCCGTCGCGATGCCGGTCGAAGCCCATCGCGGGCACGACCGGCTCCTCGTCGTCTTCGCCGCCGACGCCGCGTCGGCCCCGCTCGCCGCGCAGCGCCGGGCGCTCCACCCCGCCGCCGCCCCCGAGCGCGCCCTGGCCGTCGGCGAGGTCATCGGCGACCGCGTGAGATGCGTCGCCGCTAGCCGCCGCGTCTCACGGTCACGATCTTCACCGGCTTGACCAGCAGCTGGCCGCGCATCGCGCCTTCGCCGGCGTCGCTTACCGGCTCGCCGAGGATGCGGCGGACGACGTCCATGCCGGCGACGACGTGACCGAACGCGGCGAAGCCGGCGTTGTCGCCCGCCGCCTGCGGGTGCGCGTCGAGCGACGACAGCGGCCCGGTGGTGATGAAGAAGTCACCGCGCGCGGTGCCCGGCGCCAGTCGCGCCATCGAGATCGTCCCCTCGATGTGGGCGAGGCCGGTCGCGGTC
>CAXTQJ010000378.1:0-2040 GCA_964246245.1 uncultured Sphingomonadaceae bacterium
CGCCGCGACTGCGGACCCGCGCCACGACCGGAGGCCGGCGGATGACCCCCGAACCGCGGCTCGGCGTCGTCCTCGTCAATTGGCGACGCGCCGCCGACACCCTCGAATGCCTCGAAAGCCTGTTGCGGTCGGACATCCCGTTGCGGATCGTCGTCGTCGACAATGCCTCGGGCGACGGCTCGGTCGACACGATCGTGCGCTGGGGCGACGGCAGCGCGGCGGCGGCCGTCGCCCCCCCCGGGGTTGCGCGGCGGGGGCCGCGCCCCAATCGCCGCGCCGGTGATGGCGCGGCTGTCGACGCGACCATACGCCGGCGCGCGCACGGTCCGGCGGCTGAGCGCGGCCGACGCGGCCACGGCAGTCCCCGACGACGCCGCGGTCACCGTGATCGAGGCGAGCGACAACCGCGGCTTCGCGGGCGGCAACAACATCGGCATTGCCTTCCTGCTGCGCGCGCCGGGGACCGACTATGTCTGGCTGCTCAACAACGATACGGTGGTCGAGCCCGAGGCGGCGCAGGCGCTCGTCGCGCGGATGGACGCGACCTACAACATCGGAATGTGCGGCACGGTCGTCCGCTATTACTACCGGCCCGACTTCGTCCAGGCGCTCAACGGCCACCGCTTCAGCCCGTGGACCGGGATGTCGCGCGGCATCGGCAGCGGGACGCTGGCGCGGACGCCTTTCGATCCGGCGCGCGTCGCCCGCGAGACCGACTTCGTCCTCGGCGCGTCGCTCGCCGTCTCGCGTCGTTTTATCGAGGCGATCGGCCCGATGCACGAGTCGTATTTCCTGTATTTCGAGGAGATCGACTGGGCGTATCGCAACGCCGGGCGCTTCGCGATCGCCTTCGCCCATGGCGCGATCGTCTATCACAAGGAAGGCGGCTCGATCGGATCGAGCGGGGCGAAGGGCCAGCGCAGCCTGCTGTCGGACTATTATCTCGCACGGTCGCGACTTGCCTTCATCCGCCGCCGGGCACCGCTGCTGCTGCCGTGGCACTGGCTGGTCACCCTGACGCTGATCGGACGGCGACTCTTGCGATTGCAGCCGAAAAAGGCATTGGTGATCGCGCGGGCACTGCTAGGGCTGCGCTACGCGCCGAAATAGGGGATGACGATGACGATAGGCCGGACGGGTCTGGTAGCGGGGCTGGCGCTAGTCGCCCTGCTCGGCGGGTGCAATCGCGGCGGTACGCCGAAGGGACAGGTGGTGGCGACGGTCAACGGCGACGACATCACGATCCACGAGCTCAATTCCGAACTCGCGCTCGCCCGCCCGCCCGCCGACGTGCCGCACAAGACCGTCGAGCAGGTCGTCCTCGGCCGCGTCATCGAGCGCAAGATGCTCGCCGATGTCGCGCGCGACCGCAAGCTCGACAAGAACCCCGACTTCATCCTCGCCGAACGTCGGGTCGACGACGGCCTGCTCGTCCAGGCGCTCCAGGGCGACATCGCGAGGAAGATTCCGCCGACGACGCGCGAGTCGGCGGAAAAGTATATCGAGGCTCATCCCGACCAGTTCGGCCAGCGCAAGATCTACTCGATCGAGCAGATCCAGTTCCTGCGTCCGGGCAACATCGCCACCCTCGGCCTCGAGAAGGCGAACACGATGGCCGACGTCGCGCAGGTGCTGACGACGAACAAGATCGAGTTCCGCCGCAACAACGCCACGGTCGACGCGCTGACGGTCAACCCGGCGCTGGTCGCCGAGATCGGCAGGATCCTCGCGCGCAATCCGCAGGAAGTCTTCATGTTCGCCGACCAGCCGCAGGGCGCGCCGGCCCCGGTGATGTACGTCAACAAGGTGATCGACACCAAGGTCGTGCCGTACAGCGGCGAAGCGGCGATCACGCTGGCGCAGCAGCTCGTCCAGCGCGAGACGGTGCAGAAATCGCTCGTCGCCAACCTGACCGCGTTCCGCGCCGCCGCCAAGGACAAGATCAAGTACGCCGCTGGCTATGGCCCGCCGCCGGCCGCGGCGGCCGGCGCGCCCCGTGCCCCCCCCCCCGCCCCGGCCGCGACGGGAACGACACCGCCC
>CAXTQJ010000379.1:0-2010 GCA_964246245.1 uncultured Sphingomonadaceae bacterium
GGATCGACAGGTTGAAGCCGTAGCGCAGCGTCGCGCTGTCCTCGCGCGCGAAATTGACCGTGCGGGTGTCGAGGCTGGTCAGGTCGCCGCTCGCATCGCGGCCGAAGCGGTCGGGGAACGCCGCCTCGACCGCCGCGCTCGTCGCCGGAAAAGCGGCGACGGCGTTGGTCGTGTGCGTCTCGACGTAGTTCGCCGTGATCGTCAGGTCGGGCTTGGCCAGCGGCTTGAGGTTGGCCTCGAGCTTGGTCACCTGCCGCTCGCTCGCGCGCAGCCCCGGGTTGCCGCCCTGGAGGAGGGTGACGAACGCCGTCGTTCCCGTCGCCGGATCGAAGATCGCCGCGTTCGGCGTGACGATCTGCGGCCCCTCGAGCTGCTGCGCGCTCGGCGCGGCATGGTCGGTGGTGTGGCTGACGATAAGGCTAAGCGGCTTCACCGGCACCCAGTTGAGGCCGTAGCCGACCGTGGTCAGGGTGCCGAAGTCCGACAGGTGCTGCGCGGCGAAGTTGCCGTTGACCGTCAGGTCGCCGATCGCCGCGCCGAAGTCCTTCTTGCGGCTGGTCAGCGGCACGTCGAGGTTGACCTGGCCCTGCACGAGGTCGCGGTCGAAGTGCGTCGGCTGGGTGACGCCGCCGCGAAACGACTCGCCGTCGAACCCGCTCAGGCTGCCGAGCACCTTGACCGCGACGTCGACCTCGCCGGCCGGCAGTGTCAGCGGTGACGTCGACACCAGCCCGTCGAGACTGCCGGTCTGGGCGAGACTGCGCGCGGTGTCGGGGGTGCGCGACGTCAGGCTGTTGCCGAAGGCGGCGAGCGGGTTGCCGCCGGCGGCGACGAGCGCCGCGAAGGCCGTCGCGTCGGCCCCGGTGTCGTTCCGCGTCCGCGTGTCGGTCCGGTCGTAGTTGCCGATGACCGACCAGCGCCAATGCGCGCCGTCGTGGTTGAGCGTCGTCCCGACATGGATGTTTGACGACCGCGTGTCGGCGAGCAGCGGCCCGAGGTCGGTCGCGTAGCGCGACACCGAAGTCGGCGGGGCGAACGCGCTTCCCGGCGGCACCGCGAGGGTGACCAGCCCGACGCCGTTCTCGCCCTCCGACTGGTCGAACTCGACGCGGACGTTCGCCGTCGCCGACAGGTTGCCGGGCAGCAGGTGGTTGTAGACCGCGTTGAGCTGCTCGCTGTCGCTGTCGCGGGTCAGGGTGCGGAAGTCGGTCACATCGGGGATGTCGCCCGACACCGCCGTGCGCGGCGGCGTCGCGACGATGCCGCGATCGGCCTCGGTCAGCGCGTCGGTATGGTTCGACTTGAGGTCGAGGTTAAGGCGGCCGTTCTTCTGGATGCGGAGGTAGTCGCCCGTCCCGGCGACGTTCGCCGCGCCGCCCTCGGTCGCGGTGCCGCCGGTCGCCTCGGCGGTCTTGGCGCGGAAACGCGGGCGCAGCACGAAATTGACGACGCGCTGGTCGGCGGAAGCGCCGTATTTGAGCGCGACCTCCTCGGGCAGGATGTCGACGCGGAGGATCGCCTCGGTGGGGATGTCGCGGATCTCGCTGAAGCTCGAGATGCGGTGACCATTGAGGAGCACCAGCGGCGCGCCCCCGCCGCCGCGATCGGACCGTGTCTGCGGGCTGAGTTCGTTGAGCAGGTCGGCGACCGACGACACGCCGTAGCTGCGGATGTCGGCGGGGCCGAGCTGGAGTTCGGGCTTGATGTCGCCGACCACCGCCCCCGGCTGGGCGCGGTTCGCGGTGACGACGATGTCGTCGTCGGGCTCCGCCTGCGCGAGCGCCGCGGTCGACGACGCGGCGAGCGTCAGGGCAAGCGTCAGGCGGAACATCGATCCTCGGGGACTCGTCGCGCGGCACGGACGCCGCCGCCGATACCGCCGATTACGCGCCGCCGCCAGCGATCCCCCGCACTCTCACCCGGCGATGAACAGCTCGGCCGCCGCGTCGACGATCGCGGCGGCGTCGAGGCGGTAGGCGCGGTAGAGGTCGGGCAGCGTTCCGGTCTGGC